>NZ_SSOI01000033.1:0-94443 GCF_029873175.1 Pseudomonas sp. BN505
AAAGTAACCAAAAAACGCTGCGCTCCGATCATCCGGCCCCTGCGCTGCGCTCCGGGGTTCCCTTACTCCGGCCTCGCTCCCGGGAGCACCGCGCTGCAGGCCCCATCCTGGGGCCCAGCGCTTGACGGGCATCCATGCCCGTCACCTCCCTTCGCAAGGCCTGCGTTCGGCCTCCTGAAGTCGCGAAGATCAAAAGCCAGATCAAAAGCCAGATCAAAGGCAGATCAGAAGCGGGAGTGAAAGCTGAAATCAACGCTCATGCTGGCCCGCGAGCGGCGATAGCCGCAGCGCTATCAGCGCAATAGCGAACGGTGGTTGTTCTAAAACCTGCGAAAGAGGACAATTATCGGCTTCCCGTCACAACCAGCGACCTTGCATGGCCTTTCTTGCACTTGGTATCAACCATAAGACTGCCTCGGTAGACGTACGCGAGCGCGTGGCGTTTACCCCAGAGCAGCTGGTAGACGCCCTGCAGCAGCTCTGCCGACTGACTTCCAGCCGCGAGGCGGCGATCCTGTCGACCTGCAACCGCAGCGAGCTCTATATAGAGCAGGACCACCTGTCCGCCGACGCCGTGCTGCAATGGCTGGCCGATTATCACCGCCTCAGCCTGGACGAGCTGCGCGCCAGCGCCTACGTGCATGAAGAGCACGATGCGGTAAAGCACATGATGCGCGTGGCTTCCGGCCTGGACTCATTGGTGCTCGGCGAGCCGCAGATCCTCGGCCAGATGAAGTCCGCCTACGCCGTGGCGCGCGAGGCCGGCACCGTCGGCCCGCTGCTCGGGCGCCTGTTCCAGGCCACCTTCAGCGCTGCCAAGCAGGTGCGTACCGACACCGCCATCGGTGAAAACCCGGTATCGGTGGCGTTTGCTGCGGTCAGCCTGGCCAAGCAGATCTTCAGCGACCTGGGCCGTAGCCAGGCCTTGTTGATCGGTGCCGGCGAAACCATCACCCTGGTCGCCCGCCACCTGCATGAGCAAGGCGTGCGGCGTATCGTCGTGGCCAACCGCACCCTGGAGCGGGCCAGTATCCTGGCCGAGCAGTTCGGCGCGCATGCCGTATTGCTGGCCGACATCCCCCAGGAACTGGCCAACAGCGACATCGTCATCAGCTCCACCGCCAGCCAACTGCCAATCCTGGGCAAGGGCGCGGTCGAGAGTGCGCTGAAACAGCGCCGGCACAAGCCGATCTTCATGGTCGACATTGCCGTACCGCGCGACATCGAACCTGAAGTCGGCGAGCTGGACGACGTCTACCTGTACACTGTCGATGACTTGCACGACGTGGTGGCGGAAAACCTCAAGAGCCGCCAGGGCGCCGCCCAGGCTGCCGAAGAGCTGGTGTCGGTGGGCGCCGAAGATTTCATGGTGCGCTTGCGCGAACTGGCTGCGGTGGATGTGCTCAAGGCCTATCGCCAGCAAAGCGAGCGCCTGCGCGATGAAGAACTGCAAAAGGCCCAGCGCCTGCTGGCCAACGGCGGCAACCCCGAGGACGTACTGGCCCAACTGGCCCGGGGGCTGACCAACAAACTTCTGCACGCGCCCAGCGTGCAGTTGAAAAAGCTCTCGGCCGAGGGCCGCCTTGATGCGCTGGCCATGGCCCAGGAACTCTTTGCCCTCAACGAGGGCTCCACGGACAAATCCCCGCAATGAAAGCGTCGCTGCTGAACAAACTGGATATCCTCCAGGACCGCTTCGAAGAGCTCACCGCACTGCTCGGTGATGCCGAGGTCATTTCCGACCAGACGCGCTTTCGCGCGTATTCCCGTGAATACGCCGAGGTCGAGCCGGTCTACGCTGCTTATAAAGAGTGGTGCAAAGTCCAGGGCGACCTTGAAGGTGCCCAGGCGCTGCTCAAGGACAGCGACCCGGACCTGCGCGAAATGGCCGTGGAAGAAGTGCGTGAAGCCAAGGAGCAGCTGCTGACGCTGGAGGCGAAGCTGCAACGCATGCTGCTGCCCAAAGACCCCAACGATGGCCGCAACGTGTTCCTCGAAATCCGCGCTGGCACCGGTGGCGACGAGGCGGCGATCTTCTCCGGCGACCTGTTCCGCATGTATTCACGTTACGCCGAAAAACGCGGCTGGCGCCTGGAGATCCTGTCCGAGAACGAAGGCGAGCACGGCGGCTACAAGGAGATCATCGCCCGTGTCGAGGGTGAGAACGTCTACGGCAAGCTGAAGTTCGAGTCTGGCGCGCACCGCGTCCAGCGCGTGCCCGAAACCGAATCCCAAGGCCGCGTGCACACCTCCGCGTGCACGGTGGCGGTGCTGCCCGAGCCGGACGAACAAGCAGCCATCGAAATCAACCCGGCCGACCTGCGCGTGGACACCTACCGTGCATCTGGCGCGGGTGGCCAGCACGTGAACAAGACCGACTCGGCGATCCGTATCACCCACTTGCCCACCGGCATCGTGGTCGAATGCCAGGAAGAGCGTTCGCAGCACAAGAACCGCGCCCGTGCCATGTCCTGGCTGTCGGCCAAGCTCAACGACATGCAGACCAGCGCAGCACAGAATGCCATTGCCAGCGAGCGCAAGCTGCTGGTGGGCTCCGGTGACCGTTCCGAGCGCATCCGCACCTACAATTATCCACAGGGCCGGGTGACCGATCACCGTATCAACCTGACCTTGTACTCGCTGGACGACATCCTCAGCGGTGGCGTGGACGCAGTGATCGAACCGCTGCTGGCCGAATACCAGGCCGATCAACTGGCTGCCCTGGGGGACTGATGACCATCATCGCCAGCTTGCTGCGCAACGCGCAGCTGCCCGAATCGCCCACCGAGCGGCTGGATGCCGAATTGCTGTTGGCTGCTGCCATCGGCAAATCGCGCAGCTACCTGCACACCTGGCCCGAGCGAATTGTCAGCAGCGAAGATGCCCAGAGATACGCCGATTACCTGCAGCGCCGCCGCGGCGGCGAGCCGGTCGCCTACATCCTCGGGCAGCAGGGCTTCTGGAAGATCGACCTGGAAGTGGCGCCGCATACCCTGATCCCGCGGCCGGATACCGAACTGTTGGTCGAGACGGCCCTCGAACTGCAACCTGCCTCGCCAGCCAAGGTCCTCGACCTGGGCACCGGTACCGGTGCAATTGCCCTGGCCCTGGCCAGCGATCGCCCGGCCTGGCAGGTAACTGCGGTTGACCGGGTGGAGGAGGCCGCTGCCCTGGCCGAGCGCAACCGCCAGCGCCTGGGCCTGGGCAACGCCCAGGTGCGGGTAAGCCACTGGTTCGACAGCCTGGCCGGCGAGCGTTTCGACCTGATTGTCAGCAACCCGCCCTACATCGCCGCCGCCGACCCGCACCTGGTGGCCGGTGACGTGCGCTTCGAGCCCAGCAGTGCGCTGGTGGCCGGCGCCGATGGCCTGGACGACCTGCGCGTGATTGCGGCCCAGGCCCCCGCGCACCTGTTGCCGGGTGGCTGGTTGCTGCTCGAGCATGGTTACGACCAGGCAGCTTCAGTACGCGCCTTGCTGGCTGAGCAAGGTTTTATCGAGGTTGCCAGCCGCACGGACCTGGGCGGCCATGAACGCATTACCCTGGGGCGCCTGCCATGCTGAGTGATGAGGAACTGTTGCGTTACAGCCGGCAGGTATTGCTGGCCCAGATCGACATCGACGGCCAGTTGCGGCTCAAGCAGAGCAAGGCCCTGATCGTCGGGCTCGGCGGCCTTGGCTCGCCGGTTGCGCTGTACCTGGCTGCCGCCGGGGTCGGTGAGCTGCACCTGGCCGACTTCGACACCGTCGACCTGACCAACCTGCAACGCCAGGTGATTCACGACAGTGCCAGCGTCGGCATGAGCAAGGTCGATTCGGCCTTGCAGCGCTTGCAGGCGATCAACCCGGAGATCGGCCTGGTCGCCCATCGCGAGGCCCTGGATGAAGACTCGCTCGCTGCCGCTGTGGCGGCGGTCGACCTGGTGCTGGATTGCTCCGACAATTTCGCTACCCGTGAAGCGGTCAACGCTGCCTGTGTGGCTGCTTGCAAACCGCTGGTAAGCGGCGCGGCGATCCGCCTGGAAGGGCAGCTGTCGGTGTTCGACCCTCGGCGCGACTATAGCCCCTGCTACCACTGTCTGTATGGGCATGGCAGTGAAGATGAGCTGACCTGCAGCGAAGCGGGCGTTATCGGGCCGCTGGTGGGCTTGGTGGGCAGCCTGCAGGCGCTGGAGGCGATGAAGCTGCTGGCCGGGTTTGGCGAGCCGCTGGTTGGCCGCCTGCTGTTGATCGATGCCCTCGGCACCCGCATTCGCGAGTTGCGGGTCAAGCGTGACCCTGCCTGTACTGTTTGCGGCAAGCGCGATGGCTGAGCGCTCGGCGCCGGTCGGCGTGATGGACTCGGGGGTCGGCGGTTTGTCGGTGCTCGCCGAGATCCAGCGCCTGCTGCCCAACGAGACGCTGCTGTATGTGGCCGACTGTGGCCATGTGCCTTATGGCGAGAAGTCGCCAGACTACATCCGTGAACGCTGCCGGCGTATTGCCGCGTTCTTCCAGGCACAAGGCGCCAAGGCCATGGTACTGGCGTGCAACACCGCCACGGTAGCGGCGGTGGCTGACTTGCGCGAGTTGTACCCGACCTGGCCGCTGGTGGGCATGGAACCCGCTGTGAAGCCCGCGGCGGCGGCTACCCGCTCGGGCGTGGTCGGTGTGCTGGCCACTACCGGTACCCTGCAGAGCGCCAAATTCGCCGCTTTGCTCGACCGCTTCGCCAGCGACGTGCAGGTCATCACCCAGCCTTGCCCAGGGCTGGTCGAGCTGATTGAAACCGGAGACCTGACCAGCCTGGCGCTGCGCCAGATGCTGCTTGGCTATGTGCAGCCGTTGCTGGCCGCCGGCTGCGATACGCTGATCCTCGGTTGCACCCATTACCCCTTCCTGCGCCCGTTGCTGGCCGACCTGGTGCCGGCGGACGTGGCTATCATCGACACCGGCGCCGCTGTGGCGCGCCAACTGCAGCGGCTGCTGGGTGCCAACGATCTGTTGGCCGAAGGCCCGGCCGGCGATGCCCGCTTCTGGAGTAGCGCTGATCCAGAAAATCTCAGAAAAATCCTACCTGTGCTGTGGCGTAAGTCCGACGATGTGCAAAGCTTTGCGTTGTGAAAAAAACGTGAAAGACAGCTGAACTATCGTTCCACTTCTGCTTTCTACCGCTTTGCCTGAGATGAGGCGGACACTAATAACAGCATCAGGAAGAAGGATGTTTCTTATGAGGAAACTGCTTGGCTTGGCGGCGGCTGCTGCCTTTACATTGGGGCAAGCGATGTCGGCACAGGCTGCCGACGTTTCGTTTTCGGTAGGGCAGACCGGTGACTCGACCATGGTCTACCGATTAGGGCTGCAATCGAACTGGGATGCGAGCTGGTGGCAGACCAGCGTTGGTCGGCTGACTGGCTACTGGGATGGGGCCTACACCTATTGGGATGGTGACGAGACGGCGAGCAACCACAGCCTGTCGTTTGCGCCAGTCTTCGTCTATGAGTTTGCCGGGGAGTCGGTGAAGCCCTACATCGAGGCAGGGATTGGTGTGGCGGCGTTTTCCAGCACCGAACTGGAAAGCAACGAGCTAGGCTCGTCGTTCCAGTTCGAGGACCGCATCGGCTTTGGTTTGCGCTTTGCCGGCGGGCATGAGATCGGAGTGCGGGCGATCCATTACTCCAATGCGGGTATCAAAGAGCCCAACGATGGGGTGGAAAGCTACAGCCTCCATTACCGCATGGCGCTCTGAGTTCACCTGCGCCGGCGTCTTCGCGGGGTTCTACGCTTCGATAACCCGCTCCCTCAGGGATACCGCAGCATTCAAGATCTGGGTATTCCTGTGGGAGCGGGCGCGCCCGCGAAGAATCCAACCCTGTTTTCAGGTATCAGCGCGTCAACGGCCACAGGCTACTGATGTCCAGGGTTTCCAGGATCAGTTCCGGTTCTCCCTGCGGCCACCGACGCAACAACGCTTCAGCGACACCCTGCGGCGTCCACTCCTCCGGTATCGCCTGCACCGACGTCACCGGCACCTTCAGCGACTGTGGCGCCACTACAGTCAGCCCGATGCCCAGCTCCTTCAGAGGCTTGCGTTGCTCACGCATCCATTGCGGCAGGTTGTTCCAGCCCGCAATGACCTGTGTCGGTGCATACAGCTGCAACGCTGAATAACGGTTGAACAACGCCATCACCTGCGGCGAATCGCCCTTCGCCAGCAAAGGCAGCGCTTTGCTCAGGCACAGCTCACCTGCCAGCTGGTTGGTACTGCCTATCGCCTCGAACAGTTCGCTGTCTGCTACATCGGCCGGCAGGTAATCACTGGTGCCGGCATTTATGATCAAGCCATCCAGCGAGCACCAGGCATGGCATATCTGCTGGCAGGCATTCGCCACCTGTTGTTCTTCATGCATTTGCCAAGGCAACCGCAACAGCTGGCTGCCATAACACGCACTCAAGGCCTCCAGTGCATCGCTGTCCTTACCGCTTGCTGCTACCCGGTGTCCTTGCCCGAGCAGCGCCTCCACTAATGCGAGGCCGAGTCCATTACCGGCACCCGTCACCCAGATACTGCGTGCGTTCTTCAAGTTATTGCCCTCTGATCCTGCCGACGCGGGAGGCTCTTGAAGGCCTCCAGCGCGCGCTGGCGACTGCTGCCGAGATCGACAATTGGACTGTGATAGGAATTATTAGCAAAAAGATCAGCCGACTTCACGGGTAGATGGATGGTTTTTTCATCTAGCCCCCGCAATTCCGGCAGCCAGTGCCGGATGAAGTGCCCCTGAGGGTCGAAACGTTGAGACTGTGAAATCGGGTTGAAGATACGGAAATAGGGCACTGCGTCTGTGCCGGTGGAGGCACTCCACTGCCAGCCGCCATTGTTGGCAGCCAGGTCACCGTCTATCAGGTGGCGCATGAAGTGCCGCTCGCCCTTGCGCCAGTCGATCAGCAGGTTCTTGCTGAGGAACATGGCCACGACCATGCGCAGGCGGTTGTGCATCCACCCGGTATCCAGCAGCTGGCGCATGGCGGCGTCGATGATCGGGAACCCGGTGCGGCCTTGTTCCCAGGCCTCCAGGTCTGCCGGGGCGTCACGCCAGGGCAAGGCTTCGGTCTGGGCGCGGAAGGCGCGGTGGCGTGAGACCTGTGGATAACCGCTCAGGACGTGCTTGTAGAATTCGCGCCACAGCAGTTCGTTGATCCAGGTTTGTACGCCGGTACTGCCACTGTCGAACTCGCCTCGGTTGCTGGCCAGTGCACCGTGCAGGCACTGGCGGGGCGAGATCACGCCGGCGGCCAGATAAGTCGAAAGCTGGCTGGTACCAGGCTTGGCAGGCAGGTCACGCTGTAGCTGGTAGTCGTCGATGGCTTCGTCAAGGAAGCGGGACAGCCGCCCCTGCGCCTCGGCTTCACCCGCTGGCCAATATTCGCGCAAGGCGCGCGTGGGTGTTTCAAAACCGTCCACGTGTTGCGGAAGCGGGTCGGCAGGGATGTGCAGCGGTGCCTGGCGCTTAACCCGGTGGGCCAGGGCAGGCAGGCTGCGGTGCAGGTGCTCCAGGCAGGTTTTCTTGAACTGGCTGAAAACCTGGAAGTAGTCACCACTGCGGGTCAGGATGGTGCCCGGGCGGAAAAACAGCTGGTCGAGGTGGCTGTGGGCCTGAATGCCCGACTTTCCCAGCAGGGCACGGGTGGCATCGTCACGGCGCTGCTCGTTGATGCCGTACTCTTCGTTCCAGTGGGCGCTTGCCACCTGATGTTGGCGGCATACCTCAAGCACGGCTTGTGGCGCCTGGTCCCAGGTGTCGATCTTGCGGATCAGCAGGGGAATATTCAGGCCTTCCAGCGACTGGCGCAGGTCGCGCAGGTTGCGCAGCCAGAAGTCGACTTTGCAGGCGGCATCATCATGGGCTTGCCATTGCCCGGGGCTGACCAGCCAAAGGGCAATGGTCGGCCCGCGCTCGGTGGCGGCGCTGAGAGCGGTGTTGTCATCGATGCGCAGGTCGCTGCGCAGCCAGGTCAGGTGCATGGGGCATTCATCTCTACAGGCTGGCGGTCATGGGCTTGAAGCAAGCGCAAAGCCACCTGCGGGGTGTCGAACAGGGCCAGGTTGGGCAGCTCGAGGGCACGCAACTGCGCTTCATGCAGCAACAGCGTCGGGCCGCCGGCCAGGATTGTCATGGGCAGGTTGTACAGGGTGCGTTGCAGTGCCTTGCCATCGATGCGGGGCCCCAGGTGCAGGAGCACGGCGCGGGGGTTGAGTGTGCTGACCGCACGTTGCAGGTGCGGACCTGCAACGGGGTTTTCCAGTACCTCGACTGGGAACCCGTTGCTGGTGAACAGCCAGGCGCATAGCCATAAACCGGCGCTGAAGGCACGTTCACTGTCTTCCACCAGCAACACCGCAGGGCCCTGCAATAACTGGTTGTCATGGTAGACGCGGGCACCAAGCTTGCTGCGAAGCCAGCTGTGGAAAAACGCCTGTTCCAGCTGCGCATTGAAGTAATTGCGCCACCGCAGGTCGAGGAGGTCGAGCAGCGGCAGCAGCAGTTGTTCGCACAGGGTAACGGCCGGGTACAGGGCCATGGCCTGGTTAAGCTGTTGGTCAAGGGCGCGCTGTGACAGGTTGGCAATGGCCTCGATCAGCTGGAACTGCCGGGCCTGCCAGTCACCCTTGGGCGGCGTGCTGGACGGCTTGTCGAGCAGCTCGCGCACTTGGCCGACCGATGCCCCACGCTGCAACCAGCCAAGGATTGCCTCGACCCGCTCGACCTGTTCCAACGGGTACAGGCGATGCCCCTTGGCGGTGCGCTGGGGCTTGAGCAGGCCATACCGACGTTCCCAGGCGCGCAGGGTGACCGGGTTGACGCCGGTGCGGCGGGCCAGTTCGCCGATGGGCAGCAAGTCCTCAGACTGCATTGCGCAAGCCCAGGCTCTCGGGGTGCGGCTGCAGGTAGGCTTGCTGCTGCAGATAGGCGTCGGGGTGCTTGCGCAAATGGTGCTTGAGCAGGGTCAGCGGCACCACAAGTGGCACTACGCCTTGCTGGTACTGGCTGATGAGTGTCTGCAACTCGGCCTTGTCCTGTTGCGTCAGGCTGTCCTTGAAATAGCCGCTGAGGTGCTGCAGCACATTGCAGTGGGTGCCGCGGCTGGCACAGCGGCGCAGGGCCTGCATCAGCTCGCTGAAGTAGCGTGGGCCGATGCTGTGTGGGTCGTCATCCTTGCTCATGCTGCCGAGCAGGCGGCCCAAGGTTCGGTAGGCCTGCGGGTTGTTGGCCATCACCAGGTACTTGTAACGCGAATGAAAGCGGACCAGGCTGCCACGGCTAAGGCCCTCGGCAAGCAGGCGCTGCCAGTCGGCGTAGGCATACACGCGGCTGATGAAGTTCTCGCGCAGCACGGGGTCATGCAGGCGGCCTTCTTCTTCTACTGGCAGGTCCGGGCGTTGAGCGCAGAAGGCCTGGGCGTAAACGCCGCGCCCACCGTGGAGGGCCGGATGGCCGTTGTCCTGATACACCTTGACCCGTTCCAGGCCACAGGAAGGCGACTTCTGCATGAAGATATAGCCGCAGATATCGTCGAGCTCGGCGGCCATCTGCTCGCCATAGCCGCGCAGAGGTTCGGTCAAGTCCATGCCAGGGTTGCGGGTGCCGACCACTTCCGGTCGTTCGGGGTTGCCGACCAGGCGGATCGGGTCGCGCGGTACGCCCAGGCCGATGGCGACTTCCGGGCACACCGGCAGCCAGTCAAAATGAGCATCCAGTTGCGTACGGCACAGGTCCGAGGCCTTGTGGCCGCCGTTGTAACGCACGCTGTGCCCGGTCAGGCAGGCGCTGATGGCGATACGCGGCTTGCTGTGGGCTGAAGGGTCGTGCATGGCTGCCTCCGGTAAACTTGTACGATTCTAGAATCTTGTACAAGTTTATTCCAGCACAGCCGGGAAGTTATGCAAACAGGAATTTTTGGATGGCCTTACATCATTCCATGTGTTCGAGCAGCCGTCGCGCCGCTTCCTGGCCGCTGAGCCAGGCGCCTTCCACCCGCCCGGACAGGCACCAGTCGCCGCAGGCGTACAAACCTTGATCAGCATCGGCCAGTGCGCCCCACTCATGATTGCTGCTGGGGCGCGCATAGAGCCAGCGGTGGGCCAGGGAGAAGGTGGGCGCTGGCACCACGCAGCCGACCAGCTCGGCGAACTCACCCCACAGCTGTTCGATCACTTGCTCCTTGGTCAGGTCGATGTGCTGCCGGCTCCAGTCAGAGGTGGCGTGCAGCACCCAGGTATCGAGCTGCTCGTCGCGGCCGGGCTTGCTGCGGTTGCGGGCCAGCCAGTCGAGCGGTTTGTCCTGCACGAAGCAGCCTTGCATCGGGGTGTCCAACGGTGTCTGGAAGGCGAGCGCGACAGCCCAGACAGGCTCCATCTGCACGCCCGCCGCCACGGCTGCCAGTTTCGGGGTGGAGGCCAGAAGTGGCGTGGCCTGCGGTGCCGGTACAGCAATCACCACGCGGCTGTA
Organism: Pseudomonas sp. BN505; assembly: GCF_029873175.1. Classification (NCBI taxonomy): domain Bacteria; kingdom Pseudomonadati; phylum Pseudomonadota; class Gammaproteobacteria; order Pseudomonadales; family Pseudomonadaceae; genus Pseudomonas; species Pseudomonas sp. BN505. The sequence continues at coordinate 10,487 of NZ_SSOI01000033.1, forward strand.
AGGGCCATGGCTGCAGCCTTCGGTATCTTGCAGGTGCCAGTACTGCTTGCCGCGGAACACCTCGGCGATACGGCAGCCGAAGTTCACTGTCACATCCTTGAGCAGCCCACGGGTGATGGCGCTCATGCGTGGCACGCCCACCCATCGCGTCTGTTCGTCGGGGGAGGGGGTGAGCTCGCCATCACGGTAGTTGTACAGCTGCGGCTTCCACTGCTCGGCCCAGCCGGCGGCAACCCAATGTTGCACCTGCTCGACGAAGCGCCGGTCACGGGCAGTGAAGTACTGGGCGCCGAGGTCCAGCGCGCCGGCCTCGCTGCGCTTGCTGGCCATGCGCCCGCCACTGCCGTGGCCTTTGTCGAACAGATGCACGGACTGCCCGGCCTTTTGCAACGCCTGGGCGACTGACAAGCCGGCGATACCGGCCCCGATGATGGCAATAGGTACTGTCATGATGGCCTCTTCAAACCTTGCTATGAGCAGACTACGCTGTCAGGCAAACCTGTACAATCCAGAAATTCTGTATAAGGTTATTCCGCTTTCACGGGCAGGTTGGCCTATGTTTATCCGAGAGCGTCGGGTCAAAAAAGTGCCTTGATGTTAAAAATAGACCACCGCCGCATTCTGCGAGGACACAGCCATGCATATATTGCTGACAGGTGGCACCGGTTTGATTGGCAAGCATCTGTGCCAGTACTGGCTTGGCCAGGGGCATCGGCTCACGGTATGGAGCCGGCGACCCGAGCAGGTGCCGAAAATATGTGGCAGTGGCGTGCGTGGCATCGCCCGCCTGGAGGAGCTGGAGGCGGACGATCACCTTGATGCGGTGGTCAACCTGGCCGGTGCGCCGATTGCCGATAGGCCCTGGACGGCCGCCCGGCGCAACCTGCTGTGGGCCAGCCGGGTCACCCTGACCGAGCAATTGCTGACCTGGCTGGGCACTCGTGAGCAACGCCCGCAGGTGCTGATTTCCGGCTCTGCAGTGGGCTGGTACGGTGACGGTGGTGAACGCGAACTGACCGAGGCCTCGCCACCGGTGCGCGAAGATTTCGCCAGCCAGTTGTGCATTGCCTGGGAAGAGACGGCCCAGCGCTCCCAGGCACAGGGCATCCGCGTGGTGCTGGTGCGCACCGGGCTGGTGCTGGCCAGCGATGGCGGCTTTTTGTCGCGCCTGCGCGTGCCCTTCAAACTGGGGCTGGGCGGGCCATTGGGCGATGGGCGGCAGTGGATGCCATGGGTCCATATAGACGACCAGGTCGGCCTGATAGATTTTCTCTTGCAGCACAAGGATGCCAGCGGTCCTTATAATGCCTGCGCCCCGGAGCCGGTGCGTAACCGCGAGTTCGCCAGGCGCCTGGGCCGGGCCCTGCATCGGCCGGCGCTGTTGCCGATGCCGGCATTGGTGCTCCGGGCTGGCCTGGGCGAGATGTCGACCTTGTTGCTGGGCGGTCAGCGGGCGCGCCCGGTACGCTTGCTGGCGGCTGGCTTCACCTTCCGCTTCAACGATCTGCAATCGGCCCTGGACAACTTGTCCAGCCGCCTCTGACATAGGACGCTGCATGACCGATCACGCCCTGCTGCTGGTCAACCTGGGTTCCCCGGCCTCCACCTCGGTGGCCGATGTGCGCCGCTACCTCAACCAGTTCCTCATGGACCCGTACGTGGTCGACCTGCCTTGGCCGGTGCGGCGCCTGCTGGTGTCGTTGATCCTGATCAAGCGCCCGGAACAGTCGGCGCATGCCTATGGCTCGATCTGGTGGGAGGAGGGCTCGCCGCTGGTGGTGCTGACCCGTCGCCTGCAGTCAGCAATGGTCGAGCACTGGCCCCATGGCCCGGTGGAAATTGCCATGCGCTATGGCCAGCCAGCCTTGCCCGAAGTGCTGGAACGCCTGGCAGGCCAAGGCGTGCGCAAGGTGACCTTGGCGCCGCTTTATCCACAGTTCGCCGACAGTACCGTGACCACTGTGGTCGAGTTGGCAAAACAGGTGATCAGCGTGCGCCAGCTGCCCCTGCAGATGCGCGTGCTGCAGCCGTTTTACGAGCACCCTGAATACATCGAAGCGCTGGCTGCCAGCGCCCGGCCTTACCTGGAACAGGATTACGACCACCTGTTGCTGAGCTTCCATGGCTTGCCGGAGCGGCACTTGAAGAAGCTGTTTCCGAAGGGCAACAAGCACGACCTGCGCACCGCCGATTGCTGCCACGGCGCATCCGCCGAGGTGCGTGCGGTGTGTTACCGCGGGCAATGCCTGGCTACGGCCAAAGCCTTTGCGCAGAGAATGGGCATACCGGATGGCAAATGGTCTGTATCGTTCCAGTCTCGGCTGGGGCGGGACAAGTGGATCGAGCCCTACACCGAGACGCGGCTGGATGAGCTGGCCAAGGCTGGCGTGAAGAAGCTGCTGGTGATGTGCCCGGCGTTTGTGGCCGATTGCATCGAGACGCTGGAAGAGATCGGCATGCGCGGCAGCGAACAGTTTGTCGAGGCGGGCGGGCGGGAGCTGGTGCTGGTGCCGTGCCTGAATGATCACCCGGAGTGGGTGAGGGTGCTGGCGGATATGTGCGAAAAGGCCTGATATTGCGGCTGCCTATACCGGCCCTATCGCCGGCAAGCCAGCTCCCATAAGGGCATCACAGTATCTGAAACTTGTGGTGTACCTGTGGGAGCCGGCTTGCCGGCGATAGGGCCGGTTCAGGTTAAAGCCGGATCAAGGCAACTGGTCGTCCAGTTTCTTGTGCTTCCAGCCATCATTGCCCGGCAGGATCAGGTTCAGGGCAATTGCCACGATGGCGCACAGGGCGATGCCCTTCAGGCCCCAGTCATCCGGGCCGTCACCGCTGCCGATCAGCACGCCGCCGATACCAAACACCAAGGTTACCGACACGATCACCAGGTTGCGCGCTTCGGCCAGGTCGATCTTGTGGCGGATCATGGTGTTCATGCCCACCGCCGCAATCGAACCGAACAGCAGGCACAGAATGCCGCCCATCACGGGTACCGGGATGCTTTGCAGCAGCGCGCCGAACTTGCCGATGAACGCCAGGGTAATGGCGAAGACCGCCGCCCAGGTCATGATTTTCGGGTTGTAGTTCTTGGTCAGCATCACTGCGCCAGTCACTTCGGCGTAGGTGGTGTTGGGCGGGCCGCCGAACAGGCCGGCTGCCGTGGTGGCCAGGCCGTCACCCAGCAAGGTGCGGTGCAGGCCAGGCTTTTTCAGGTAGTCACGGCCGGTCACGCTACCGACCGCAATCACCCCGCCAATGTGCTCGATCGCCGGTGCCAGGGCGACCGGGACGATAAACAGGATGGCCTGCCAGTTGAATGCTGGTGCAGTGAAGTTAGGGATTTCCAGCCACGGTGCAGCGGCGATCTTCGCCGTGTCGACCACGCCAAAGGCGAAGGCCAGGGCAAAGCCCACCAGCACGCCGGAGATGATCGGTACCAGGCGGAAAATGCCCTTGCCGAACACGGCGACGATCAAGGTGGTCAGCAGGGCTGGCATGGAGATCAGCATGGCGGTCTTGTACGGCATCAGTGCTGCGCCGTCCCCACCTTTGCCCATCGCCATGTTGGCAGCGATCGGTGCCATGGCCAGGCCGATGGAGATGATTACCGGGCCGATAACCACAGGCGGCAGCATGCGGTCGATGAAACCGGTGCCTTTGATTTTTACCATCAGGCCCATGAAGGTGTACACGAAACCTGCAGCCATCACGCCGCCCATGGTCTCGGCCAGGCCGAACTGGCCCTTGGCGAGGATGATCGGGGTGATGAAGGCAAAGCTGGAGGCCAGGAACACCGGTACCTGGCGGCCGGTAACCAGCTGGAACAGCAGCGTGCCGATGCCGGCAGTGAACAACGCGACGTTCGGGTCGAGGCCGGTGATCAGTGGCATCAGCACCAACGCGCCAAATGCCACGAAGAGCATCTGCGCGCCCGAAACGACCTGGCGCCAGAGCGGGTCGTTGAAGCCGTCCTGCATGGTCAGGCGTCCTTTTGCTTGGTGCCGAAGATCTTGTCACCGGCATCGCCCAGGCCCGGCACGATGTAGCCGTGCTCGTTCAGGCGCTGGTCGATCGAAGCGGTGTAGATCTTCACGTCCGGGTGGGCTTTTTCCACCACTTCGATGCCTTCTGGCGCGGCGACCAGCACCATGGCGCGGATCTCCTTGCAGCCGGCCTTTTTCAGCAGGTCGATGGTAGCGACCATCGAAGCGCCGGTGGCCAGCATCGGGTCGATGATCAGGGCCAGACGCTGGTTGATGTCCGGCGCGAGCTTTTCCAGGTAGGTGTGGGCTTCGAGGGTTTCCTCGTTGCGGGCGACACCCACGGCGCTGACCTTGGCACCTGGGATCAGGCTGAGCACGCCGTCAAGCATGCCGATACCCGCGCGCAGGATGGGTACTACGGTAATCTTCTTGCCGGCGATTTTTTCAACTTGCACCTTGCCACACCAGCCGTCGATCTCGTAGGTTTCGAGTGGCAGGTCCTGGGTGGCTTCGTAGGTCAGTAGCGCGCCGACTTCCTGGGCGAGTTCGCGAAAATTCTTGGTGCTGATATCGGCACGGCGCATCAGGCCGAGCTTGTGGCGGATCAGCGGGTGGCGGATCTCACGAGTGGGCATAGGGGGGCTCCGAAAGGCGGGCAAAAAAACCGCGCTAGATTAATCTATTCAACCTGTGCTGTCGTCTGGTCATTTTGGACGTTAGTCCATAAATGCTTGATCTGGGACGAGCGGATGCGTACCTTTGCCCGCTTTTCCAAAATGCACCCCCGGAGAGCGCCATGTCCGCCGATCTCGAGCACATCCGTCAAGTCATGCGTGAAGCTGACTGCCTGTACACCGAAGCCGAAGTCGAAGCGGCCATCGCCAAAGTCGGCGAGCAGATCTGCAAGGACCTGCACGACAAGAACCCGGTGGTGTTCTGCGTGATGAACGGTGGCCTTATCTTCTCCGGCAAACTGCTGACCCACCTGCAGTTCCCGCTGGAAGCCTCGTACCTGCACGCCACCCGCTACCGCAACCAGACAAGCGGCGGCGAGCTGTTCTGGAAGGCCAAGCCGGAAGTGTCGTTCATCGACCGTGACGTGCTGATCGTCGACGACATCCTCGACGAAGGCCACACCCTCAGCGCCATTATCGAGTTCTGCAAACATGCCGGTGCGCGCTCGGTGCACACCGCAGTCCTGATCGACAAGGACCACGACCGCAAGGCCAGCCCGGACCTCAAGGCCAACTACGTGGGCTTGCCGTGTGTCGACCGCTACATCTTCGGTTACGGCATGGACTACAAAGGCTACTGGCGCAATGCCAACGGCATTTTCGCAGTCAAGGGGCTTTAATCTGGCGCCGCCCTGCATGCTAGAGTGCTCCTTCATTCAAGGAGCCTCACATGCGTGCGATTCTTCCCCTCCTGTTGGCGGTCAGCCTGCCACTCGCCGCCGCACCGCTGCACAGCCAGTTTCTGCCGCCTGACGACCAGTCCCTGCGCCAGGAAGCGCCGACCGGCCAGCAACTGCTGCAGGTGACCGACTACTCGGTGGTAGTGGGTGCCCAGCGGCAGTCCGACCAGCAGCCGATCCCGATCACCTCGTCGTTGCAGGTGCGCCTGAAGGGCAAGCCGTTGAGCAAGGGCGCGACCATCGCCCAGGTGCTGCTGACCTTCGACGGCGAAGCGGCCAAGAGCCTGAAGAAGCCCGTGTATGACGAAAAAAGCCGCACCTTGAGCCTGAATTACCCGGTCAGTGACTACCGGGTAATCATGGACCTGCTGCGTAACGAGACCCTGTACGTGCAGTTTCTCACCTATGGCAACGGCCACATCTGGGCCGACCTGCACACCGGTACCGTACGTACGCGTTGAGCCACGCAGCCTGCGAGGGGTAAACTGCCGGCCTTCGAAATCCCGTGATGGTCCAGTTGGAGTCGGCAATGCGTAAAGACAAGAAACAGGTAATCGGCGACGAAATCAGCGACGACTACATCAAGTCGTTCCTTCAGTTCGAACCGGCCGATGGCGTGACCTCTCCTTCGCACCACAAGCTGGTCAAGGCGTACCGCGGGCTGCGTGTCGACGATTTCGAGCGCTTTGTCGGCTTCTTTGTCGAAGCTGGCCTGGACCTGGATGGCAAGGACGAGCACGGCAAGACCTTCGTCGAGCAAATTGCCGACCAGCGCAATGCGCCTGAGTACATCGAGATCATCGACAACGCCCGCGGTTGATATACAACCTGTGCTGGACCTTTCGCGGGCTTGCCCGCTCCCACAGGGATGAGGGGCAGCGCCGAACCTGTGGGAGCGGGCAAGCCCGCGAAGAGGCCGGCACAGGCTGATAGGTCCCCAGGCACAAAAAAACGCCCCAAGGGGCGTTTTTTCGTTACCGGGCGGTTCAGGCGTAGTGCTTGGCCGCCGGGCTGCTTTCCACCAGGTCCAGCGCCACATCGTTGTCGGCACTGATCTTCTGGTACAGGGCAGCATCGGTTGCCAGTGTCTTCTCGCGCGCCGGGAAGATTTCCTTGAGCTTGGCAGCCCAGGCACCTTTGGCCTGCTCGGGGAAGCAGCGTTCGATCAGTTCCAGCATGATCGACACGGTCACCGAAGCGCCTGGCGAAGCGCCGAGCAGTGCGGCCAGGCTGCCGTCCTGGGCCGAGACCAGCTCGGTACCAAACTGCAGCACACCGCCTTTTTTCGGGTCTTTCTTGATGATCTGCACGCGCTGACCAGCCACTTCCAGGCGCCAGTCTTCGGCCTTGGCCTGCGGATAGAAGCGACGCAGGGCTTCCAGACGCTGCTCCATGGACTGCATCACTTCGCTGACCAGGTACTTGGTCAGGTCCATGTTGTCACGGGCCACGGCCAGCATCGGGCCGATGTTGCCCATGCGCACCGACAGCGGCAGGTCCATCAGCGAACCGTGCTTGAGGAACTTGGTGGTGAAGCCGGCGTACGGGCCGAACAGCAGCGAAGTCTTGCCGTCCACAACGCGGGTATCCAGGTGCGGTACCGACATCGGCGGGGCGCCCACGGCGGCCTGGCTGTAGACCTTGGCCTGGTGCTGCTTGACGATTTCCGGGTTGTCGCAACGCAGCCACTGGCCGCTGACCGGGAAGCCGCCAAAGCCTTTGCTTTCCGGGATGCCGGACGCTTGCAGCAGCGGCAGGGCCGCGCCGCCAGCGCCGAGGAAGACAAAGCGGGCGTCGACCTCGCGGCTGCCGCCGCTGTTGACGTCCTTGATGCTCACGGTCCAGCCGTTGCCGTTACGGCGCAGGCCGACGACCTTCTTGCTGTATTTCACCTGCGCGTCGGGCGAGTTGCCCAGCAGCTTGAGCAGCTTGTTGGTCAGGGCGCCGAAGTTGACGTCGGTGCCTTTGGCTACACGGGTAGCTGCAATGTGCTGGTCGGCCGGGCGGCCTGGCATCATCAACGGCATCCAGTGGCTCATCACCGCCTTGTCTTCGGTGTATTCCATGTCAGCGAAGGCATGGTGCTGCTTGAGCAGCTCGAAGCGCTTCTTGAGGAAGGAAACACCCTTGTCACCCTCGACGTAGCTCAGGTGCGGGACAGGGTTGATGAACGCACGCGCCGAGCCGAAGTTGCCCTTCTTGCTCAGGTAGGCCCAGAACTGGCGCGACACCTCGAACTGGGCGTTGATGTGCACGGCCTTCTTGATGTCGATGCTGCCATCGGCGGCCTGGGGCGTGTAGTTAAGCTCGCACAGACCAGCGTGGCCGGTACCTGCGTTGTTCCAGGGGTTGGAGCTTTCCGCGGCTCCGGAGTCCATCGCCTCGACGACCTCAAGCTTCAGGGTCGGGTCAAGCTCCTTCAGCAGTACGGCCAGGGTGGCACTCATGATGCCCGCGCCTACCAGTACTACATCAACCGATTCGTTCTGCGCCATTTAACGCGTCTCCACAATCTACAGCTACCTAATTGACAGCATAGGACCTGGGGTAGCCAGGGTCGCCATGTCCGACTTTTCGCAGTTCTTGCAACTTCCGCGGACACCGCCAATCAGTCTTCGGGTTCAGCTATTGAACGCCGTTTGCCACGGGTGCGGCAATTCGACTTATGGTCAAGGTGTCGTGCGTGCGTTATGGAACGGTTCAGACACTCATACGGGATGAGCGCATTTGCCGCCTGTTCAGGGCTGTTCGGGACACATCTGCCGCTTTTGCACATGCCAGACTGTTCATTTGCTCGCCACACTCTTGTGAAGTTGTGAAAACCGTTTTTTCACGCTCTTTTGGAGACGTGAACCTCAAAAGGGGACTGCGCGATGGCAACCCGCAGGTTCATGCAGTGTGAAGGGCCGGAAAAGCAGGCACGACAGCCGATGCAAGACCTGAGTGGAAGGCTCTCTGTGGGCGAAGCGGTGAAGTTGCCGGGGTCAATCGGCGAGTGCGGGGCCCGATCAGGAGACGTCCTTATAATCGGGGGGAGATTATAGCGATGTCGCGGGCAGAAATGTCGCCATTCGTGGTTTTTATTGCAGCGTTTGTCAGGCCGCGAGGATGCGCTGGTGCCAGCGGCGGCTTGCGCGGGCGCAAACCCGGGCGTCGGCGGGCAGCTCGCGGCCCAGCCAGGCCAGCTGGATTTCACCGACCTGGACCCAGCCGCTGCCGCTTGGCACCTGGCTGCATTGCTTGAAAGCCAGGCATTTGCCTTGGCCATCGAGGCGGGCGTAGGTGTTGTGGCGCGGGCGTTGGAAGAGCAGAGTCCAGAGCGAGGCCATGGCGGCGAGTCCTTTGCGTGAGGGCTTGGCGCAAGGATAAGGGCGGGGCCATGAAACGATTGTGACAAGCGGGTCGGGCCGATGACTGGTCTGTGCCTGGCTAGGTATACTGTGGGCCTTTGCCGCATTTTCTGGAGAAACGCGCATGTTGCAACGTCTGTTGTTCGGTTTGATTGCCGTGGCCAGCCTCAGCCTGGTCGGTTGTGCCCACAGCCCGCAACAACTCAACCCGCAACCCACGCTCAAGGCCCAGCTCGCCCCTGTGGGTCACGGCCAGCCGGTCGTGGTGCGGGTGGTTGACGGCCGGCCTTCGCAATCCTTGGGCACCCGTGGTGGCATGTACCCTGAGACCAGCACCATCAGCGTCAGCGGTAACGACGTGGTACCCAAGCTGCAGGCCCAGGCCGAAGCTGCCGTGCGCCTGCTCGGCTTCACCCCGACGCCGAATGCCTCTGGCGCCCCCCAGCTGACCGTGACCCTGGCCGAGCTGAAATATCAGTCGCCCAAAGACAACCTGTACGTGACCGAGGCTACCATCGGCGCCACCTTCCGCGCCGACGTGCGCAATGGCGGGCGCAGCTACAGCGGCCGCTACGGCGCTTCGCTGGACCAGCGTTTCGGCATGGCGCCGAACCAGGACACCAATACCCAGCTGGTGGGTGATGTGCTGAGCGATGCCCTGACCCGCCTGTTCAAAGACCCGACCATCGGGCAGGTGCTGGGCCAGTAAGCGTTTGGCTGGATGAAAAAACCCGCTCCCTGTGCCAGGTAGCGGGTTTTTTGTTGCCTTTGCTGGCCTCTTCGCGGGTTCATCCGCGAAGAGGCCAGCAAAGGCTTACGCTGCTTCCACGTAGAAATCCAGCAAGCTGAAGCCCGTCCCGGCATCCACCTCTGGCAAATCTTCATGTACATGCCCGCCCAGCGCACAGTAGACCAGCCACTGGCGGTCCTGCACATTGATGGCAAAACCATCGATCAACGCCTGTTGTTCATCGCTCTGGGCCACGAGGTAGAGGCGGTCCTGGTTTTCGGCGTGCAGCATGAACAAGCTCCGGATGATGAGAGGCCGACAGGGTGGCCTGTTCAGATGACGAGTGAATGACAGATGAAATTTAATGACACTTTGTCGCCCATGCCGGGCGCCGAACAGCCACTTGGGTAGAATGCGTGCCTTTGCCGCTGCTCACACCGAGGTTGCGTGATGTCCTTGCAAGTGCTCTGGGGGTTCCTGGCCGCCCATCCCACCAAGTTGATCAACCTGCTGGCGCTGCTGCTGACCTGCCCGGGCGGGTTGCTGCTGCACAGCGCACGGCGGCGCGAGGCCGAGACCCGCGAATACATGGCGGTGGAGGAGGGGGTGGTGGACGCGTTCGACCTGCGGGTGCCACGCTACTTCTACATTCTCGGTTTTTCGTGCTTGGCGATGGCGTTGCTGTTGTCCTGGTTCAGTACCTGGGTCTGAGAAATTGGGGCCGCTTTGCGGCCCATCGCGGCACAAGGCCGCTCCTACAAGAGATCGCGTTCCCCTGTAGGAGCGGCCTTGTGCCGCGATGGGCTGCAAAGCAGCCCCGGCAATCTTTCAGGCTACAGGTGCCTGCTGCCTGACCTGATACTGGTTACGCACTGGTGTCGCATACTGCAGCACCAGGTAAGGCCGCTGCTCTTCAGGGCAGGCATCCAGCCGGCGCTGCCATTCTTCCTTGGCCTTGGCCAGCTCGTCCGCCGGGAACACCTTTTCGGCACTCGGCACCTGCAGCGCCTCATCCTTGCTGTCCCACATCGCATACGCCAGGTAATGCACCGGGAACAGGCGGTAGCTGCCAAGGATCTGCCGGTCGATTTCGGCTGCCAGCTGCTTGGTGTCCTCGTAGTACGCGGTCACCGGCGGGGTGAACGTGATGTGCACCCGGCCCTTGTAGCCGGTAATGCCCTTGGCGATGCTGTTGTCATCCTCGCCGGGTGCCTTCTGGTAGGTACCGGTGGTGGCGCGGATGTAAAGCTCGCGGGCTTTGGCCTGGTCGCACGGGTCGTATTCGTAGCTGATCGACACCGGCGTCAGGTTCAGGCTCTGGATCACCGCACCGAACGGCTCGTCCTTGCGGCTCATGTGGAACATCTTGAGGATCGCCGAATCGGTGCGGTCGTCACCGTCCTTGGCGCGGCCTTCGGCCTGGGCGATCCAGATCGACGTGGCGTCGTTGCGGATCGAGTGGCTGATGTAGGCCGAGAGCAACTGATAGGCTGCCAGCTTCTCGCGGCGCCCGCTGATGGAACGGTGCACGATGAAGCTTTTGTTCAGGCGCATCATGTCGCTGACAAAAGGCTTTTGCAGCAGGTTGTCACCAATGGCAATGCGAGGGGTGGGCAAGCCTGCGTGGTACACAGCGTAGTTGACGAAGGCCGGGTCCATGACGATGTCACGGTGGTTGGCCAGGAACAGGTAGGCGGTGCCGGCCTTGAGCTGTTCCACGCCGGAATAGGTAACGCCGTCAGTGGCGCGGTCGATGGTCTGGTCGACGTAGTATTCGACTTTGTCCTGCAGGGTCGAAACGCAGGTGACGCCAGCGAATTCCTTGCGCAGGCGACGGGCAATCAGCGGCTTGAGCAACCAGCCGAGAGCACCGGCCGCACGCGGGAAGCGGAAGTGGGTGAGGATATCGAGGAATGCCGGGTCGCTGAGCAGGCGTGCCAGAACGGCAGGGACCTCAGCGTCGTCGTACGGTCGGATGGCATCGAATTCGCCCATCATGCTCTCTTGTTGGAAACGGCTAGGGTAATAAGGTAGGGGCGGGCTCCGAAAAACGGCTCGGACACACACAGGCCCTGTAAACAGACCGGCAATTATACGCATAAGTCACCCCGGAGGCCGCGATGCTGGAAACTGCGAACTACGAATGCCCTTATTGTGGCGAAGACGTCGAAACCACGGTCGACCTGTCCGGTGGCGATCAGGAGTACATCGAGGACTGCCAGGTGTGCTGCAAGCCTATCCGCTTCGTGCTGCAGGTTCATGGCGAGGAGTGGATGCTGGACGTCTTCGGTGAGAACGACTGATGCGGCGTATCTACGAACCTGAAAACCTGCTCGAAGCCGAAATGCTGGTCGGTATGCTGGCCAGTGAAGGCATCAACGTGCAGCTGGTGGGCCGTGACTTGATGGGGGGTGTGGGGGAGCTGCCCCTGCAAGGCCTGCTCGGGCTTGCGGTGGCGGATGAGCAGGCCGAGTACGCACGGCAGCTGATCGATGCGTACAATGATGCCCAGCCACTGGTTGGCGACGAACCGGAGAGCTTCCCCGGTACCTTGATCTGCTAGGTTCTGAATTCGCCCATGTGTGGACGTTACGCCCTGTTTCGCTGGCCCCAGGCGCTTGCAAGCCTGCCTGGCTTCCCTGAAGGCCAGCCGGCCCAATGGAACATTTCGCCCGGGGCTTCGGTGTTGATCCAGCGCCAGCTCGACGGCCAGCAGCAGCTGGCCAAGGCGCGCTGGGGCCTTACTCCGGCCTGGCTCACAGACCTGTCCCGTACCCCCGCGCATGCCCGCGCCGAAACCCTGGTCGAGCAGCCAATGTTTCGCGATGCATTTCGCCAGCGTCGCTGCCTGATGCCGGCCAATGGCTTTTACGAGTGGCGTGGCAACGTGCGTAAACGCCCGTACTGGTTGACCCCGGGGGAGGGCTCGTCGCTGTATTTTGCAGCAGTGTGGGAGGCCTACCCGGTGCAGGACCAGGTGTGGCTGAGCTGCGCGGTGGTGACCCAGGCAGCCATGAGCCAGCGTCGGCCGCTGATATTGGACGAGGCGGGACAGGCGGCGTGGCTTGACCCGGATACGCCGATCACCCGCCTGCACGAGTTGCTGGCCAGCCCGCCGGCAACATTGCGAGAGCGTGCCTTGGCCAATTTCGTCAATGACCCGAAGCTGGATGCGCCGGAGTGCCTCACGCCGGCCTGATGCTCTGGCTGCACGGGCCCTTTCGCGGGCACGCCCGCTCCCACAGGGTGTTCGGTACGCCTGGGGAAAATGAAATACCTGTGGGAGCGGGCATGCCCGCGAAGAGGCCGGTGCAGGCGAATAAAATCTTCCCTACGGCTATAGCGGGCACTGGCGACTCGGCCTAGGATACGGCGCATGTAAAAAGGGAGTGTTTTCATGCGTAAGTCTTTTGTCGTCAGCCTGTTGAGTGCTGGCATCCTGCTGGCCGGTTGCCAGGCGGTGAACACCACCAGCGGCGGCGCTGTCGGCGTGCAGCGCCAGCAGTACATGTTCAGCATGCTCTCGACCGATGAGGTCAACCAGATGTACGCCCAGTCGTACCAGCAGACCCTGGGTGAGGCATCGAGCAAAGGTGTGCTCGACAAATCCAGTGCCGATGCCAAGCGCGTACAGGTCATCGCCAACCGCCTGATCGCCCAGGCGCCCAAGTTCCGCCCGGATGCCGCGCAGTGGAACTGGGAAGTCAACGTGATCAAGAGCGACGAACTGAACGCCAACTGCGGCCCGGGCGGCAAGATCATTGTCTACACCGGGCTGATCGATCAGCTCAAGCTCACCGATGCGGAAATCGCCGCGGTGGTGGGGCACGAGATTGCCCACGCCCTGCGTGAGCACAGCCGCGAGGCCATGTCCAAGGCGTACGGCGTGGAAATGGCCCGTCAGGGGGCCGGTGCCATCTTCGGCCTCGGCCAAGGCAGCATGGCCATGGCCGACACCGTGGTGAACTACGCCATGACCCTGCCCAACAGCCGGGCCAACGAGAACGAGGCCGACCTGATTGGCCTGGAGCTGTCGGCGCGTGCCGGTTACGACCCGAATGCCGCGATCACCTTGTGGAACAAGATGAGCAAGGCTTCCGAAGGTGCACCGCCTGAGTTCATGAGTACTCACCCGGCGTCCGAAAGCCGCATTGCCTCGCTGCAGGCGGCGATTCCGAAGGTGATGCCGCTGTATCAGGCTGCGGCCAAGCCGTAAGACTTTGTTTTCGGTTTACGCGGTCCCATTGTAGGAGCAGCCTTGTGCTGCGAAAGGGCCGGTAAGGGCAGTCCACTTGGGGTGCCTATACCGGCCTCTTCGCAGCGCAGGGCTGCTCCTACAGGCCTTGCGTCAGGCTGCAACTTTCGGTCAACCCACCCAACCACTGGCTTTCATCGCCGTATAGACCGCCACGATGGCCAGCACGAAGAACGCCGTGGCCGCCAGGCGACGGATCAGGGTCAATGGCAGCTTGTCTGCCGCGAAGTTACCCGCCAGAACCACCGGCACGTTGGCGATCAGCATGCCCAGAGTGGTACCGATGATCACCATGATCAGGTGCGGATACTGCGCCGCCAGCATGACGGTGGCGACTTGGGTCTTGTCACCGATTTCTGCCAGGAAGAACGCGATGAGCGTAGTCAGGAACGGCCCGAAGCGGCGCGCCGGGTTCTCGTCGTCATCCATCTTGTCGGGCACCAGGGTCCACAGCGCAGTGGCGGTGAAGCTCGCGGCGAGGATCCAGTGCAATGCCGAGTCGCTGAAGAAGCTGCCGAACCAGGCACCCACGGCGCCAGCGGCGGCATGGTTGGCCAAGGTGGCTGCGATGATGCCGGCAATGATCGGCCACGGCTTGCGGAAGCGGGCAGCGAGAATGAGCGCGAGCAGTTGCGTCTTGTCGCCGATTTCGGCGAGGGCAACGATGGCGGTGGGGACCAACAGAGATTCCAGCATCAGGTTTCCTACGGGGGCGGGTCGACACGGCTATGACACGTACATCCTCCCCGCCCCGGGTAAGGTGTGCGTGTCATAGGTCTTGTCAAACCCTGGATCCGTCTCTGCGGATCTCTCCATGCAGGCTGGCATGGTGGGTCGCACGCGCCATGGTCTGTTGACCAAGTATGTTGACGCGTACCGGGCGAGCAGGGTGCTCGCGGGAGACTACTCCCCTAGGACGGTGCGGATTCTGCCTAGGCAAAACGCTTTCGGCAAGCGCTGTTTTTATCCGCGTGTTGCCTGATAGATCCGGAAACCGTCAGCGTCGGCGCGCACCTGGCAGTTGCCCAGCGCCCCTTCGATCAGCGGCTGGTAGCGTAGGAAGCTATTGGCAACAAGGCGCATTTCGCCGCCTTTTCGCAGATGAATCGCCGATTTTTTCAGCAGGTTTTCCGAAGCCTGGTAGTTGGTGTGTACCCCGGTGTGGAATGGAGGGTTACTCAGGATCAGGCTGAGATCGGTCGGTGCCGCGTCGATACCATCCCCGCTGATCACCTCGCCTTCCAGGCCGTTGGCCGCCAGCGTCAGGCGGCTGGCCGCCACGGCGAAGGCATCCACATCAAGCAGGGTTACCCGGCTTTGCGGATAGCGGCGCTTGACCGTTGCGCCCAGTACCCCCGCGCCACAGCCGAAGTCCAGCACATGCCCGCTCGGCAGGCCGTCGAGGTGCTTGAGCAGCAGGGCGGTACCGCGGTCGAGGCGCCCGTGGCTGAATACGCCAGGCAGGCTGACTACTTGCAACGGGCCGTCTTCCAGGGCCAGTTCGAAGCGTTCGGCCAGGCTTTCCAGCGGCTTGGCCTCGGGCGCCTGCTCGATGGTCACTTGCCACAGCTGGCAGTGCCGGGCGCTGTCCAGCTTGCGAGGTTTGCCAAAGGCCTGCAGCTGTTTGGCCGCGCCTTCGATGCCGCCGCGCTTTTCGCCGACCAGGTACAGCTCACGGCCGGCCAGGCGCGACGCCAGGGCATTGAGCAGGTAGGCGGCCAGTTCGCGGGACTTGGGCAGGAACAGCACGGCGCTGTCGAAGGGCACTTCAGGCGGTTCGACACCATGGTGACTGCGGCCGGCAAAACGGCTGTCGAGCAGGGCCTGATCGCCTGCGTGCCATGTCCAGGCCTGGGCCTGTGGCAATTGGCCGAGCAGGCCATCGGCGGGGGCGCCGGCAATCAGCAGCGGCCCTTGGAACAGCTCTGCCTGGCGGAGCAATACTTCACTGCGCGGGTCCATGGACGACGCCTCCTGGAAAAAAGTGGCGCAGTGTAGCAGAGGCGGGCGCCCCGCTCAGCTGACCACGCGGCGTGCCTGGCCGGCGAAGAAGGCCTGGGCGTTCTCGCTGAGCTGGCCGACGATGCGTTGGCGTGATTCCACCGCCCCCCAGGCGCTGTGCGGGGTGATGATCAGGCGTGGGATGCCGGGTTCGAGCAACGGGTTGCCGTTGACCGGCGGCTCCACGCTGAGCACGTCGGTGGCCGCGCCGCCCAGGTGGCCATTGCGCAGGGCATCGGCCAGCGCCTGCTCGTCGATCAGGCCGCCACGGGCGGTGTTGACCACCAGCGCACCGGGCTTGAGCAGGGCCAGTTCGCGGGCACCGAGCATGTGCCGGGTGTGCTCGTTCAGCGGGCAGTGCAAAGTCAGGGCGTCGACTTGTGGCAGCAGCTCGTCCAGCGGCAGGCGGTCGGCGCGTTCCGGGCGGCCGGGAATCTGCCCGCTCAGTACGCGCATGCCGAAGGCTTCGGCCAGCCGCGCTACAGCGCCGCCCAGTTCGCCGTGGCCGAGCAGGCCGAGGGTTTTGCCTTCGAGCTCTACGATGGGAAAGTCCAGCAGGCAGAACTGGCTGGCCTTGGCCCACTGGCCGTCCGCCACCGCCTGGTTGTAGTCGCACAGGCGGGTGGCCAGGGCCAGCAGCATGGCGAGGGTGTGCTGCGCGACGGACGGCGTGCCGTAGCCCTGGCAGTTGCACACCGTGATGCCCTGTGCGCGCGCTGCTGCCAGGTCGACATTGTTGGTGCCGGTGGCGGCCACCAGGATCAGCTTGAGCTGTGGGTTGGCGGCCAGGGTCGCGGCGTCGAGCATGACCTTGTTGCTGACCACCGCCACGGCGCCCTGCAGTCGCTCTGCGACCTGCTCCGGACGGGTAGCGGCGAACAGCTCGAACTCATCGAACTGGCTTTGTAGCGGGGAAAGGTCGAGGTCACCGAGGTCCAGGGACTGGTGATCGAGAAACACGGCGCGACGCGGGCTGGGCATCAGTAAGGCTCCGTTGGCAGGGCAGGGATGATCCATCACCCGGACAATGCCACTCATACCTCGCGCAGCCAAATCATTCCTTCGGCTGATTTAGCCGTCACATTCGCGAACTACAGTGGTTACCAGATTTGTCCGGCCCGCTTTTCAGAAAAGGGATAACCATGCTGCAGACCCGCATCATCAAGCCCGCCGAGGGCGCCTACGACTACCCGCTGCTGATCAAACGCCTTCTGATGTCCGGCAGCCGCTATGAAAAGACCCGGGAAATCGTCTACCGCGACCAGTTGCGCCTGACGTACCCACAGCTCAACGAGCGCATAGCGCGCCTGGCCAACGTGCTGACCGAGGCCGGGGTAAAGGCCGGTGATACGGTGGCGGTCATGGACTGGGACAGCCACCGCTACCTGGAGTGCATGTTCGCCATCCCGATGATCGGCGCCGTTGTGCACACCATCAACGTGCGCCTGTCGCCCGAGCAGATCCTCTACACCATGAACCACGCCGAAGACCGCGTGGTGCTGGTCAACAGCGACTTCGTCGGCCTCTACCAGGCCATTGCCGGGCAACTGACCACCGTTGACAAGACCCTGCTGCTGACCGATGGCCCGGACAAAACGGCCGAGCTGCCCGGCCTAGTGGGCGAGTACGAGCAACTGCTGGCAGCCGCCAGCCCACGCTACGACTTCCCGGACTTCGACGAAAACTCGGTGGCCACCACCTTCTACACCACCGGCACCACCGGCAACCCCAAGGGCGTGTACTTCACCCATCGGCAACTGGTACTGCACACCTTGGCCGAAGCTTCGGTCACCGGCAGCATCGACAGCGTGCGCCTGCTGGGCAGCAACGACGTGTACATGCCCATCACCCCGATGTTCCATGTGCATGCCTGGGGCATTCCCTACGCCGCCACCATGCTGGGCATGAAGCAGGTATACCCGGGGCGCTACGAGCCGGACATGCTGGTCAAGCTGTGGCGCGAAGAAAAGGTCACGTTCTCCCATTGCGTGCCGACCATCCTGCAGATGCTGCTCAACTGCCCGAACGCGCAAGGGCAGGACTTCGGCGGCTGGAAGATCATCATCGGCGGCAGCTCGCTCAACCGTTCGCTGTACCAGGCTGCCCTGGCACGTGGCATCCAGCTGACCGCCGCGTATGGCATGTCCGAAACCTGCCCGCTGATCTCCGCTGCGCACCTGAACGACGAGCTGCAGGCCGGCAGCGAGGATGAGCGCGTCACCTACCGCATCAAGGCCGGCGTCCCGGTGCCACTGGTCGAGGCGGCCATTGTCGATGGCGACGGCAACTTCCTGCCGGCAGACGGTGAAACCCAGGGCGAGCTGGTGTTGCGTGCGCCGTGGCTGACCATGGGCTACTTCAAGGAGCCGGAAAAGAGCGAGGAACTGTGGCAGGGGGGCTGGTTGCACACCGGCGACGTTGCCACCCTCGACGGCATGGGCTACATCGACATCCGCGACCGCATCAAGGATGTGATCAAGACCGGGGGCGAGTGGGTGTCTTCGCTCGACCTGGAAGACCTGATCAGCCGTCACCCGGCCGTGCGCGAAGTGGCGGTGGTGGGGGTAGCCGACCCGCAATGGGGCGAGCGCCCGTTTGCCCTGCTGGTGGTGCGCGAAGGCCAGGCCATCGATGGCAAGGCGCTCAAGGACCATCTCAAGCCATTTGTCGAGCAAGGGCACATCAACAAGTGGGCGATTCCTAGCCAGATCGCCGTTGTTACTGAAATTCCCAAGACCAGTGTCGGCAAGCTCGACAAGAAACGCATCCGCCAGGACATCGTCCAGTGGCAGGCCAGCAACAGCGCGTTCCTTTCCACGCTGTGACCGCCGTGCGGGTCGCCAACGTCAGAACGCGACCCGCACGCTAGAGGCCCCGGCGCCTTGCCAAATGGCAGAAATGCGCCATCCTTGAGCTCTGCCAGCCCGCAACCGGGACAACACCGCAGCGAGTTGGCGGCATGGAGCGCAAATCACACTTTAGAGGGATCAAGCGCCTGTGCCTTGCTGGCTATAGTCGGGGCCAGGAGATTTTCAGGAATGGGGGAGGGCGATACGCGCAAGCCGTATCGCCGCAGGTGCAAACCTGCAAACCGGTCGTTCGGGCCGTTCTTGAAAGGACTCACTGCCATAACAATAAAGTACATGGAGTAGCGTCGATGAAATCTGCAAACCTGTTCTGGCGCCGGGCCAAGTTGCCCCTGGCCGTCAGCCTTGCTTCCACGCTCGCAAGTCCTGCTTTCGCTGTCAGTTTCAACATTGGTGAAATCGAAGGCCAGTTCGACTCGTCGCTCTCCATCGGCGCCAGCTGGTCGACAGCCAACCCCAACAAGAACCTGATCGGGGTGAACAACGGCGGCAAGGGCCTGTCGCAGACATCCGACGACGGCCACCTGAACTTCAAGAAGGGCGAAACGTTCTCCAAGATCTTCAAGGGCATCCATGACCTGGAGCTCAAGTACGGCGATACCGGCGTGTTTGTGCGCGGCAAGTACTGGTACGACTTCGAGCTGAAGGACGAAAGCCGCGAGTTCAAGGACATCAGCGACTCCGGCCGCAAGGAGGGCGCCAAGTCGTCCGGCGCGCAGTTGCTCGACGCCTTTGTCTACCACAACTATTCCATCGGCGATCAGCCGGGCTCGGTACGCCTGGGCAAGCAGGTGGTGAGCTGGGGTGAGAGTACCTTCATCGGCGGCGGCATCAACTCGATCAACCCCATCGACGTGTCGGCGTTCCGCCGCCCAGGGGCCGAGATCAAGGAAGGCCTGATCCCGGTCAACATGTTCTATATCTCGCAAAGCCTTACCGACAACCTGTCGGCCGAGGCCTTCTACCAGATCGAGTGGGACCAGACGGTTGTTGATAACTGCGGTACGTTCTTCTCGCAGCCGGACATCATTGCCGACGGCTGTACCGACAACCTGCGTGTGCTCAACAGCAGCCGCACGGTGCCCGGCGCGGCCCAGCAGTTCCTCGCCTCCCGGGGCGTGGACATCAACGAGGAAGGGGTGATGGTGCGCCGCGGCGCCGACCGTGATGCCCGCGACAGCGGCCAGTTCGGCGTGGCACTGCGCTATATGTTCGACCCGCTGGACACCGAGTTCGGCGCCTACTTCATGAACTACCACAGCCGCGCACCGATCTTCAGTGCCACCGGTGCCCCACCATCGGTGTTCGCCGGCCTGAGCGCGCTGCCTGCCCAGTTGCGGGCGCTGGCACCGCTGATTGTGGCTGGCAACTCCGAGTACTTCGTCGAGTACCCCGAAGACATCCGCCTGTACGGCCTGAGCTTCTCCACTACGCTACCTACAGGTACGGCCTGGAGTGGTGAAGTCAGCTATCGCCCCAATGCCCCCGTACAACTGAATACCACCGACATCCTGTTCTCGGGCGTGCGTCCGATTGGTGGCGCACTGACCAACGCTTCGCTGCTCTCCGGTACCCCCGGCCAAGACCTGCACGGCTACCGTCGCAAGGAAATCACCCAGTTCCAGACCACGCTGACGCACTTCTTCGACCAGGTAATGGGTGCCAGCCGCATGACTGTGGTGGGCGAAGTTGGGGTAACCCACGTTGGCGGCCTGGAAAACGCCCGCGAGACCCGCTATGGCCGTGACCCGGTCTTCGGGCCTGGCCCGCTGCCTGCCACTGGCGGTGCGGACACCTGCCAGGCACTCAATACCAGCACCATCGCCGGCGCAGGTGCCGGGGCATCCACCACCAACCTGAATCGCAAATGCGAAAACGACGGCTACACCACCAGCACTTCCTGGGGTTACCGCGCGCGGGTCATCTGGGACTACAACGATGTCTTTGCCGGGGTAAACCTCAAGCCCAGCGTGGCCTGGTCGCATGACGTTTCTGGCTACTCGCCCGGCCCTGGTGCCAACTTCGAGGAAGGCCGCAAGGCAGTCAGCCTGGGCCTGGACGCCGAGTACCAGAACACCTACACGGCGAGCCTGTCGTACACCAACTTCTTCGATGGCAAGTACAGCACCGTGGATGACCGTGACTTCGTCGCGCTCAGCTTCGGCGTGAACTTCTAAGCATACAGATCCAGGACGACACGACATGAACAAGACCAGAAGTCTGCTGCAAGCCGGTGTACTGGGCCTGTCCCTGCTGGCGACCAGCGTCATGGCTGCGGTATCCGCCGACGAGGCGGCCAAGTTGGGCAGTACCCTGACCCCGATGGGGGCTGAAAAGGCCGGCAACGCCGATGGCTCGATCGGCCCTTGGGAGCCGCTGTCGAAGAGTGCGGGCAGCGTCGACGGCAAGGGTTTCCTGGCCGACCCGTATGGCAGTGAAAAGCCGCTGTTCACCATCACTGCGCAAAACGCCGAGCAGTACAAGGACAAGCTTTCGCCGGGCCAGATGGCCATGCTCAAGCGCTACCCGGACACCTTCAAGATCCCTGTATTCAAAACCCATCGCGGCTCCACGGTACCTGCGGACGTGTTCGCCGCCATCAAGAAAAACGCCACCCAGACCACGCTGACGGAAGGCGGCAACGGTTTGAACAACTTCAACACGGCGGTGCCGTTCCCGATCCCGAAAACCGGCCTGGAAGTGATCTGGAACCACATCACCCGTTACCGGGGGGGCAGTGTCAGCCGCCTGGTGATCCAGGCCACGCCGCAGCAGAACGGCTCTTTCAGCCCGGTTTACTTCTCCGACCAGTTCGTCTTCCGCGACAGGATGAAGGATTACGACCCGAACAACCCAGGCAACATCCTGTTCTACTTCAAGCAGGAAGTGACCGCGCCAGCGCGCCTGGCCGGGACTGTGCTGCTGGTGCACGAAACCCTCGACCAGGTGAAGGAGCCGCGCAAGGCGTGGATCTACAACGCCGGCCAGCGTCGCGTGCGCCAGGCGCCGCAAGTGTCGTACGACGGCCCGGGTACCGCCGCCGACGGCCTGCGTACCTCGGACAACCTGGACATGTTCAACGGTGCGCCAGACCGCTACGACTGGAAGCTCGAAGGCAAGAAGGAGCTGTACATCGCCTCCAACGCCTTCAAGCTGGATGACCCCAAGCTGAAGTACGCCGACATCATCAAGGCCGGGCACATCAACCAGGACCTGTCCCGTTACGAGCTGCGCCGCGTCTGGCACGTGGTCGCAACCCTGAAACCGGGCCAGCGGCACATCTACGCCAAGCGGGACTTCTACATCGATGAGGACACCTGGCAGGCCGCAGTGATCGACCAGTACGACGGCCGTGGCCAGCTGTGGCGCGTGTCCGAGGCCCATTCCCAGCCGTATTACAACAAAGAGGTGCCTTGGTACACCCTGGAAACCATCTACGACCTGCAGTCGGGTCGTTACCTGGCCCTGGGCATGAAAAACGAAGAGAAGCGCGCCTACGACTTCGGCTTCAGTGCCAGCAAGGCCGACTTCCAGCCTGCGGCGTTGCGCCAGTCGGGTATTCGTTGATCTGAAAACCCTTCACTCCGTGTGATCCCCAGAACGCCCCGGCCTGCCCGGGGCGTTTCTGTTTCCTGCTCCGGCGATAATTTCCAGTCAAACACAGGCCCTGTAGGAGCAGCCTTGTGCTGCGAAGAGGCCGGTAAGGCTAAAGACTCTCTTCGGCTGCAATGGCCTCTTCGCAGCACAAGGCTGCTCCTACCGCTACTGCACTGGCCTTGAAGCTGTGCAATCCCTGTATGAGCGGGCGATAAATTTGCTGAATACCCACCCAAACCCCCGCCCCAACCCCCTGTCCATCAGCCATGTTGCTTTTTGTCGCAGTCTTTTCAGGGGCAATTGCGCCCATCATCTTCAAATGCGCTGCGTTACCGGCTAGTCTCGCAAGCATCCATATCGCCGAAGTCCTCCACCCAGAACGAGCCGGCCATGACAGATTTGTCCCGTACACATGGATTTGCCAGCCAGGCCCTGGGCCTGCTGGACGGGCGTTTCTTCCGGCCGCCGCTGCCGGACGGCCATGTGCCGCGCTTGCGCCTGTGTCAGCGTCTGCACGCCGGGCTGGGTGGCCGGCTGTTGCTGGTCAATGCCCCGGCGGGTTTTGGCAAAAGCTCCCTGGCCATCGAATTTTGCGAAGCGCTGCCCGAGCATTGGCGTAGCCTGTGGCTGGGCCTGAGCCAGCGTGATGCCGACCCAGGCCGCTTTCTTGAACGCCTGCTCGAAGGCCTGCAGCAGTACTGCCCTGCGCTGGGCGGGCAGGCCATGGGCTTGCTGAAAATGCGCCAGCGCCACCAGCCGTTCGCCTTCGAGGAGTGGATCGACGGCCTGCTCGACGAGCTGGCGCTGTACCTGCAAACCGATACCCCTTTGCTGCTGGTACTGGACGACTATCACCTGGCCCAGGGGCCGGTGCTCGACCGCTGCCTGCAGTTCTTCCTCAACCACCTGCCCGCCGGCCTGGTGTTGCTGGTTACCAGCCGCCAGCGCCCGGATTGGCACCTGGCGCGCTTGCGGCTGTCGCGCCAGCTTGTCGAACTGAACGAACAGGATTTGCGCCTCACCGACGAAGAGTCGCTGGCGGTGATCGGCCGGCAGCCAACGGCCCTGCGCGGCCAGGCACTGGACAACCTGATCCAGCGCAGCGACGGTTGGGTGGCCGGTTTGCGTTTCTGGCAACTGGCAGCCAGCGAGTCGGCGGACGAGCAAGCCTTGCCCCAGGCCTTACATGGCGGCGAAGGCCTGATCCGCGACTACCTTCTTGAAGAAGTCATCGACATGTTGCCCGCCGACGTACAGGCGTTCCTGTACGACACGGCCTGCCAGGAGCGCTTCTGCGCCCCGTTGTGCGACGCCCTGCGTGGCCGCCAGGACAGCGCAGCTGTGCTGCGTTTCCTGCAGGCGCACCAAGTGTTTTTGGTGCCGCTGGACGAGCATGGCCACTGGTTCCGCTACCATCACCTGTTCTCCGACCTGCTGCGCAGCCGGCAGGCCAGCGAACCACTTGCCGGTTTGCAACTGCGTGCCTGTCGCTGGTTTGAAAAGCAGGGCCTGCTGGACGAGGCGGTAGAGCAGGCGCTGCGTGCCGGCCACCTCGATGTCGCTGCCGACCTGGTGCAGAGCCTGTCCGAGGAGCAACTGCTGGCTGAACAGAACGTCGGCATGCTGCTGCGCTGGAAGATGGACCTGCCCGACAGCCTGCTGATCAGCACTCCGCGGTTGATCGTGCTGTACAGCTGGGCGTTGGGCCTGGCGTGCCAGCTGGACGCCGCCGAGGAACTGGCCGGCTACCTCAGCCGCTTTCTGCCCGCGCCTTCGGCCACCGCGCAAAAGTCGATGCTGGCCCAGTGGCTGGCGCTGAGTGGGGTCATTGCCCGCGGCCGTGGCGACCGCGAACGCACCTTGGCCTATTGCGGCGAAGCGCTGCAGAGCCTGCCGAGCAAGCGTTATGGCCAACGCCTGGTGTGTTTGTCGACGCTGTCCAACCTGGCCATTGCCGATGGCGACTTCTGGCGGGCCCGAGGCTGGAACCGCGAAGCCCTGGAGCTTGCCCAGCGGGTTGGCAACCCGTTGTTCGAGGCGCTGGCCCATTACGACCGGGCGCGGGTGCTGCATGCCCGTGGCGAGGTGTTGCGCGCACTGGACGAAGTGCGCCAAGGGCTTCAGCGCCTGCAAGGGCTTTCGGCGCAGCGGCTGTATGCCGTGCGCGCGCGCCTGACGCTTTACGAAGGTTACCTGCTGGTCTCGCGCCTGCAGCCGGCCCAGGGCCGTGCGCGTTTGCGCGCGGGGCTGGGCGAGGCGCGGGCCTGCCGGGATATCAGTGTGCTTATCGGCCATTGCGTGATTGCTACGCTCGATGGCCGGGAAGGGCACTTTTCAGAGGCGTTTGCCGAATTGGCCGAGGCCGAGCGCCTGATGCATATCTGGGACGTGCCCCCGGTCTACTACCTGGCCATGATTACCCTGATCAAATGCGAATTGTGGCTGGCCCAGGGGCGTACCGACCTGGCCGAGTCCTGGCTCCTACGCCTGGGCCAGACCTACGGCGGTGAGCAGCCGGCAGCCGCACCGGAGTTCCACCCGCTGCTGCCGTTGCACATTGCGTTGCAGCAGGCGCTGCTGGAGCGCATCCAGTTACGCGGTGACGACGCCGTACAACGCCTGGCAAGTCTGGTCGAGCGTGGCCAGGCCAGTGGCGGCATGCTGCTAACCGTCAGCGCCCTGTGCCAATGGCTCTCCCTGCTGCTGGACGAAGGCCGGGAAGGGCAGGCCGCGCAATTGCTGCCAAGCCTGCTGGCATCCGCGCATGGCGGCGTGCTGCAACCGTTCCAGCCGCTGCTGGAAAAGCACCCGCACTGGCTTTCTGAGCAATTGCAGGCAGGTTCGTCCTGCCCGGTTCAGGCAGAACTGCTCAAACGCCTGCCGCAGCAGCGAGGCGCCATCACCGGCACTGGCGAAGCCCTGAGCGGCCGCGAACTGGCCGTGCTCGAACTGATTGCCCAAGGATGTTCCAACCAGCAGATCAGCGAGCGGCTGTTCATTTCCCTGCACACCGTAAAGACCCACGCCAGCCACATCAACAGCAAGCTTGGGGTTGAGCGGCGTACCCAGGCGGTTGCCAAGGCCAAATCCCTGGGGGTGCTGGCGTGATACTGGCCCTGCAGGTCATTGCCCGCTAAAGTGATGGCCTGAGGCCATGGATTGTGGCCGGCAATGCTCAACCCTCATCTTTCCCGACCAGCTGCCGATACAGCGATCGGTGGCATCGCCTCGCGCGATTTTTCAATCATTCCAAGGCAGGTCGTGTTGATGCTGCAGTACGGGCAAAAAAGCTTTCTGATCGTCGACGACTTTACCGACTTTCGCACGTCGACCCGTTCCATGCTGCGCGAGCTGGGCGTGCGCGACGTGGACACCGCCGACAGCGGCGAGCAGGCGCTGCGCATGTGCGCGCAGAAGCGCTATGACTTCATCCTGCAGGACTTCCACCTGGGCGACGGCAAGAAGAACGGCCAGCAGGTGCTCGAAGACCTGATCATCGACAAGCACATAAGCCATGAGTGCGTGTTCATCATGGTCACGGCCGAAAGCAGCCAGGCCATTGTCCTCAGCGCCATCGAGCACGAGCCCGATGCCTACCTGACCAAACCGTTCAACCGCGTTGGCCTGGCCCAGCGCGTCGAAAAACTGTTCCAGCGCAAGACGCTGCTCAAGCCGATTTTGCAGGCGCTGGACCGCAATCGCCCGGCCGAAGTGCTGGCCGCCTGTGCCGAGCTGTGCAAGAAAGACCCGCGCCTGGCACCGCTGTGCCTGCGTTATCGGGCCGATGCCCTGCGTAACCTCAACCGCTTCGAGGAACTGGAAAAGTTTCTCAAGGCCATTCTGGCCAGCCGCCCGCAGCCTTGGGTGTACGCCGCGCTGGGCGCCCTGATGCACAAGCGTGGC
Source organism: Pseudomonas sp. BN505 (assembly GCF_029873175.1). NCBI lineage: Bacteria > Pseudomonadati > Pseudomonadota > Gammaproteobacteria > Pseudomonadales > Pseudomonadaceae > Pseudomonas > Pseudomonas sp. BN505. Next base: position 36,590 of record NZ_SSOI01000033.1, read on the forward strand.
CAGAATGCCCAGGCCCAGGGTGTGTACGAGCAGGCGCTCAAGGCATTCCCGATCATGCCCGGCCTGTACGACGGCATGGCCGAGGTGCTGGTGGCCCAAGGCGATACCCGGCGCGCGCAAAACCTGCTTGAAGAAGCCGTGCGGCTGTCGCCACTGTCGGTACGTCGGCAGTCGACGCTGGGCAAGCTGGCGCTGGAAAACGAAGACTTCGAGAGCGCGTCGAAGGCGTTCCGCCATGCGGTGAACCAGGGGCAGAGCTCGCGCTACAAGGATGCTGAAAACAACCTTGGCCTGGTGCAGGCGCTGATGAGCAAGAACGCAGGCTTCGGCCTGGACGCCCGTACCCGGGTCGAAATCAACACCACGCTCAGCGAGGTTGCCAAGGAAAACCCCGAGGACCAGGGCTTGCAGGTACGTGCGCGGATGATGAAGGCCGCCAGCCTGCAACAGGCTGGCGACCCGGAAACGGCCGGCAAGCTGACCGAACAGGCGATCCAGCGCCTGGATAAGATGAACCAGTTCTTCTCGGTCGATGCGGCCCTGACCGTTGCCGCACAGTTGCAGGCAATGGGGCAGGAAGCCGCCGCCCTCGGCGTGCTGAAGAGCTGTGTGGAAAGTTATGGCGATGACCCCAAGGTCATGGAGAAAGTGGGCAAGCTGACGGACGACCCCAGCGTGCTCAACGCCATTACCGAAGCGGTCACCCTCAATCGCCAGGGTGTGCGCAGTTACCAGGGAGGGCAGCTTGGCGAGGCGTTGCAGATGTTCCGCAAGGCGCTGGGTATGCAGCCGAAAAACATCAGCATCGCCCTTAACACCGCCCAGGCGCTGCTGCGCATTGGCGGTGAAAACCCTCAGCCCGCGATCATGCAGGAATGCCAAGACGCCTTGACCAGCGTGGCCGGTATCCCTGCCAGCGACAATCGCTATGACCGTTACCGCAAACTGCACATCCGAGTGTTCGGCGCATGAATCAAGACAATCAGGGGCTGGATTTTTCCACGGTGATCGCCTCCACCGTGCACGACCTCAAAAGCTCTTTGTCAGCGCTGATCCAGTCCCACAGCCAGTGGATGGAGCGCTTGCCCGAAGAGCTGCGTGGTGGTGCCGAGCAGGGAATCATGGAGCACGAGTTTCGCCACCTCAACGGCATGCTGGTGCAGTTGCTGGGCCTGTACAAACTGGGTATCAACCAGTTGCCGGTGTGCCCGGACTACCACGAATTGGACGATTTCATCGAAGCCCAGTTGGCGGCGCATCAGGAAGTGCTCAAGCACAACGACATCCTCGCCACCTGGCGTGTCGACACCGACAACCCGCTGGGCTTTTTCGACCGTGAACTGGTGGCCTCGGTGATCGCCAACGTCATCACCAACGCCACCCGCTTTGCCGGGCACGCCTTGTTGATCACCATCGAAGAGGCCGACAACCAGCTGGCCATCTGCGTGAACGATGACGGTCCGGGTTATCCAAAGCACATGCTCGAGCGCCAGGAGCAATACATCCAGGGCATCGACTCGACCAGCGGCAGCACCGGCCTTGGCCTGTACTTTGCGGCGCGGATCGCGGCACTGCATGAAAGCGGCGGGGTGCGCGGACGGATCGAGATCTCCAATGGCGGGGCGCTTGGGGGCGGGTTGTTCAGGTTGTTCCTGCCTTAAGATATGTGGCGCCTGTGAAATCGAGCGACGCCTGCGCGGCGCTCGATTTCACAGGCGCCACACTTCCCAAGGCATGATCCGCGTGCGCCCACCCCATTTTCCTGTCACGCTCTTGAAAGACCCCAGGCTTTGCTTTCGAGCTCATGATGACCCAAACCCCACCTGCCCTCATCCGCGAAACCTTCCCCGTAGGCCCTTTGCAGTGCAACTGCACGCTGATTGGCGACCCACTGACCAAGAAAGCCATCGTCGTCGACCCAGGCGGTGACCCGGAGAAGATCCTGGCGCGCCTGCAGGCCCACGGCCTGACGCTGGTGAGCATCATCCATACACACGCGCACTTCGATCATTTTCTTGCCTCGGGCAAGCTCAAGGAGCTGACAGGCGCCACCCTGCACCTGCACAAGGACGACCAGGTACTGTGGGACAACCTGGAGATGCAGTGCCAGATGTTCGGCGTTCCCTACACGCCGGTACCGGCACCCGATCGCTGGCTGGGCGATGACGAAGCGCTGGCCTGTGGCTGTGGCGTGGCATTGCATACGCCTGGCCACACCCCGGGGTCGATGAGCTTCTGGTTCGCCGATGCCAAACTGCTGATCGCCGGCGACACCTTGTTCCGCCGTGGCATTGGCCGCACCGATTTGTGGGGGGGTGACCAGCGGGCTATCGTGCGTTCCATCAAGGAGCGGCTGTACCGGCTGGATGAAGAGGCCATTGTGGTGACTGGCCACGGGCCCGATACCCGCCTGGGTGACGAGATGCGAGAAAACCCTTTCGTGCGTGCCTGAGTGCACATGAAGGCACTTTCATTGAATTTTTCATTGCCGATGCAATCCAAGGCTGGCATAGATCCCTTCGTGATCTGCCGCATTTATGAATTTCAGTAGGAGCTTGTCCATGTTCACCATGCGTCGTCTGATTATCGTCGCAACTGCCGCTGCCCTGATGACTGGCTGTGCCGGCCAGAACCCTTATGACAACCAGGGTCAGGCGCAGGGCTCCACGGGGATGAGCAAGACTGCCAAGTACGGCGGCCTGGGCGCGCTGGCTGGCGCCATCGCCGGTGCGGCCATCGACCACAACAACCGTGGCAAGGGTGCGCTGATCGGCGCCGCCGCGGTAGGTGCAGCAGCAGCGGGTTATGGCTACTACGCCGACAAGCAAGAGGCCGAACTGCGCGCCCAGATGGCCAACACCGGCGTGGAAGTACAGCGTCAGGGCGACCAGATCAAACTGATCATGCCGGGCAACATCACCTTTGCCACCGACTCGGCCAACATCGCCCCAAGCTTCTACTCGCCGCTGAACAACCTCGCAGGCTCGTTCAAGCAGTTCAACCAGAACACCATTGAAGTGGTCGGGTTCACCGACAGCACCGGCAGCCGCCAGCACAACATGGACCTGTCCCAGCGCCGCGCGCAGGCGGTCAGCACCTACCTGACCTCGCAGGGTGTGGATGCTTCGCGTATTTCGGTGCGTGGCATGGGCCCGGATCAGCCGATCGCCAGCAACGCCGACGCCAATGGCCGTGCGCAGAACCGCCGGGTGGAAGTGAACCTGAAGCCGATTCCGGGCCAGCAGTATGACCAGCAACAAGGCCAGGTTCAGCAATATCCCTGATTGATGCCCGGGGCCGCCTTGCGGCCCTATCGCGGCACAAGGCCGCTCCCACAGGCATTACGCGATTTCTGTAGGAGAGGCCTTGTTGCCGCGAATGGGCTGCAAAGCGGTCCGGCTTTTAGCGCACCACGCTGGCCTGAATCGCCGTCAGGGCAATGGTATGCACGATATCGTCAACCTGAGCCCCGCGCGGCAAGTCGTTCACCGGCTTGCGCAACCCCTGCAGCATCGGCCCCAGGCTGACCCCGTCGGTACTGCGCTGCACCGCTTTGTGCGTGGTGTTGCCGGTATTCAGGTCAGGGAAGACGAACACTGTGGCACGCCCGGCCACCGGGCTATCCGGCGCCAGTTCCCGTGCAATTGCCGGGTTGGCCGCCGCGTCATACTGCAGTGGCCCATCGATCACCAACGCCTGCGCTGCGCCCTGTGCCAGGCGTGTCGCTTCGCGCACTTTGCCGACTTCTTCATCACTGACCGAATCGCTTGAATAGCTGATCATCGCCACCCGCGGCGCGATGCCGAAGGCCTGCGCCGATTCTGCGCTCTGCCTGGCAATCTCGGCCAGCTCGGTAGCGCTCGGGTGGGGGTTCATCACGCAGTCGCCGTACACCAGCACTTGCTCGGGGAACAGCATGAAGAACACTGACGACACCAGGCTGGAGCCCGGCGCGGTCTTGATCAACTGCAGGGCCGGGCGGATGGTGTTGGCGGTAGAGTGCACCAGGCCCGATACCAGGCCGTCCACTTCGTCCAGAGCCAGCATCATGGTACCGATCACCACCGGGTCTTCCAGTTGCTGCTCGGCCATCGGTGCGTTGAGGTTCTTGCTCTTGCGCAGCGCAACCATCGGCTCCACGTAGCGCCCGCGAATCAGCTCGGGGTCGAGGATTTCCAGGCCAGGCGGCAGGGTAATGCCTTGGGCGCGGGCCACGGCCTCGACATCTTCGGGTTTGGCCAGCAGCACGCAGCGGGCGATGCCGCGCGCCTGGCAGATGGCTGCGGCCTGCACCAGCAGCGGCTCGGCGCCTTCTGGCAGGACGATGCGCTTGTTGGCCTGCTGCGCCCGCTGGATCAGTTGGTAGCGGAATACCGCCGGCGACAGGCGCATCTCGCGCGGGGTGCCGCAGCGTTGGTGCAACCAGGCCGCATCGAGGTGGCTGGCGACGAAGTCGGTGATGAACTCGGCGCGCTCGCGGTCGTCGACCGGGATTTCGCGGTTCAGCGAATTGAGCTGGTTGGCGGTGTCGTACGAGCCGGTGCTGACCGACAGGATCGGCAAGCCTGCCTGCAGCGCGCCGCGGCACAGGCCAAGGATGCGCGCGTCGGGCTTGCTGTCGCTGGTCAGCAGCAGCCCGGCCAGCGGTACGCCATTGATGGCGGCCAGGCTGACGGCAAGGATGATGTCGTCGCGATCACCCGGTGTGACGACCAAGGTGCCTGATGTCAGCAGCGGTACCGTGTTGGCCACGGTGCGTGCGCAGATGATGATCTTGCTCATGCGCCGCTGCTCGTAGTCGCCAGCGTTGAGTACCTGGGCACCGAGCAGGTCGGCCACGTCGCGGGTGCGCGGGGCGTTCAGCTCAGGCTGGTAGGGGATGCAGCCGAGCAGGCGGAAATCGTTGCCGCGCAGCAGGGGCGAGTGCTCGCGCAGGCGGGTGGCGAAGGCCGCCATGCTTTCGTCGGTGCGCACCTTGTTGAGGATTACCCCGAGCACCTTCGGGTCACGTGGGCCGCCGAACAGCTGGGCCTGCAGTTCGACCCGGCCAGACAACTCGCTGAGCACTTCGTTTTCCGGGGCCGACACCAGGATCACCTCGGCATCCAGGCTCTTGGCCAGGTGCAGGTTGACCCGCGCTGCATAGCTTGCGTGGCGCGTGGGCACCATGCCCTCGACCACCACCACGTCATTGCCGACGCAGGCTTGCTGGTAGAGGCGGATGATTTCTTCGAGCAACTCGTCCAGCTGGCCGTCGCCGAGCATGCGCTCGACCTGTGCCAGGCTCAGTGGCAGCGGGGGGGTGATGCCGTGGGTGCGGGCCACCAGTTCGGTAGAGCGCTCGGGGCCGGTGTCACCCGGGTGGGGCTGGGCGATCGGCTTGAAGAAACCGACCTTCAGGCCGGCGCGCTCGAGGGTGCGCACCAGGCCCAGGCTGATGGAGGTCAGGCCGACACCAAAGTCGGTCGGCGCAATGAAAAATGTCTGCATGCGTGCTTCTCGAAATAAGCGGTGCAAGAAATTAGCGGCCAAGGGTAGCGCCATCGCCCCCTTGTGCGCACCAGCCGCAAGCAAATGGCTGGCCGATGCGCTGCGCGCGTTGTGCCGGGTCCAGCACCCAAGGGCGTGATTGCCACGGCGGTTGGTGGCGCAGATGCTGGGTATGACCGCAGGAGAGTTCGGCCACCCAATGGCCTTCTTCGTCCTGGTGAAAGCCGGTGATCCGACTGATGGGCCGTTGCTTGTCCGCAGTGCGTTCGCAATCGGACGATGGCTTGGTTACACTTGTCCGCTCTACATACTTTTGCAAAAGGTCTTGCCCCATGCTGATCGCCGCCAACAAGGCTGTCTCCATCGACTATACCCTGACCAACGACGCCGGGGAGACCATCGACAGCTCCGCCGGTGGCGCGCCGCTGGTCTACCTGCACGGTGCCGGCAACATCATCCCGGGCCTGGAAAAAGCCCTGGAAGGCAAACAGGCCGGTGACGAGCTGAACGTTTCCATCGAGCCGGAAGACGCCTACGGCGAATACCTGGCCGAGCTGGTCAGCACCCTGAACCGCAGCCTGTTCGAAGGCGTCGACGAGCTGGAAGTGGGCATGCAGTTCCACGCTTCGGCACCGGACGGCCAGATGCAGATCGTCACCATCCGTGACCTGGACGGCGACGACGTTACCGTTGACGGCAACCACCCGCTGGCCGGCCAGCGCCTGACCTTCCAGGTCAAGGTTGTCGACGTGCGTGACGCCAGCGAAGAAGAAATCGCTCACCGCCACATCCACGGTGAAGGTGGCCATCACCACTGATTTTCTGCGCTAAGCTCAGAAAGTCGCCAGGCGCTCGGGCAAGCCGATTTGCCTTCCTACGGGAGGTGGACGGTTTGGACGGGCGCCTTTTTAGTGGGCGGAATTCGCCTGCGCGGCAACCGGGAACCTGAGAGGGGATGTCATCATGAGTGCATTTCACGACCTGAAACTGGACGCGCTGAACGGCGGGGAGCTGCCCCTCGCACCGTTCAAGGGCCAAGTGGTGCTGGTGGTCAACGTTGCCTCCAAATGTGGTCTCACGCCGCAATACATGGCTCTGGAAAACCTCTACCAGGTTTACAAGGACAAGGGCTTCAATGTGCTTGGCCTGCCATGCAACCAGTTTGCCGGGCAGGAGCCGGGCAGCGAAAAGGAAATCCAGGAATTCTGCAGCCTCAACTACGGGGTGAGCTTCCCGCTGGGCGGCAAGCTGGAAGTCAATGGGCCACAGCGTCATTCGTTGTACCGCCTGCTGGCGGGCGAGGGGGCTGAGTTTCCTGGTGACATCAGCTGGAACTTCGAGAAGTTTCTGGTGGGCAAGGACGGGCGGGTGCTGGCGCGCTTCTCGCCGCGCACGGCGCCGGATGATCCGGCGGTGGTGCAGGCAATCGAAAAAGCACTGGCCTGAAAGTCTTGCGCGGTCCCTGTAGGAGCGGCCTTGTGCCGCGAATGGGCCGCAACGCGGCCCCTCGATGGCTTTGACATCGAGATCCGGGGCCGCTATGCGGCCCATTCGCGGCACAAGGCCGCTCCTACACAGATCGCGTAGCACCCAGCCGCGAAGCGAGTGAGGCCGCAGCCTGGTTCCGGGCCGCATCGAGATACCCCTCAAACTGCTCGACAATCGCCGGCCAACCTTGACGGCTGGCATGCTGCCGCGCATTCAGGCGCACCCGGCGCAAGGTTTCCTCTTCCTCCAGCAGCCAGCAAGCCGCATCGACAAACGCCGCCTGGTCCCCCGGCATGGCCAGCGCCCCGCTGTGGCCATGGCGAATATGCTGCGCAGCCGCCGCCTCGTCATAGGCAACCACCGCCAACCCCGAAGCCATGGCTTCGAGCACCACATTGCCAAACGTTTCGGTCAGGCTCGGGAACAGGAACAGGTCACCGCTGGCGTAATGCTCTGCCAGCACCTCGCCGCGCTGGGCGCCGCAGAACATGGCGTCCGGCATCTCCTGCTGGAGGGCGGCGCGCTGCGGACCGTCACCCACCATGATCAGGCGCAGGCGCTTCTGTGGATAAGTCGTCTGCAGTGCCTCAAGGCAAGGCCGCAGCAAGCCAAGGTTCTTTTCCACCGCCAGCCGCCCGACATGCAGCACGGCGAGATCGTCCGGGCCGAGCCCCCAGCTTTCGCGCAACGCCTGGCTGCGCCGGGCCGGGTTGAACAGGCAGGCATCGACACCCCGTGCGAGCAGCTCCAGGCGCTCGAAACCACGTCGCTCAAGCTCCAGGCGTTGGCTGACACTGGGCACCAGGGTGATTGCCGTGCGCCGATGGAACCAGCGCAGGTAGTGGGTGAGCAGGCGTGCCAGCAAACCCAGGCCGTACTGGCCGGAGTACTGCGGGAAGTTGGTGTGGAAGCCGCTGACGATCGCGATTCCCAGGCGCCTGGCCGCGCGCAGTGCGCTGAGCCCCAGCGGCCCCTCGGTGGCGATGTACAGCACATCCGGGCGCTGCCGCCGCCAGCGGCGCAACAACTTGTGCATCGACACCTCGCCCCACTGCAAACCGGGGTAACCAGGCAGCGCCCAGCCACGGCAGAGCATCAGGTACGGGTCGTTGTGCACGGGGGCTTCGCCGGCTTGGCGCGGGCGCACCACCTCCACCTCATGGCCGCGCTGACGCAGTCCTTCGCCAAGGCGGCCAAGGGTGTTGGCCACGCCGTTGATTTCGGGTGGGAATGTTTCGCTGACCAGGGTAATGCGTAGGGCGGGTGTATTCATGACAAAAAGTTTCCGCTTGCCGGGTTGCGCCAATGTGACTGCAATGTGACGTACATATGACGCCTGACCGCTGACGCTTTTGCCTTTATGAATATTTCGTTGCGAGGTGCTCAAGAAGATGGAACCGGCAGCCGATGAAGATGCATTCGACTAGGTGATGCGCTCCAGGAGTGCGGTGATGTTCAACAGCAAGCTCAAGCAAGAAATCCGGAAGCTGCGCGAAGACCTGATGTCCGTGGAACAGGTCAAGAGTAGTCTCGACAGCGAGATGCTGGTACTTCAACTCGACCCACAGGGACGGATCGAGATGGTAAACGGCAACTTCGAGAGCGAAATGCTCTACCGTTCCGATCAATTGCTTGGACGCAACATCGAGGACATCGTCCCAGCCCATGTGAAGTCGCTGGATTTCTACCAACGCATGAAGAGCGCGATCAGACGTGGCGAGCATTTGAACGGCGCCTTCCGTCTGCTGCGTGGCAACGGCCAGGAAGCCTGGCTGCGGTCGATCCTGCAGCCGGTGAAGAACAGCGAGGGGCGCATCAAGTACTTCACGCTGCACTCCAGCGACCTGACCCGCACCATTGAGACGTCTCGCGAGCACGAAAGCCTGATCAAGGCGCTGATGCGCTCTACCGCGGTTATCGAATTTGCCCTCGACGGCACCATCCTCACCGCCAACGAACGCTTCCTGGCCAGCGTTGGTTACCGCCTGGAGCAGATCCGCGGCAAGCATCACCGCATGTTCTGCGAGCCGGAGGAGGCCAACTCGGCCGGCTACCAGGCCTTCTGGGACAAGCTGCGCCGTGGCGAGTACGTGGCCGAGCGTTTCAAACGCATCGATGCCCATGGCCGTGTGGTCTGGCTGGAGGCCTCGTACAACCCGCTGTTCGATGCCCACGACGTACTCTACAAAGTGGTCAAGTTTGCCACCGTGATTACCGACCAGGTCAATCAGGAGCAGGCGGTGGCCGAGGCAGCAGATGTTGCCTACAACACCTCGCTGGGTACTGATGTCAGCGCCCAGAAGGCCACCGATGTGGTCACCCAGACCGTCAGCGTGATGCGCGGCCTGGAAGCCTCGATGCAGGAGGCGGCCGAGGGCATCCAGGCGCTGGATACACAGTCGCGGGTGATTGGCTCGATCATCAAGACCATCAGCGACATTGCCGGGCAGACTAACCTGCTGGCGCTCAACGCCGCCATTGAGGCGGCCCGCGCGGGCGAGCAAGGGCGTGGCTTTGCGGTGGTTGCCGACGAAGTGCGCCAGCTCGCCTCGCGCACCAGCACCGCGACCGAGGAAATTGCCCGGGTAGTGAAGCAGAACGAGCAGCTGGCGCAGGCGGCGGTGGAGATCATCGACACCAGCAAGCGCCAGGCGGAGCAGGGGCTGGCGCTGGCCGATGAGACGGGCAACGTGATTGTCGAGATCCAGGACGGGGCGAAGCGGGTGGTGGATGTGGTGGGGCAGTTCTCCAGCCGGTTGGGGCAGTAGAGCCCAGAGCAGATCTGGTCTGCCTTTTGGTGGACCCAATGGCTTTCACCATCACTCAGGCTGCCGCCTCACCTTGTGGAGCAGCCTTGTGCTGCGAAGAGGCCGGTAAGGCTAAAGATTGTCTTCGGCTGCAATGGCCTCTTCGCAGCGCAAGGCTGCTCCTACAGGGGGCGCGTATACCTGGGGAGTCAGCTACGCTCCCGCACCCAGAACAACGTGGCCCCGGCCACCGCCGCCGGCATCATCAGCACGTTCACCCCTGGGATCATCAGTGCCAGGTAGGTGATGCCGCCAAAGCCCAGCGACTGCCAGCGCTTGCTGCGCAGCCAGGCCAGCATGTCCTGCCAGCTCATCTTGTTGTTGTCCGCGGGGTAGTCGATGTACTGAATGGCCATCATCCATACCCCGAACATCAGCCACAGTGGCGCGGCGATTACGTTGATCACGGGGATGAGCGACAGGATGAACAGGCCGATGGCCCGTGGCAGGAAGTAGCCCAACTTGCGCATTTCGCGGCTGAAGGTGCGTGGCACCATGGCCACCAGCTCGCCCCAGCTGAACGCCGGGAAGGTGTCTTCGCCACGCACCACCACTTCGACCTTTTCCGCCAGGAAGCCATTGAACGGCGCGGCAATGATGTTGGCCACCAGGGTGAAGGTGAAGAACACCATCAGCACCAGCAGGGCAACGAACAGCGGCCAGAGTATGTAGCTGAGAAAGCTCAGCCAGTCTGGGAGCGTTGGCATCAGGGCATCGAGCCAAAGGCCGAACTGGTGGCCGGCGAAGTAGACCATGCCACCGAACAGCAGCAGGTTTACCGCCAGCGGCAGTAGCACGAACAACCGCAGGTTGGGGCTCAGCACCAGTTTCAGGCCTTCGCGCAGGTATTGGGGGCCGGAGAGGACAGGGGCTTGCATCGGGAGACTCCGCAGAGAAGGAAAACGCGCTGACCTTACCGAGTTTGCCGCGCCGACGAAAGGTGGCTGGTAAGCGGGACACGGGCTGTAACAAAAGCGCCAGGGCTGGGCCACGGATGAAATCAGTGAATAGACCGTGCCTATGAGGTGGATTGTCTAAGGATATTTCCTTAATCTTTGCGACCTCGCTACAGTGCGCTCAACTTTCCGCTTTTCGGGCCTGCGCGTTGTAGCCTTCCCCAAGTGCTGCGTGGGTCCGTTTTAATTTTCCAGCTGGCGCAGCCGGTACACCGATGCCGGCCCGTGCCGCCGGCTCGACAGGAGTTCGACATGTCTGAAGTACGTCATTCGCGCGTCATCATTCTCGGTTCCGGCCCTGCCGGTTACAGTGCTGCAGTCTACGCTGCCCGCGCCAACCTCAAGCCGCTGCTGATCACCGGCATGCAGGCGGGCGGCCAGCTGACCACCACCACCGAAGTTGACAACTGGCCGGGCGACCCCCACGGCCTGACCGGCCCGGCCCTGATGCAGCGCATGCAGGAACACGCCGAGCGTTTCGAAACCGAAATCGTCTTCGACCACATCAATGCTGTCGACCTGGCCAACAAGCCGTTCACCCTGCAGGGTGACAGCGGCAAATACACCTGCGACGCACTGATCGTCGCCACCGGTGCCAGCGCCCGCTACCTGGGCCTGCCGTCGGAAGAAACCTTCATGGGCAAGGGCGTTTCGGCTTGCGCCACCTGCGACGGTTTCTTCTACCGCAACAAGCCAGTCGCAGTGGTTGGCGGCGGTAACACTGCCGTGGAAGAAGCGCTTTACCTGGCCAACATCGCCAGCAAGGTTACCTTGGTGCACCGTCGCGAGACCTTCCGCGCCGAGAAGATCCTGGTCGACAAGCTCAACGCCCGTGTGGCCGAAGGCAAGATCGAGCTCAAGCTCAACGCCACCCTGGACGAAGTTTTGGGTGACAACATGGGCGTAACCGGTGCGCGCCTGAAGAACAACGACGGCAGCAGCGACGAAATCAAGGTCGACGGCGTATTCATTGCCATTGGCCACACCCCGAACACCTCGCTGTTCGAAGGCCAGCTGACCCTCAAGGACGGCTACCTGGTGGTCAACGGCGGCCGTGAAGGCAACGCTACCGCCACCAACGTTGAAGGTGTGTTCGCTGCAGGTGACGTGGCTGACCACGTTTACCGTCAGGCCATTACCTCGGCCGGCGCTGGCTGCATGGCGGCTCTGGACGTGGAGCGTTACCTGGACGGCCTGGCCAACGCCTCGTTCTGATCAGATAGCGCACCAAAAAAACCGGCCGAAAGGCCGGTTTTTTATTGCCTGCGGTCAGCTCACAGGCTCAACCGCATGGACAGGTCCACTGCTTTCACATCCTTGGTCATGGCACCAATCGAGATGTAGTCCACGCCAGTCTCGGCAATTACCCGCAAGGTCGTCTCGTTCACCCCGCCGCTGGCCTCCAGCTTGGCCTTGCCCGCGTTAATACGCACCGCTTCGCGCATTTCGTCCAGGTTCAGCTCGTCGAGCATGATGATGTCCGCGCCCGCTGCCAGCGCCTCTCGCAGTTCATCCAGGCTTTCCACTTCGATCTCTACCGGCTTGCCCGGCGCAATACGGTGCGCCGCCGTTACGGCCTCGGCAACACCGCCGCTGGCGGCGATGTGGTTTTCCTTGATCAGGAAGGCGTCGTACAGGCCGATGCGGTGGTTGTCGCAGCCGCCGCAGGTAACCGCGTACTTCTGTGCCAGGCGCAGGCCGGGCAGGGTTTTGCGGGTGTCCAGCAGGCGCACCTGGGTGCCTTCCACCAGGTCGGCCAGGAAACGCGCACGGGTGGCGACCCCCGACAGCATCTGCAGGAAGTTCAGCGCGCTGCGCTCGCCGCTCAGCAGCGAGCGGGCCGGGCCTTCCAGGTGGAACAGCGGCTGGTTGGCCGTGGCGCGATCACCGTCGGCCACCTGCCAGTGCACAGCCACACGCGGGTCGAGCTGGCGAAACACGGCGTCAACCCAGGCAGTGCCGGCAATCACGCAGTCTTCGCGGGTGATGATGGTGGCCTTGGCCAGGCGCTCGGCCGGGATCAGCTGCGCGGTGATGTCGCCACTGCCGATGTCCTCCAACAGTGCGCGGCGCACGTTGGCTTCGATTTCAGCGGTCAGGTCGGCAAGGCGTAGGTTCGGCATGGTCGGCTCCACAAGCTAGATGCCGGCGATTATAGGGCAGGGGGCCGATGTGTACAGCCGCCCCGGCCATGACCTTTGGTCGGTCTTCGTGAGCAATGCCTGCAAACCAGGGTCATTAACCCGTCCATGAATCGGCGCTGGCAGCTGTGCGATTTTTTACCGATAATGGCGACCAGTATTTGGCGTCATAGCTTTGACGATTTACAGCCCCTTCGGGCAAGACACCCTGCAAGGAGTCCAGGATGCAAAAAGAAGGCAAGGTGGTGCCCCTGGCGGCAGCCATCGACCGAGGGGGGCGTACGCCTCTGCCTTGCCTTCCGGTATTGCTCCTGCAAGTGCGCGACAAGGCTGCCCTGCAACTGCGCCAGGGCTTGCAGGCGCTGTTCGACAATGCTGACGACACCCTGTTCGAGATGGCCGACAAGGCCGTTGATCGCTGCGACCAGAACCTGTACTTCGAGGCCATGCGCGATCTGCGCCTGAAGCGCAAAAGTATCGAACGCGGCTTCCTTGATACCTTCTATGACGCTTACGCCCGCATCGGCCAGGTCGACCTGCTGGCGCAGCTGGCAGAAGCCGGCAACCTGCGTAGCAAGGTGCAACTGGAACGGGCTGCGGCCATCGAAGGCATGGTCGCGCGGGTGCTGTCGCGCGATGGTATTGCCCTGCAGCAACTGGGCCTGCGTTTGCAGGCCTTGCTCGACCGCCCCGTGCATGAGCAGCGCAACCCGCTCGGCCCTGCTGCATTGTGCGGGTACTTCCTTGAAGCTGGCCGTAACCTGGGGGTGGGCTTACGGGTCAAACTGGTCCTGCTCAAGCTTTTCGAGCGTTATGTCTTGCGCGATGTCGACGTCATCTATGCCGAAGCCAACCAGTTGCTGGCCGTCGCCGGTGTGCTGCCCGAGTTGCAACCGGCCCCGCGCCGGCGTGCCGAAGACCGGCGCATGAGGGCAGGACGAGGGCCGGCAAGCCAAGGCCAGGAAGTGGGGGCGGATGCGGCAGGCCAGGCCTTCTTTGCCTCGTTGCAAACCTTGCTGGCCCCGGCGCGCGGGCAGTTCGCACCGCGATTGCAGGCGGTGGCTGCGGCCCAGTCGATCAGCACTGCTGACCTGGTCCGCCTGCTTTCGCATTTGCAGCACTACGTGCCGGCTACCGGCGAGCCTGATGATTTCGAACTCGGCCAACAACTCGAACAACTGCTGCTGCGGGTCAGCGTGCGCAGTGGCACGCGCCGGCGCATCGCCGTAGCCGACGAGGACATGATCAACCTGGTCGGCCTGCTGTTCGCCTGTATTCAAGGCGACGACAACCTGCCGGCCAGCCTGCGTGCGCTGATCGCGCGCCTGCATATCCCGCTGCTCAAGGTCGCCCTGCTGGACAAGGGGTTGTTCAGCCGGGCCAGTCACCCTGCACGCCGGCTGCTCAACGAAATCGCGGGCGCAGCCATTGGCTGGGAGTGCGGTGGCGAAGGCCTGCGCGACAGCCTGCACTTGCGGGTAGAGCGCATAGTCCAGCGCTTGATCAATGATTTCGCCGAAGATACCGGCCTGTTTGCCGAACTGCTCGACGAGTTCCTTGCGTTCAATCAGGAGGAACGGCGGCGCAACGAATTGCTTGAGCAACGCACGCGCGACGCCGAAGAAGGGCGTGCCCGTGCCCTGCAGGCCCGGCAGCAGGTACAGCGGGAGCTCAACCAGCGCCTGCGTGGTCGGGTCTTGCCCTTGGTGGTTGTGCAAATGCTGGTACAGGCCTGGAGCCAGGTGCTGCTGCTGGCCTGGCTCAAGCAGGGTGAAGCCTCCCAGGCCTGGCGGGATAGCTTGCAGACGGTGGACACGCTATTGGCCACTATCACCCTCGGGCATGAGCCGCAAACCCTGTTGCAGCAGGTGCCGGGCCTGCTCAAGGCGCTGCGCGATGGCTTGGCCAGCGTGGCCCTGAATTCGGCGGCAACCCGTGAGTTCTTCCTGCAACTGGAGCAATTGCACCTGCGTGCCTGCGCAGGCGCTGAGCTAACGGTTGACCATGGCCAACCTCTGGCCGAAGTGCTGGTGGACAAAGATATCGTGCTGGCGATTGCCGAAGAACCGTCCTGCGCGCCCTTGCACATTGCCGATGGCCAGGCTGCAGCGTTGCGGCAGGTGCAGCGCTTGCGCATCGGGACCTGGGTTGAAGTACTTGATGACGACGAACCGCTGCGCTGCAAGCTGGTGGCACATATCGACAGCAGCGACAGGCTGGTGTTTGCCAACCGCACCGGCATGAAGGTGCGAGAGTGGAGCGGCGCGGGCCTGGCGCAGGCGCTACACCGGGGGGACGTGCGGGTGCTGGATGACGGGTTGTTGTTCGAGCGGGCGTTGGAAGCGGTGCTCGACGGGCTGCGGCAACCGCAGGTGCGGTAGCCGGCAACATTACAATCATTCACATGCCAACGGCGTTGGCGGCAGGGCATACTGTGTTTCTGTTCAAGGCGCTTTCAGGATTTGCCCCATGCAATTGGACCGTGCCACTGGCTGGTTCCACGGAATCGGAATCACCCACTGCCCCTCGCCGAACTTCAATGCCCGCCCCGAAGGCGAAGTGGTTTCCCTGCTGGTGATCCACAACATCAGCCTGCCGCCGGCCTGCTTTGGTACCGGCAAGGTGCAGCAGTTCTTCCAGAATCGCCTGGACCCCGACGAGCACCCTTATTTCGCCAGCATCAGCCAGCTGACCGTGTCGGCGCACCTGTTCGTCGAGCGTGACGGGGCGGTGACGCAGTTCGTGTCATTGCTGGAGCGCGCCTGGCACGCAGGTGTGTCGTGCTTCGACGGGCGCGAAGGCTGCAACGATTTTTCCATCGGCATCGAGCTGGAAGGCACCGACGACCTGCCCTATACCGATGCCCAGTACGGCGTGCTGGAGCAGCTAACCCGGCACATTCGCAGCGCCTGGCCGGCCATCGACCTGGGCCGCATTCAGGGCCACAGCGACATTGCCCCGCAACGCAAGACCGACCCCGGCCCGTCGTTCGATTGGCCGCGCTACCGTGAAGCGTTGCTGCACAACGAGGACAAGGCATGAGTTTTCTGGTGTTGCTGCTGGCGCTGTGGGTCGAGAAGTTTTCGGCCCTGCGCCATCAAGTGCAGCGTGATGGGTTCTTTCTTGGCGAACTGGTACGCCTGGAGCGCAGCGGCAAGGTGCACCCCTGGTGGACGCTGGCCATCCTGGTGTTGGCACCGGTAGCGCTGCTGGTGTTGCTGCTGCATGTGCTGGAGCCGGTGGCCTATGGGCTGTTGGCGTTGCCGGTGCATCTGCTGGTGTTGGTCTACAGCCTGGGCCGTGGCGATGCCAAGGCGTCGCTGGGACCGTTCCGTGATGCCTGGCGACGCGGTGATGATCAAGCGGCGCTGCATGTTGCAGAGCGCGACCTGGGCGTGGTGGCGGACGAGCCGCATAGCCTGTTGGTGCGTGTGCAGGGCAACCTGCTGTGGCAGGTGTACCAAGGCTTTTTCGCGGTGATCTTCTGGTATTTCGTGCTGGGCCCTGGTGCGGTGCTGGCATATCGCCTGCTGGCGCTGTGTGGCGAGCACAGCAAGCAGCCTGCGTTGAAGGCGCGGGCCGAACAACTGCGGCACATCATGGACTGGCTGCCGGTTCGCTTGATGGCGTTGAGCTTTGCGCTGGTGGGCAACTTCCTCGCAGTGACCCGGGTGATGCTGCACGAGGTGCTCAACTGGCACATCAGTGCTGCGCACCTGGTGGCGCGGGTGGGGCGCATTGCCGATGATATTCCCGATGAAGAAGACAGCCAGCGTGGGTTGGGGCGGCTGGACAGCCTGTGGGAGCTGCTGCTGCGCTGTGCGGTGTTGTGGTATGCCGGGTTCGCGTTGTGGACCGTGCTGGTTTGACATAGGGTCGCCTTGCTATTTGCGTCGCCTGGCAGATCGAGCGCCGCGCGGGCGGCGCTCGATCTGCCAGGCGCAGCAACTACAAAGGCGAGCACCAGCCAAACAACTCGCAAGCATTGCGGCTACTGGCCTGCGCCAGCGCCTCTACATCCACGCCCATCACCTGGGCCAGCGCCCCGGCAATGTCCGGCAGATGCTCCGGGCTGTTGCGTTGCCCCGGGTACATCACCGGCGCCATATCCGGCGCATCGGTCTCCAGCACCACACTCTCCAGTGGCAGGCGCGCCAGCGTCTTGCGCAGCCGCAGCGCCTGTGGCCAGGTGCCGGCACCGCCAAGCCCAAGCCGAAAGCCTAGCTTGATGTATTCGCGCGCCTCTTCGTAACTGCCGGCAAACGCATGAATCACGCCCGCCCGCACCGGCTTGTAGCGCTTGAGCGTGGCGATTACCTGGGCATGGCTGCGGCGTACGTGCAACAGCGCGGGCAGTTCGAAGCCGCAGGCCATTTGCAGTTGCGCTTCGAACAGGTCCTGTTGGCGTGTCTTGTCCAGGTCTTCGAGATAGTAGTCCAGGCCAAACTCTCCCACGGCGCACAGCCGTGGGTCGCCATGCAGGCGTTCTAGCCATTCGCGCAGTTGCGTCAGGTGCTCCGGGCGATGCTGGTCGAGGTACACCGGGTGCAGGCCGAGTGCTGCGAACAGGCGCTGATCGGTGCAGGCGAGGTCCCACACACGCTGGAAATTCGCCTGGTACACCCCCAGTACCACCATCCGTTCCACCCCGCGTGCCGCCGCGTTGGCCAGCAGGCGCGGGCGGTCGGCGTCGAAGTCGGGGAAGTCCAGGTGGGTGTGGGTGTCGATCAGGCGCATGTTCAGGCCACCGTGATGCGCTGCTTGAAGGTGCGGCCCACGGCATGCACGCCAGGTTCGTAGCGTTTTTCCTCGATTGCGGCCAGCGCCAGTTCCAGCGCGGTGGCGGCAATCAGGCCATGCTGCTGGGCCATGGCATTGACCGGCAGTGGCAGGAAGTCGAGCAGCTGGTTGTCACCAAAGGTGCCCAGCTGCAACTGGCGCGAGTCGGCAGGGCGCGCCTGCAGGGTGTCGAACACCCCTTGCAGCAACACGTACGAGGTGGTCACCAGGGCATCCGGCAGGCCGCCCAGGTCATGGATAAGCTGTTGCATAAGGCGCTGGCCGCACTCACGGCTGAACGCCTCGCCCTGGTAGCGACGGACATCACCGGTATAGCCTTGCAGGGCTTCGTCGAACCCGCCGGCACGCGCCTGGCTGACCGACAGCTCGGGGCGTGCGCCTATCAGGGCAATGCTGCGTGGGGCGGCGCTGAGCAGGCTGGTAGCCAATTGCCGGCTGGCATCGCGGTCATCGCTGATGACCGAGCAGAAGTGCGCAGGGTCCAGCCGGCGGTCGATGGCGATCACCGGCAGGCCTTTGTCCTGCATTTCGCGGTAGCTGTCGTCTTCCGGAGGCAGGCAGCTGGCAACGAACAGGGCATCGCAACGGCGCGCGCGGAACAGTTGCTGCAACTGGCGCTCGCTGTCGGGCTGGTCGTCGCTGCTGGCGATCAGCAACTGGTAGCCACGGGCGCGGGCGCCTTGCTCCAGCTGCTTGGCGATGCGGGCGTAGCTGGGGTTCTCCAGATCCGGGAGAATGAAGCCCAGGGTGCGGGTGTGTCGGCTGCGCAGGCCGGCGGCCTGCGGGTTGGGTGTGAAGCCGTGGGCTTCGACCACCGCGCGCACCCGTTCGACTGTGGCGTTGCTGATGCGCTGCTGTTCCGCCTTGCCGTTGATGACGTAGCTGGCCGTGGTTACGGACACACCGGCCAGACGGGCGATATCGCTGAGTTTCACCGAATTTTCCTTGTTATTTCCGGGGCTGGCTCTGAGGCCGGACCGGGTATTTTGACCCGGCTCTGGCGCCATGCGCAGACGACCATTGTCGCAATTGTCCGACAGGATGGGGCTTTTTACCGGGCAGATTATCGAGTAACGTGGCCGTCTGGTCAGATTAAACGTTTCAGCTGCCGAATTTTCTGCCTCGGCTGCCATCTGTGCAAGGCTGTTGAACTGGCCCTTCATGTGAATTTCACAACAATACTCCAGTACCCGACCGGGAACTGCAAAAGGAGAAGGTCATGCTCGAACTCGCCAAGGAGCAGATAGCCATGGGCCAGACGGCCGCCGACAAGGCCGCGGCGTTGCGCCTGCTGGCGGACCGGCTGGTTGCCGACGGCCTTGTCGCTCAGGGGTACCTGCAGGGGTTGCAGGACCGCGAGGCGCAAGGCTCCACCTTCCTTGGCCAGGGCATTGCCATCCCCCATGGCACCCCGCAAACCCGTGATCTGGTGTATGCCACCGGCGTGCGTCTGTTGCAGTTTCCCGAAGGCGTGGACTGGGGCGATGGGCAAATGGTCTATCTGGCCATCGGTATCGCCGCCCGTTCCGACGAACACCTGCGCTTGCTGCAACTGCTGACCCGCGCCCTGGGCGAGACCGACCTGGCCGAGGCGCTGCGCCGGGCCAGTTCCGCCGAAGCACTGCTCAAGCTGCTGCAAGGCGCGCCACAAGAGCTGGCGCTGGATGCGCAACTGGTCGGCCTGAACCTGCCGGCTGAAGACTTCGACGAACTGGCCTGGCGCGGTGCCCGCCTGTTGCAGCGCGCCGACTGCGTCGACAGCGGTTTTGCCGCTGTGCTGCAGCAGGCCGAGCCGCTGCCACTGGGCGAGGGCCTGTGGTGGCTGCACAGCGAGCGCCAGGTGCGCCAGCCGGGCCTGGCTTTTATTACCCCACAGCAGCCACTGCGTTACCGCGACCAGCCGCTCAATGGCCTGTTCTGCCTGGCCAGCCTTGGCGCGGCTCATCAGGCCCTGCTTGAACGCCTGTGTGAAGTGCTGATAGAAGGCCGCGGGCAGATGCTCTATCAGGCCACCAGCAGCCGTGCAGTGCTGGAAGTGCTGGGCGGCGAGGCGCCAGCAGACTGGCCGAGCGCGCGCATTGTGCTGGCCAACCCGCATGGCTTGCATGCCCGCCCGGCCAAGGTGCTGGCGCAACTGGCGAAAGGTTTTGAAGGGGAAATCCGTATACGTTTGGTCGACAGCGCGCAGCCAGCGGTGTCGGTGAAGAGCCTGAGCAAGCTGCTCAGCCTCGGTGCCCGTCGTGGCCAGGCCCTGGAACTGGTGGCCGAGCCGGGTATCGCCGCCGATGCCTTACCGGTGCTGCTGGCTGCTATCGAACAAGGCCTGGGTGAAGAGGTGGAGCCGCTGCCGCAAAGTGCGGAGCCCGTTGCCAGTGTTGCCGCCCAGGTGCTGCAAGCCCCCGCGGCCGGCAGCCGGGTTCAGGGCGTGGGCGCTGCCCCTGGCATTGCCAGTGGCCCTGCCCATGTGTGTGTCGAGCGTGAGTTCGACTACCCCCTGCGCGGCGAGTCCTGTGCCCAGGAACGGCAAAAGCTGCGCCAGGCCCTGGCAACGGTGCACAGTGAGCTGCAGGCCTTGGTCCAGCGCAGCGACAAGGCCATTGGCGAGATTTTCGTCACTCACCAGGAAATGCTCGCCGACCCGGCCTTGACCGACGATGCCGAGCAGCGCCTTGCTCAGGGGGAAAGCGCTGCGGCGGCGTGGATGGCAGTGATCGATGCCGCGGCCCGCCAGCAGGAGGCGTTGCACGATGCCCTGCTGGCCGAGCGCGCCGCCGATTTACGCGACATCGGCCGCCGCGTGCTGGCGCAATTGTGCGGTGTGCACGCCCAGGCTGAGCCCGAGCAACCGTACGTACTGGTGATGACCGAAGTTGGCCCTTCCGACGTCGCCCGGCTGGACCCAAACCGGGTCGCCGGTATTGTCACTGCACAGGGTGGTGCCACCGCCCACAGTGCCATTGTCGCCCGTGCCTTGGGCATCCCGGCTGTGGTCGGCGCGGGTGCGGCGATCCTGTTGCTGGAAGCTGGCACACCATTGCTGCTGGATGGCCAGCGCGGCGTGGTCAGCGTGGCACCGCCGGAGGATGAATTGCAACGCGCGCTGGCCGAGCGTGATGCACGCGAACAGCGTTTGCAGGCCGCTTGGGCCAACCGTTTTGAACCCGCTGTCACCCGCGATGGCCACGCCGTGGAAGTGTTCGCCAACATCGGTGAGGGCAGCGGCATCGCCAAGGTGGTGGAGCAGGGCGCCGAAGGTGTGGGCTTGCTGCGCACCGAACTGATTTTCATGGCCCACACCCAGGCCCCCGACGTTGCCACCCAGGAGGCCGAGTACCGTCGTGTGCTCGATGGCCTGGACGGCCGGCCGCTGGTGGTGCGTACCCTTGATGTCGGCGGCGACAAGCCGCTGCCGTACTGGCCGATCACCGCCGAGGAAAACCCCTTCCTCGGCGTGCGCGGCATACGCCTGACCTTGCAACGCCCGCACGTGATGGAAGACCAGCTGCGCGCCTTGCTGCGGGCCGCCGACCAGCGCCCGCTGCGCATCATGTTCCCGATGGTGGGCCAGGTGCATGAGTGGCGCGAGGCGCGGGCCATGGTCGAGCGCCTGCGTGCAGAAATCCCGGTGGCCGACCTGCAACTGGGCATCATGGTGGAGGTGCCTTCGGCGGCCCTGCTGGCCGCGCAACTGGCGCGCGAAGTGGACTTCTTCAGTATCGGCACCAACGACCTGACCCAGTACACCCTGGCCATCGACCGTGGTCACCCCAGCCTTTCGGCCCAGGCCGACGGCCTGCACCCGGCGGTTCTGAGCCTGATCGACATGACCGTGCGCGCCGCCCATGCCCACGGCAAATGGGTGGGCGTGTGCGGCGAGCTGGCGGCCGACCCCCAGGCGGTGCCTGTGCTGCTGGGGCTGGACGTGGACGAACTCAGCGTGTCCGCGCGCAGCATCGCCGAAGTCAAGGCCCTGGTTCGCCAGGCTGATCATCAGACGGCCCGCGCCTTGGCGCGTGAGGCCCTGCAACAAGACAGCGCCGCAGCGGTTCGCGCGCTGGTGGAGCGTTACTGAATGGCCAAGATCCTCACCCTCACCCTGAACCCGGCGCTGGATATCACCATCGGCCTCGATACCCTGCGCCCGGGGCAGGTCAACCGAAGCCAGGCCCAACAGAGCCACGCGGCGGGTAAAGGGCTGAACGTTGCCCAGGTACTGGCCGACCTGGGGCACAGCGTGACCGTTGGCGGTTTCCTCGGGCGCGATAACCTGCAGCCGTTCGAGGCGCTGATCGACTGGCGCGGCTTTACCGATTGCTTTGTTCGCGTGCCGGGCGAAACCCGCAGCAACATCAAGCTGGTTGAGGCCGATGGCCGCGTCACGGACATCAACGGCCAAGGCCCGGAGGTCGACGAGGCGGCATGCAGTGCCTTGCTGCACCGCCTGCAGCAGGTCGCCCCGGGGCACGATGCCGTGGTGGTGGCGGGCAGCCTGCCGCGAGGGATCAGCGCCGACTGGTTCCGCCAGTTACTGGACCGGTTGAAGGCCCTTGGCCTCAAGGTGGCGCTGGACAGCAGCGGCGAAGCCTTGCGCGCCGGCCTGCAAAGCGCGCCCTGGTTGGTCAAACCCAATACTGAAGAGCTCGGCGAAGTGCTTGGCCAGGCTGTGGATAACCCAGCGCAGCAACGTGCTGGCGCCGAGCAGTTGCTGAGCCGTGGCGTTGAACATGTGGTGGTGTCTGCCGGCGAACAGGGCGTCAGCTGGTTCGCCCGCGACCTGGCCCTGCATGCCTGCCCGCCCAAGGTAAGGGTTGCCAGCACGGTAGGGGCGGGGGATTCGCTGGTGGCCGGCATGGTCCATGGCCTGCTGCAGGGCGAGGCCCCTGCGCACACGCTGGCCCGCGCCACGGCGATTGCCGCCCAGGCCGTCACCCAGGTTGGCTTCGGCATCCGTGACCGTGATCAGCTGGCGCGACTGGAAGCCGCAGTGCAACTGACAGAACAACAAGAGGGTTGCCGATGAACATTGCCATTGTCACCGCCTGCCCCAACGGCCAGGTGTCGAGTGTGCTGAGCGCGCGCTTGCTGTCTGCCGCTGCCCAGCGGCGCGGCTGGAGCACCAGTGTGGAAGTGCAGGATGCCGGGCACCCCGAGCGGCAACTGAGCACCGTGCAGATTGCCGAGGCCGACTGGGTGCTGGTGATCAGCACCGGCCCGGTGGACCTGGCCCGCTTCGTCGGCAAGCGTGTGTACCAGAGCACGCCATCCCGGGCCCTGGCCGACCGCGAGGGCTTTCTCGATGAAGCGGCGGCCAACGCCCAACTACTGCTAGCTGCAGCAGACGCGCCGGCCGAGGTTGCCAGCGCTGGCACACGCATCGTCGCAATCACGGCCTGCCCGACGGGCGTCGCGCACACGTTCATGGCGGCGGAGGCCTTGCAGCAAGCCGCGCAACAAATGGGCTATCAGCTCACAGTCGAAACCCAGGGCTCGGTCGGTGCGCGTAACCCCTTGTCTGCCGAGGCCATCGCTGAAGCGGATGTAGTGTTGCTGGCTGCTGACATCGAAGTGCCTACCGCGCGGTTTGCCGGCAAGCGTATCTACCGGTGCGGCACCGGCATTGCGCTCAAGCAGGCACGCGCCACCCTGGACAAGGCGCTGGCCGACGCCAAGGTGGAAACCAGCGCCGATGCCGCAGCGGCTGCCACGACGGCGAAGGGTGAGAAGACGGGTGTGTACAAGCACCTGCTCACCGGCGTGTCGTTCATGCTGCCCATGGTGGTGGCGGGCGGCCTGTTGATTGCGCTGTCGTTCGTGTTCGGCATCGAGGCCTACAAACAGCCGGGCACCTTGCCGGCTGCGTTGATGCAAATCGGCGGGGAGGCCGCGTTCAAGCTGATGGTGCCGCTGCTGGCGGGCTATATCGCCTGGTCCATCGCCGACCGCCCGGGGCTTGCGCCGGGCATGATCGGTGGCCTGCTGGCCAGCACCTTGGGTGCCGGCTTCATCGGTGGCATCGTCGCCGGCTTCATTGCCGGTTACAGCGCCAAGGCCATTGCCCGCTGGGCCCGCTTGCCCAGTAGCCTGGAGGCGCTCAAACCGATCTTGATCATTCCGCTGCTGGCCAGCCTGGTCACCGGCCTGGTGATGATCTACGTGGTCGGCCAACCGGTGGCGGCCATGCTCGAAGGCCTCACGCACTTCCTCGACAGCATGGGCACCACCAATGCCATTCTGCTGGGGCTGTTGCTGGGCGGCATGATGTGTGTCGACCTGGGTGGGCCGATCAACAAGGCCGCTTATGCCTTCTCGGTGGGGTTGCTGGCGTCGTCGAGCTACGCACCGATGGCGGCGACCATGGCCGCCGGCATGGTGCCGCCGATCGGCCTGGGCATCGCCACATTCCTGGCCCGGCGCAAGTTCGCCCAGAGCGAGCGCGAGGCGGGCAAGGCCGCGTTGGCGCTGGGGCTGTGCTTCATTTCCGAAGGGGCGATCCCGTTCGCTGCCAAGGACCCGCTGCGGGTGATCCCGGCCAGTATCGCCGGTGGTGCGCTGACGGGGGCATTGTCGATGTACTTCGGTTGCAAGCTGATGGCGCCGCATGGCGGCTTGTTCGTGCTGCTTATCCCCAATGCGATCAACCATGCCTTGCTGTATTTGCTGGCTATTGTCGCGGGTAGCCTGCTGACGGCGGTGGTGTATGCGGTGATCAAGAAGAGCGAGCAGGTAGAGCTGGCCGTAGCGTCAGTGAAAGGCTAGAACCATTGGTTGGCCCTGCCGGCCCTATCGCCGGCAAGCCAGCTCCCACAGGACGGCGCTGAGCTCAGGATCTACACTAACCCTGTGGGAGCTGGCTTGCCGGCGATAGGGCCGGAGCAGGTCAGCGCCCATGCTTCTTGCGCAACGGTACCAGCAGATCCCCCAGCCCGTTGTGGTCGATTTCATGCATCAACGCCAGCAACCCACCCAGTTCCCCCGTGGGGAAGCCCTTGCGCGCAAACCACGCCAGGTAGTCCCCCGGCAGGTCGGCAATGATGCGCCCCTGGTACTTGCCGAACGGCATGCTGCGGGTCACCAGCAATTCGAGCATTTCCGGCTTCATCTTCGGCGCACCTTGAGTAGAAAGCGCCGACCATACTGCAATCTGCACGAAGGCCCAAGCGGCGATCATGCAGAACGCCGGTATCAGCCATTCTTTTTATTTCGACAACTAATTGAAAATTAAGGAATTTATTTTTTTAGAGAGCATGGCACGAACGCTGCACCTCTGTAGATGACTATCACCTGCCAAGGAGTTCGACCATGAGCAACCCCAACAAAGACGTGATTGACGTACTCAACGATCTGATCGAATACAGCAAGGATGGCGAGAAAGGGTTCAAAGCCTCGGCCGATGACGTGAAGAATCCAGAGCTGAAAGCGTTCTTCGTTCAGCGTGCGGGTGAATGCGCCAACGCCGCTGGCGAACTGCAAAGCGAAGTGCGTCGTCTGGGCGGCGACCCGGAAACCTCCACCAGCATCAGCGGCGACTTGCATCGTGGGTGGGTCAACCTGAAGTCGATGGTTACCGGCAAGGATGAAGAAGCGGTGCTCAATGAAGTTGAGCGCGGCGAGGACCACGCCCTCAAGGCCTACAAGGAAGCCCGCGAGAAGCTGGTAAAACTGGGCCGCAGCGCCAGTGACATGACCTATGGCCTGGTGGAAAAACAGCTGCAAGGCGTGCAGCGCAACCATGACCAGGTCAAGGCACTGCGCAACGCCGCCCGCGCCCGCTCCTAAGCGTCGGGCCCCTCTATCCGGTTGCGGCCCTTGGCCTTGGCCCGGTAGAGCGCTTCGTCCGCAGCCCCCAGCACACTGCTCAGGTCGTGCTGGGGGCCGGACAGGCCTATGCCGATGCTCACCGTCACCGAGTGGGCGTCATCGGCAAAAGGTGCCAGCGCTTCCACACTGGTTCGAATGCGCTCGGCCAGCAGCCGCGCCCCGGCTAGGTCGGTTTCCGGCAGTACTACCTGAAACTCCTCCCCCCCATAACGAGCGGCCAGATCCGCAGGACGGCGGATGCTCGCCTCGATGGTTTTGGCCACCTCCCGCAACGCGTGGTCACCACCGGCATGGCCGTGTCGTTGGTTGAATGCCTTGAAGTGGTCCACATCCACCATCAGCACGGCCAATGGCTTGCGATTGCGCTGCGCACGCGCCCACTCCTGGCGCAGCACCTGGTCCAGACGACGGCGGTTGGCCAGGCCGGTCAGGCTGTCGGTGGCGGCTAACGTCGCCAGGCCCTGTTCGGCCTCCTGGCGGCGGCGCAGTTCGCGGCCGAGCAGCAGGGTCAACCAGAGAATGCCCACGCACAGCACACCTGTGGCGACGCTCACCAGAATCGCGGTGCGGCGCCAGGACTGGAACACCTCGTCGGCCGAGTGCACCACCAGCACGATCAGCGGCAACTGCGCGACCCGGGCGAAGGTGTACATGCGCGGGTTGCCGTCGCTGCCAGACCGGGCTGTGAAGTTACCGCTCTGTTCGCTGAGGATGCGCTTGAAGTTGAGCCGCTCGGCATAGTTGGTGCCGATCAGCGGGTCTTGCGGGCGTGAGGGCTGGCGGGCGAGGAGCTGCCCGTCGGTATTGAACAGGTTGATGCTGCTGTCGTCACCGATGTCCAGGCGCTGGAACAGCTCACTGAAGTACGACAGGCGCAATGCGCCTGCTGCCAGCCCGGCAAACTCGCCATCGGGGCCGGGGATGCGCCGGCTGAAGCTGATACACCAGTCCAGGTCGCCGAGCTTGGCCTTGAATGGCGGGCCTACCAGCAAGCCCAGATTGGCGTTGGCCTGGTGTGCCTTGAACACACCGGTTTCGCCAAAGTTGGCCTTGCGCGGCACACTGCTGGTGGAATCGCCCACCACATTGCCTTGCTTGTCCAGCCATAGCACGTCACCGCGTTTGCGGTCGACGAAGGCTTCATTGAACAGCAGGCGCTGGCGCAGCGGGCCGGGTATTTCTGGCAGCTCCTTGCGCCCCACGGCCCAGATCAGGCCCTGCAGTGACTGGTCGTAGAGTTCGGCGTTGCGCAGGATGTCGCTTTCGATCAGCTGGACGATGTTGTTGGACGAGCGAATGGCCGACAGCTCGACGCTGTCCCGTTCACGTGCCAGCAGGAAGCTGACGATGGCCACGATGGCGAGCACGGCAAGGCAACTGCCCAGGTTGAGGGTCAGCTCGGGGTGCGACCTGTGAAATGCGAAGCGCGGTAATCGGGTGGGCATGCTCGCTACTGCGTGGGCAGGGCCATTCGCGGCGGCGACATTCTAGGGAAGCAGTGATTGTCGGACAAGATTTGTCCGACGGAATTACGTCTGGGGCTGCTGCGCAGCCCTTCGCCGGCAAGCCAGCTCCCACAGGTACAGCATCAGGCTTAGAGCTGGCTTGCCGGCGATCGAGGGCGGAGCCCTCGCTAGCGGTCCTGGATCAGAACACGTTCAGCGGGTAGTCCACGATCACGCGCACTTCGTCGTTGTCGCTGTTGCTGTCGATCGACGCATAACCCTGGCTGCCACGGTGGGTGGCGTAGCGCACCAGTACCGACAGGTCCTTCAGGTCACCCTCCTGGAACACGTACTTCACGTCCAGGTCACGTTCCCAGTGCATGGCGTTCTTGCCATCTTCACGGTAGTAGTCGTAGTGGCTGGTGTCCTGCGTGGCTTTGGTCAGGTCGGCTTCACCGCGCGAGTACGACAGCGAGGTGGTCAGGCCAGGCACGCCGACACCGGCGAAGTCATAGTCGTACTGCAGCTTCCACGAGCGCTCGTTCGGCGCGTTGAAGTCCGAGTACATGCGCGAGTTGTCCAGGTACACGCTGTCGCCCAGGTTGATGTAGTCGAATGGCGTGTTGCCATTGACCCGCTGGTAGGCGGCGGTGACGCTATGGAAGCCTGCGTTGACGGTGAAGTGCACGCTGTAGGTGTTGTTGTCGATCTTGCCCAGCAGGGCCTGGCCGGTGTCCTGGGTGTGGTAGAAGTGCACGCCCGGGTTCAGGCTCACCAGGTCGTTGACCACGTAGGTGTAGTCGAAGTCAGCGTAGTACTGGTTCCAGATGTCCTTCAGCTCGGCGGCGTACAGGTTGGTGGTGATGTTCTCGGTACCGCTCCACGACGCGCCGGCCCAGTTAAGGTGCTTGCTCTTGTCGTGCTCGTCCAGCGACCCATAGTAGGTGTCGATGCGGCGGTGGCCGCTCTGGTTGTACGGGTGGGTGAAGCTCACCTGGCCGCCTTCGAGCAGCAGGCCGTCGATGCTGGTGTTGGTCAGGCTCACACCACGGAAGGTCTGCGGCAGCATGCGGGTTTCGCCGCCAGCGATCACCGGGTTGGTGAGGAACAGGTCACCGGCTTTCAGCTCGGTGTCGAACGCCTTGAGCTTGATCGCAGCGCCGGCAGTGGAGAACGAATGCGGGGCAGCGCCCAGCTCACCGTCGTCCTTGATGTGCTCGGGCAGGATGCTGGTGCCGGCATGGCCGCCACCGCCGTCCAGCTTGAGGCCCAGCATGGCATGTGCATCCAGGCCAAAGCCGATCACGCCTGGGGTATAGCCCGACTCGAAGCGCGCAACCGCGCCCTGGCCCCACTCGCGGGTGTCACGCACGCCAGCGTTGTGGTTGTCGCGGTTGAAGTAGGCATTACGGAAATGCAGGTTGAAGGACGAGCCTTCGATGAAGCCATCAGCCTTGTCTTCATCTGCCTGGGCGGCGAAAGGGATCGTTGCAGTCAACGCAATGAACAGCGGGGTAAAACGGAACGCGGAAGGCACCGGTACTAGCTCCTTTGGTCTGACGGTGGGGCAGTTTTTATTTTTGAATGTGCGTCTTTTTTATAGGTAGACGTTACAGCGTGGCTGAGAGTTAAAGCACATAAAAAAAGCCGCTGATCGGCAGCGGCTTTAAAAGGCTAACATATCGGCACCGGTGGTGCCCAATGCGTAGCCAAGGGAAATCGGGAGCAGTGACAGCGCTTGATCAGCTGTCGGCGTTGGCATCGAAAGAAACTTTGGAAGCTGTCTGTTTTGCGTCTTTGGCGGCGTCAGCCTTGTTTGCAGCTACCGCCTCGCGGGCGTCTTGATGGACGGCGGCGAGCTCTGCATTACGGGTGACGAAAGCGCTGGATTCTTCGGCCATGGCCAGGGGCGACAACAACAGGGAAGACAGGACGAAGACGCTGGCAATACCCATACTGTTGGACATTTGAAACTACCTTCTTGCGGGGCAAGTGCTAATGAGGACAGGGGTAAAGTTAGCCCTTTCAATGCACTTGAAACAGAGCGAAGTGCGATAAGCACTGTTGCGCAAAAGGTAACGATCGAAAGAAAAGCAATAGTACTTTCGCCGCAAACTCCCGCGCTAGAGAGCCTGCGCGCTCTGTGTAGGAGCGGCCTTGCGCCGCGAAAGGGTCGCGAAGCGGCCCCAGACTCTTTGGCAGGGCCGAGATTGCCGGGGCTGCTGCGCAGCCCATTCGCGGCGCAAGGCCGCTCCTACACAGAGCGCGCAGGCCTCAAGGTCGGCAACTGGATACCAAAGGTATTGAGCCCGGCCCCACTGCGCACAAACACCTCCCCCCCATGCATCAGTGCAATCGCCTTGACGATCGCCAACCCCAACCCATGGTTGCCCCCACCGCTGTTGCTGCGCGCCGCATCCACGCGGTAGAAGCGCTCGAACAGCAACGGCAGGTGTTCATTGTCAATCGCCGGCCCCGGGTTGCTCACAGCTATGCTGACCTGCTCGGGCCCGGCATCGATCTGCACCTGGATCACCTGATGCGGCGCAGTGTGCTGCACGGCGTTGTTCAGCAGATTGATCAGCGCCCGGCGGAAATGGGCCTTTTCGATGGGCGCCTGGGCATCGCCTATCACGCTCACGCTGACCTGGGCGTCTTCGAGGATGTAGTCCAGGTAGTCGAGTGTGGTTGCCACTTCCTCGGCCAGGGAGGCCTGGGTCAGGGCGGTGGCCTTGCTGCCTTGGTCGGCACTGGCCAGGAAGAGCATGTCGTTGATGATGCTGCGCAGGCGCTCCAGCTCTTCCAGGTTCGATTGCAGCACTTCGAAGTAATGCTCGGCACTGCGCCCGCGGGTGAGCGCGACCTGGGTCTGGCCGATCAGGTTGGTCAGCGGCGAGCGCAGCTCATGGGCGACGTCGGCGTTGAAGGCTTCCAGCCGTGAGTAGGCCTGGCTGACACGGTCGAGCGCGGCGTTGAAGGCGCCCGCGAACTGTGCCAGCTCCGGCGCCAGGGCATGGGTTTGCAAACGCCCGTCCAGGCGTGGAGGGGCCAGGGCCTGGGCCTCGTTGGACAACGCCAGCAGCGGACGAAGGCCAATGCGCGCCACCCAGTAACCCAGTACTGAAGCCAGCAGCACGCCGAGTACTGCCAGCCCGACAATCGCCACCAGCAAGCTGTGCTGGGCCTGCCAGAAGGTTTCGGTGTCGATGCCGATCAGAAAGCGCAGTGCCGGCCGTTCGCCCAGCGCCGGAAGTTCACTGACCAGCACCTTGTACGGGTAGGGCCGGTCAGGCAGGTGCAGGTCGCGCATGCCCTGTGGCCCTTCGGCGAAGGCACGTACCAGCTCGCTGGGGTGACCGTAGTCGTAGGCCGGGTTGCTGCTGACCACCCAGAAGCGGATGCGCTTGTCCTCTTCGCTGAGCAGGTTGAGCTTGTTGTTGATCTTGGTCCAGTGATCTGGCGTGCCGAAGCGGTTGAGGGTGGATTCGAGCACGCTGAAGCGCGCGTCCAGCTCCGCTTGCGGCAGCAGGTCGAGGCTGCGGTCGACCTGGCGATACAGCGCCCAGCCGATCAGCAGGAATACACCCAGTGCCACCAGAATGAACAGCGCCGACAGGCGCAGGGCGATGGAATTACCCCGCACGGTTTTCCAGGACATAGCCCATGCCTCGGATGGTGTGCAGCAGCTTGTTGTCGAAGGGCCCGTCGAGCTTGGCGCGCAGGCGTTTGATCGCCACTTCCACGACGTTGGCGTCGCTGTCGAAGTTGATGTCCCAGACCAGCTCGGCAATCGCCGTCTTCGACAGGATTTCACCCTGCCGCCGGGCCAGCACGCTGAGCAGCGAGAACTCCTTGGCAGTCAGGTCCAGACGCTGGCCGGCGCGTGTGGCCTTGCGTGCCATCAGGTCGATCCACAAGTCTGCCACTTGCACCTGCAACGGTTCATGGCTGCTGCTGCGGCGGGTCAGGGCTTGCAGGCGGGCGACCAGTTCGAGGAACGAGAACGGCTTGCCCAGGTAGTCGTCGGCGCCTTCACGCAGGCCATGAATGCGGTCTTCGACCCGCTCACGGGCGGTCAGCATGATCACCGGCGTCTGCTTGCGCGCGCGCAAGGCGCGCAGCACACCATAGCCGTCCAGGCCAGGCAGCATCACATCCAGCACGATTACCGCGTAGTCGCCCTCCAGGGCCAGGTGCAGGCCATCGATGCCGTCCCGTGCCAGGTCCACGGTAAAGCCCTGTTCGCTCAGGCCGCGATGCAGGTAGTCGGCGGTTTTTTCTTCGTCTTCGATGATCAGCACACGCATGGTCTTGTCCTAGCTGGCACTTGGCGCTGCCGCAGGGGCAGCCTGGCGGCGGTGGAACAGGCGCTCCAGGGCCAAGTATATGACCGGGGTGGTGAACAGCGTCAGGGCCTGGCTCACCAGCAGGCCACCCACCACCGCAATGCCCAGTGGCTGGCGCAGCTCGGCGCCGGTGCCAAAGCCGAACATCAGCGGCACTGCGCCCAGCAGCGCGGCCAGGGTAGTCATGATGATCGGGCGGAAGCGCACCAGGCAGGCCTGGCGTATCGCCTGCTCGGGCGTCATGCCGTGATGGCGCTGGGCTTCGAGCGCGAAGTCGATGAGCAGGATGCCGTTCTTCTTGACGATGCCGATCAGCAGTACCACGCCGATCAGCCCCATGATGCTGAAGTCCTGCCCGCTGGCCCACAGCAGGATGATCGCGCCCAGGCCGGCTGAGGGCAGGGTGGAGATGATGGTCAGCGGGTGGACGAAGCTCTCGTAGAGCACGCCGAGGATGATGTACACCGCCACCAGCGCGGCAAGGATCAGGTAGGGCTGGCTCGACAGCGAGCTCTGGAACGCCTGGGCGGCGCCCTGGAAGTTGCCGGTGATCGAGTCGGGCATGCCCAGCTCGCGCTGCGCACGTTCCAGGATCTGCACCGCATCGCCCAAGGCCACGCCGGGGGCCAGGTTGAACGACAGGTTGGCGGCCGGGAACAGGCCGTCGTGGCTGATCGACAGCGGCCCGGTGCTTGGCGCGGCGACATGCGCCAGGGCCGACAGCGGCACCATCTCGTTGGTCAGTGGCGAGCGCAGGTAGAAGAAATTGAGGCTTTCAGCCTTGCCACGCTGTTGCGCGTCCAGTTCGAGGATGACCTTGTACTGGTTGGTCTCGGTCTGGAATTCGCTGATCTGGCGCTGGCCGAAGGCATCGTACAAGGCCTGGTCGACGTCGGTGGTGGTCAGGCCGAAACGCGCTGCGGCCTGGCGGTCGATATCGATGCGGGTGACGCTGGCGCCCAGTTGCAGGTCGTTGGACAGGTCGCGCAGCGCCGGGTTTTCCCGCAGGCGGTCGGTCAGGCGCTGGGTCCACAGGTTGAGCGCGACCCCGTCGTTGCTCTTGAGCACGTACTGGTACTGGGTGCGTGACGGGCCGGAGCTGAGGTTGATGTCCTGGCCGGCGCGCATGTACAGGACGATGCCCGGCACCTGGGCCAGCTTCGGGCGGATCCGGTCGATCCATTCGCTGGCCGAGACGTCGCGCTCGCCGCGGGGCTTTAGCGAGATCCAGAAACGGCCGTTGGCGATGGTCTGGTTGCTGCCGGTCACCCCGACCGAGTGCGAATAGGCGCGCACTGCCGGGTCGTCACCGATGATCTTCGCCAGCGCCAGGTGCTTCTCGATCATCGACGGGTAGGACACATCCGCCGCTGCCTCGGTTGTGCCAAGGATGAAGCCGGTGTCCTGCAGCGGGAAGAAGCCTTTGGGGATGCCCACGTAGCCGGCCACGGCCAGCGCCAGGGTAATGCCGAACACCCCCAGCGTGATCCGCCGGTGGGCCAGTGCGCGGTCCAGGCCTTTTTCGTACCAACCCAGCAGGCGCTGGCCGAAACCGCCTTGGTGGTCGCCGGGTGGGCGGCGCATGAACAGCGCCGAAAGGGTGGGGGCCAGGGTCAGCGAGACCACCACCGAAATCAGGATGGTCGCCGTGGCGGTCAGGGCGAACTCCTTGAACAGCCGGCCCACCACACCGCCCATGAACAGCAGTGGAATGAAGGCGGCGATCAGCGAGAAACTGATCGACACCACGGTGAAACCGATCTCGCCGGCGCCTTTGAGCGCTGCAGTGCGGCTATCGTCGCCGGCTTCCAGGTGGCGATGGATGTTCTCCACCACGACGATCGCGTCGTCGACCACGAAACCGACAGCAATCACGATGGCCACCAGGGTCAGGTTGTTGAGGCTGAAACCGAACACGTACATCAGTGCGCACGTGGCGATCAGCGAGACGCCGAGCACGCTGGAGACAATGAAGGTGGCCGACCACTGGCGCAGGAACAGCGCCATTACCCCGATCACCAGCGCCACCGCGATCATCAGGGTCAGCTCGACTTCATGCAGCGAGCTGCGGATGGTCTGGGTGCGGTCCTGCAGCACCGACACTTCAACCGAGGCCGGCAGCATTTCCTGCAAGCGCGGCAAGGCGTCGAGCACCCGGTCCACGGTGTCGACGATATTGGCGCCGGGCTGGCGGAAGATCACCAGGTTAAGCCCCGGCTGATTGCCCGACCAGGCCCTTACATACGCGTTCTCGGCACCGTTGATCACCTTGGCCACGTCCTTCAGGTGCACCGGGGCGCCGTTGCGGTAGCTGACGATCAGCTGGGCATAGTCTTCGGGGTGAAACAGCTGGTCGTTGGCGGCAATGGTCGACACGCTGTGCTCGCCGTACAGCGCGCCTTTGGCCAGGTTCAGGCTGGTCTGCTGGATGGCCAGGCGCACGTCGGCCAGGGTCAGGCCGATGGCTGCCAGTTTCTCGGGTTGTGCCTGCACCCGGATGGCCGGGCGCAGCTGGCCGGTGATGTTGATCAGGCCGACCCCGTCGATCTGGCTGAGCTGGCGGGCCAGGAGGGTTTCGGCGTAGTCGCTGAGCTCGTTGCCGGGCATCTGTGCAGAGCTGACGGTGAGGATTACCACCGGGCTGTCGGCCGGGTTGACCTTGCGCCAGGTGGGCGGGCTGGGCAGGTCCTGGGGCAGGCGGGCGGTGGCGGTGTTGATCGCCGCCTGCACTTCCTGGGCGGCGGTGTCGATGTTCTTGTCGAGGGTGAACTGCAGGATCAGCGTAGTCGAGCCCAGCGCGCTGCTGCTGGTCATCTGGGTCATGCCGGGGATGGCGCTGAACTGCACCTCCAGCGGCGTGGCCACCGACGAGGCCATGGTTTCCGGGCTGGCACCGGGCAGCTGGGCAGTGACCTGGATGGTCGGGAAATCGGCCTCGGGCAGCGGCGCCACGGGCAACCGCGGGAAGGCGATGGCGCCCAGCAGCACCAGGGCGAAGGTCAGCAGCAGGGTGGCGATAGGGTGATCGATGCACCAGGCCGAGACGCCATTGCGGGTGTTCATGGCTGGCTCCTGCGGTCGGCCATCTCGGCAGGCGCCGGGGCATCAGGGGTGATCTCGACCCTGGAGCCGGGTTTGAGGCGCGACTGGCCATCGAGCACCAGCTGGTCACCGGCCTTTACCCCGGCGACGATGTTCAGTGTGCTGTCCTGGTACAGCACCTTGACCGGCACGCTGGTGACCTTGTCGCCGTCGACGCGGTAGACGAAGTGGCCATCGATGCTGCGTTGCACCACGGGCGGCGGCACCACCAGGGCGTCTTCGTCCATCGCCGTGCGCAACCGTACGGTGACCAGTTGCCCCGGCCACAGCAGGCCGTCCTTGTTGTCGAACTCGGCTTTGACCCGCACCGTGCCGGTGTTGGCCGAAATCTGGTTGTCGATAAGCGCAAGGTGGCCTGCGCCCAGCAGGTTGCGCTCGCCATCGGCATCCATGTAGGCCTCGACCAGCGCAGGGGCTTGCGCCTTTAGCAGGCCTTGGAGGGTCGGCAGCATCTGTTGCGGCAGTGAGAACTCCACAGCGATCGGGTCGATCTGGGTCACGCTGAACAGCCCCTGGGTGTCGCTGGTGCGCACCAGGTTGCCGGGGTCGATATTGCGTATGCCGACGCGCCCGGTTACCGGCGAGCGTATCTGGGTGTAGGAGAGTTGCACCTCGGCATTGGCGATGGCCGCCTGGTTGCCCTTGACCGTGGCTTGCAGCTGGTTGACCAACGCCTGCTGCTGGTCGAGGGTTTGCTTGGACACGCCGTCATCGCTGCTGAGCAGGCGGTAGCGCTTGAGGTCGACGCCGGCCACCTGGATCTGTGCCTGGCTCTGGCCGAGTTGTGCACGGGCCTGGTCGAGGCTGGCGCGGATGCTGCGGTCGTCGAGGGTGGCGAGCAGGTCGCCTTGCTTGACCCATTGGCCTTCCTTGACCAGCACTTGGGTGAGTATCCCCTCTACTTGTGGCCGGACCTCGACGCTGTGCAGCGACAGCACCGAGCCGATGGCGCTGGCATAGCGCGGCACGTCCTGCTGGGCAACGCTGACCACGCGTACCGGCACGGCGGTTTGCGCGCGAGTAGCCGGTGCGGGTTGGCGCTGGCTGAACCAGATGCCTGCTACCACCAGGGCCAGGAGCGCCAGGGCGGCGAGGAAGGCAGAGCGGGACGGACGTCGCATCGGTGCGGGCACCTTGGCTAGAAGGGAGGGAAACGGTTGTCTGTACTCAATCTTATAGCCCCCGAACCGGGTCGGCAGCGTGACGGCTGGCTGACAGCGCTGTCAGTTTCACCTGGTGGTATGCGACCGGGGACCAGTGTGGGAGCGGGCATGCCCGCGAAGAATACAACGCGGTGGATGGCACCGGCTGCGCCGGTGTTCGCGGGCACGCCCGCTCCCACAGTTACCGTGGAGGGCTTTCTGAAGTCGCTCCGGCTAGAAGCCGATGAAGGCGTAGTACACCGGGGGTTCGCTGGTAGTGCGCAAACCAAGCCCCTGCAAGCTCGCGACCAGCGCCTCATCCTGCACATGCAGGGTCCACTGCCCGTCGTCATCCCACTGCTCGCGCGCCAGCGCCGTGGCAAACGCGCCCATGTCCGGCAGGTAGGCGGTAAAGCCATTGCCCTTGAGCGCACTGGTGGTCATGCCCAGCGCCTGGCACACCGCCACCTTGGCGGCAATGTCATCGCGGTCGGCCTGCCGCGAGGCTTGCACCAGCGCTTCCAGTTCCGCATCCACCAGTTGGGTGCCGTGTATCAGTTCCGGCCCCTGCTGCCAGGCCTCGGGCGGGCAGTCCTTGCTGGCCGGGCGCAGCGGAATGTGCGGGTTGATTTCCACCGGGTAGATGCGACAAACCAACGGGCGCTGGTCGTAGATGGTGCACAGGTCGTTGTCGTCGAGGTTGCGGCATCGGCCGGGGTTGAACGCGGCGAAGGTCACCGACACGCGTGCCTCGCCGTGGCCGCAAGCCACTGGATACGAGCGGCGCAGCGCATGTTCGCGCTGCTCAGGCGGCATACCGGGGCCATCAGTCACGAAGGCCTCGATCAGCACTATCACCTGGCCGGCATCATCTGCCCAGCGGCGGGCCTCGGCCAGCGTCAGGGGCACGTGGTGCCCGGTGCAGCACTTGCCGCAGCCGGTACAACCGAATCGCAAGCTGTCGGTCACTTGGCTTCCGGGCTCCACTCGCTGATGAAGGCACGCTGGTGCTGGCGGTCGTACAGGCACAGCTCGGTGCCGGTGCGTTGCTGCATATGCTTCTGCGGGTAGACGCCTTCGACCAGCAGGGCGCTCATGCCGACCTGGTCATCGAACTCGGCGGGCTTGCCGCGGGCGTGGGCATCCTTGAACTGGCTGGCGGCCAGGCAGGCCTTGAGCATCTGTTGGCGCTGCTCGTTCCAGGCCTGGCTGCTGGAGGCCTGGGCGATACCGCTGAAGAGGGCGCAGGTGATCAGGATAGAGCTGAAAAACTTCATACGCGATTCCGGCAATTTGCTTGCGAGGGGCGCGAATTATGCCCGACTCACCCCCGGCGGCAAGCCGGGGAGTTTGTCGCTTAATATATCAGTGCTCTGCGAACACCACGGTACGTGCGGCCACCACCAGACAATCGGTCAGCTCTGGCGAGGAGAACTTGGTGAGGATGGCGTTGGCCCCGGCCTGGGTGGCCTTCTCGCTGCTCATGGCGCTGTCCAGCGAGGTGTGCAGCAGCACGTACAGGTGCTGAAAGTCAGGGGTTTCGCGCAGGGTGCGGGTGAAGGCGTAGCCGTCCATTTCGCTCATTTCGATGTCGGAGACGATGATGTTGATCTCCTGGGCGGTGCCTTGCAGCTCCAGCAACACGTTGATGGCGTCTTTGGCGCTGCGCGCGGTGTGGCATTCGATGCCCAGGTTACGCAGGGTGTGCACCGACTGCTGCAGCGCCACCTGGCTGTCGTCCACCACCAGGATGTTGGCGGCGGCCAGCAGGCTGGCGTCTTCTTCGCTCAAGGTGCCGTGAGGCGGTTCGGCCTGCGGTGGGGCGATGGAGTGGATGACTTTTTCGATGTCCAGCACCTGCACCAGGGTGTTGTCGACCCGCGTCACGCCGGTGATGTACGAGCGGTTGCCCGAAGCAAAGGGCGGCGGTTTGATGTCGGTGCTCAGGCAATGCACGATGCGGCTCACCGCCTGCACATGCAGGCCTTGGCGCGAGCGGCTGATTTCAGTGACGATCAGGCAGCCGCCTTGCGGGTCTTCCAGGGGCCGCTCGCCGATGGCGCGTGACAGGTCGATGACCGACAGCGAATGGCCACGCAGGGTCGCCACACCTTTCACGTTGGGGTGCGATTCCGGCAGCTTGGTCAGCGGCGGGCAGGGGATGATTTCGCTGACCTTGAGCAGGTTGATTGCCATCAACTTGCCGCTGCGCAGGGTGAACAGCAGCAGGGACAACGAGTCCGCGCGGGCATTTTGCGTGGCCATGGTGACCTTCGGTGGGGAACAGGGGATAACTGGTTATCGGCCTGTTCCGGTCGGGCTTTAGGGATTTAGCACAGAACTCGGGGATGCTTGGGACCCTGTGGGAGCGGGCATGCCCGCGAAGCGTGGGACGCGGTACATGGCACCGGCTTCGCCGGTGTTCGCGGGCATGCCCGCTCCCACGGGTGATGTGTGTAAACGCCTGGATCAGCGTTCGCGCAGGGCCTCCTTGGCCCGGTTCAGCGGCTTGATCAGGTAATCGAGGATGGTCTTCTCGCCGGTGCGGATATCCACCGTGGCAATCATCCCCGGCACGATCGCAAAATGCTTGCCGGCCTTGTTCTGCAAGCTGTCCTGCTCG
The DNA here is from genome assembly GCF_029873175.1 of Pseudomonas sp. BN505. Taxonomy (NCBI): domain Bacteria; kingdom Pseudomonadati; phylum Pseudomonadota; class Gammaproteobacteria; order Pseudomonadales; family Pseudomonadaceae; genus Pseudomonas; species Pseudomonas sp. BN505. The sequence continues at coordinate 74,748 of NZ_SSOI01000033.1, forward strand.
GTGCGGATGAACACCCGGTAGTAGTAGATTTCCGGTTTCACCTCATCCTGCAGGGTGTCCGGCGAGATCCCTACCACCTTGCCATCCAGCCCGCCATACACCGAATAGTCATAGGCACTGATCTTGACCTTGGCCGCCTGATCCGGGTGGATGAAGGCGATATCGCGTGGGGCGATGCGGGTTTCGATCAGCAGGCGTTCGTCCATCGGCACGATCTTCATCACCTGGCCACCGGGCTGCACCACGCCGCCCAGGGTATTGACCTCGATGTCCTTGACGATGCCGCGCACCGGTGAGCGCAAGGTCAGGCGGGTAAGCGAGTCACTTCGCCCACGGACCACTTCCGACAGGCTGTCGGCCTCGGCGCTGGCTTTGGCCAGCTCTTCCCGGGCACGCACAAGGTAGTCGGAGCGGGCTTCGTTGGCCTTGAGCTCCAGTTCTGAACGCTGGCGGTTCAGGCGAATCACTTCGACCCGGCTGGAGGCGCCCATCTTTGCAAGGTTCTCGGTAATCTTCAGCTCGCTACGCACCAGTTGCAGCGAGTCCTGGATGCCAGCCAGGGTCTGCTCCAGCCCGCGGCGGCGGGTCTGGTACAGCGCGGTTTCCGCGTCTATCAGGTCGGGCGAGTCGCGCAGGCTTTCCGGGAAGGTCAGCGGCTTGCCCGTTACCTCTGCCTGCAGGCGTGCCTGGCTGGCCTTGGCAGCGCGGTACTTGGCTTCGCTCTCGCCGACACTGGAGGCGGTCTTGGTCGGGTCGAGCTGGGCCAGCACCTGGCCGCGCTCGACCAGGTCGCCTTCGGCCACGCTCATCTGCGCGACGATGCCGCCCTCGAACGACTGGATCACCTGCTCCCGCGAACTGGGGATCACCTTGCCGGTGCCGGTGGACACTTCGGTCACCTCGAACCAGGCGGCCCAGGCCAGGAATGCGGCCAGCATCAAGGCACAGATGGTGATGATGCGGCCGGCGCGGAACACCGCCTGGTCGTCCTGTCCATCCAGGTAGGAGGCCGGGAGTTCATGGTTGCTCATGCCTGGGCTCCTTGCAGTTTGGCCAGCGCGGCATCGCGGGTGTCATCGATGACGATGCGCCCGCCGTCCAGTACCAGGATGCGGTCGACCCGTTGCAGCACGCTCAGGCGGTGGGTGGCGATCACCAGGGTGCGGCCCTGGCAGAAGCGTTCGAGGTTATCCAGCAGTTTGCGCTCGGTCATGTCGTCCAGCGACGCAGTCGGCTCGTCCAGCAGCAACACTTGCGGCTGGCGCACCAGCAGGCGCGACAGCACCAGGGCCTGGCGCTGGCCGCCGGACAAGCCCAGGCCGCCTTCCAGGATCAGGTGGTCCATGCCCTTGGGCAGGCGGCGGACGAAGTCCAGCGCGCCCGTGGCAGCCAGCGCGGCCACCAGCTCCTGGTCACTGGCCTGGCCGGCGCCGAGGGTGAGGTTTTCCCGCAGGGTGCCGTGGAACAAGCGCGCGTACTGTGGCAGCAGGCCCACGTCACGGCGCAGGTCGGCCGGGTCGAGGTGGCCCATGGCGATGCCGTCCAGGCTGACCTCGCCTTGCACCAGGTCCATGGCCCCTCCCAGGGCTTGCAGCAGGGTCGACTTGCCGGCGCCGTTGCGCCCGAGAACGGCAATGCGCTCGCCCGGCTGGATATCCAGCTGGCCGATGTTCAGCACTGGCGGGGACTCCTCGCTGTAGCGGAAGTTGGCCTGGCGCAGGCGGTACTCGCCACGAATCGCCGGCAGGTGTACGCGGGCTTCGCCTTCGGGGTGGTCGACCGGTGACTGCATCAGCTTGTCCAGCCCTTGCAGGGCCACCTTGGCCTGCTGCCAGCGGGTCAGTACATGGGTCAGTTGCGCCAGTGGCGCCATCATCCGTGACGACAGCATCGACGCCGCCACCAGGCTACCGGTAGTAAGGTCGCCGGCGATGACCATCGGCGCGCCGACTACGATGACCACGGCAAACACCGCGCCCTGCACGTTCTGGGTCCAGGTCACCAGGCCGTTGGTGAGGGTGCGCAGGCGCAGGTTGGTGTGGGCGCAGGCGGCGTTGTACTGGTTCCACTGCCGCTCGAAGCGTGCTTCGGCCTGCAGTGCCTTGATCTCGTCCAGGCCCTGGATGCTTTCTACCAGCATGGCGTTGCGCAGCGCCGACTCGCGCATGGAGGCATTGGCCAGCCGCGCCAGGCGCCGTTGGGCCAGTACCCCAGGCACCACCATGGCCAGCAGCGCGGCTAGCGGGATGAACACCAGCACGCCGCCGATCAGCCAGAACACGAACAGGAACAACAGGAAGAACGGCAGGTCGGCCAGCGCCGTGGCGGTGCTGGAAGTGATCAGGTCGCGGATCGATTCCAGCTCGCGCAGTTGCGAGATGAACGAACCGGTGGACTTCGGCCGCACCGAGTTGCGCAGGCGCAAGGCATGCCCGTAGACCAGGTCGCTCACCCGCAGGTCGGCGCGCTTGCCGAGCAGGTCCGTCACCTTCAGCCGCAGCAGGCGCATGCTGAAGTCGAACACCAGCGCCAGCACTACACCCCCGAACAGCACGTACAGGGTTGGCAGCGACTCGGCCGGGATCACCCGGTCGTACACCTGCATCGAGAACAGAACCCCCGCGAGGGCCAATACGTTGGCTACCAGCGAGGCCACCATCACCTGCCCATAGGGGCGCAGGTCGCGCAGCACGATGCGGGCAAACCAGTGGCGGTCGTAGGGTGCGGTGTAGTCATCGGTGCGCACATCGCGCAGCGGCCGTGCCGGGCGCAGCAGCGCAACGCGGTTGATGCGGCCCTTGAGGCTGTCGCGGGGCAGGCGAGAGGTCAGGCCCTGGTCACCGGCAAACACCACCGCCAGGTCGTCCTCTTCGGTGACCGATTCCACCACCGCCAGCTGGCCATCATCCAGTTCCAGTACCAGCGGTGTACGCCACTGTCTCAAGCCCTTGGCGTCGAAGCGCACGAAGCGCAGGGCCAGGCCGGCCTGGCGCGCCATGTGGCGAAGGATTTCATCCAGCGGGCGAGCATCCTCGACGGCGGCCAGGCGAATACGCTGGGGCGACACGTCCAGGCGGTAGTGGTGCGCCACCTGCAGCATCACTTCCAGCCACGGCCCAAGGTCCGGTCGATGAGGCGCTTCGGCCGCGGGGGCCGTGGGCTGTTCAGGCAGGGTCACATTGATCGAATCGGTCATGGCTGGATCTCCACCCCTTGCAGGTTGCGCCCCTCAAGGCCAAAGGCCGTGCGCAGGGCGCCGGTGTTGTACAGGCAGTCGACATCCAGGCGCAGCAGGTCGGAGCGGGTGCCGGCGAGTTCGAAGCGTGACTGGTAGATCTCCTGCTCGGCGTTGAGCAGGTCGAGCAGGGGCCGCGTGCCCAGGTCCAGGTACTGGCGGCCGTAGAGCATGCGCGCTTCCTGGATGCTGACCTGGCGCGCTTCCAGCGAAGTCAGCCGGCGGCCTAGCCCGGAGGTTTGTGCCATGGCCTCGGCCAGGCCACGACGGGCTTGCAGGCGGGCCGCGTCTTCGGCGGAGTCGGCGGCGGTCAGGGCGTGGCCGGCTGCGCGGCTGCGGGCGCTGATGGCACCCCCTTGATAGATAGGCACCTCGACGTTCAGGTAGATGCCTGCCTGGGTGCGGTCCATGCGTGAGTTGTCGCGGTTGTAGTCGTTGTCCAGGTAGTGGTTGACCTGCGGTTGCAACGACAGGGTCGGGTAGGCCTCGGCCTTGGCCTGGGCCAGCTCGGCCTGGCCCTGGGCGCGCTGGGCCAGGGCCATGAGCACGGCAGGCAGGCGGTCATCGCCTTGCGAGGGCCGCTTGCAGGCCTGGTTCAGCGCTGCTGGCGAATCCTCGGCCAGCGCCGGTGGGGTGATGCGCCCCATCAGTGCCGCCAGGGTCGAACGCCAGCGCTCGTACTGCGACTGGTATTCCTCCAGCGTGGCGCGGGCGCTCTCCACACGGGACTCGGCCTGCACCACGTCGGAGCGCGTGCTGGCGCCCATGTCGCTGCGTTGGCGGGCCATGCCGGCAATGTCACCGACCCCGCGAATCTGGTCGCGGGCAATGGTCATCAGTTGCTCGTAGCGGCGGGTTTCGATCCAGGCATAAGCGGTGTCGCGGGCCAGGTCGTCGACCACCAGCAGGATATTGGCCTGGGCGCGCGCGGCAGCAGCCTGGGCCGCGCTGACGGCGCTGTCGACCTTGCCGAAGTCGTAGAGCATCTGCTTGAGCGACAGGTTCAGCGCCTGGCTGTTGCGGTCGCCGCCATAACCGGTGTCATAACCGGTGCGGATACCGCCGGAAATCTGCGGGTAATACCCGGCGCGGGCGACGTTGATGCCTTCGCCCTGCTTATAGAGGTTGCCGATGGCCTCGGCGATGCTGGGGTGCCATTGAGCGGCCTGCAGCACCGCGTCGGTCAGCCCCAGCCGCTCGCCACTGGCGACCGGGGCCATGCCGGTGGCGGGGCGTGCGGGCACCGCTTCGGGCGCATCGCGTAACAGCGATGGCCCGATCTGGCGCAGTTGGGGGTCTATGTCATCGGCTGCCAGGGCAACCGGGTGGAGGTTCAGGGCCAGGAGCCCGAAGGCTCCCAGCAACAGCGGTGACAGCGGACTGCTTCGCTTCACATAGTTCCCTTACTGCTGGTCGTCCTTGCCGCCGGGCATTTGCCCGGCGGGTTTGCAGCGGCCTCAGACCACATGGATACCGTTCTGCACCCACAGGTGATGGCTTGGATCCTCCTGGGCCGTGTATTGGTTATAGTCGATACCGTCGGCAGTTTGGTTCCCGACCAGCGTCCAGTTGTCCGTCATGTGAACCGAGTCTTTGTCGTCCCCTTTGATGATGAGTGTGTCGGTGCCGGTTTCGGTGATTGCCACCACGTCCGCCAGGTTGAGCGTCAGCGCCACCGAACTGGTGTCGTTGAGGTCGATGACTTCGATGTCGTGCACGCGCCCGGCCAGGTTGCCCAGGTCGATGCTGGCATCGCCGCCGCCCCACAGCAGGGTGTCGGTACCTGTGCCGCCCTCGACGCTGGCGAAGTTCTGGTCGACCACCACCAGCGTGTCGTTACCTGCACCACCCTGCAGGGTGATGTGGCCACCCTGGCTGCCATCGAGGTGGTCGTTGCCGTCGGTACCGGCGATCACATCGGTGGCGGCTGCCAGGCTGGCCAGCGCTACGGCCTCGTCACCGGTGTCGGCCTGCAGCGAAGTGAAGGTGGTGAGGCCGGCAGCATTGTCCAGGTTGACGGTCAGCGTTGCCGTGTCGGTGGTGCCGTTCGGGTGGGTCAGCTCGTAGGTGAAGGTGTCGTGCTGGCCGACCACCGCCGAGGTAAGCCCCGAGTTGAGGGTGTAGGTGTAGCTGCCGTCGGCATGCACCAGCAGCGTGCCGTAGGTGCCGGTCACGCTCACCCCGTTGTAGCCCGGGATGGTGTAGGTGTTGGCCGCTGTCAGCACGCTCAGCACGGTCAGTGCCGAACCGACGTTGTCGTCACTCAGCAGGTTGCCGGTGGCTGCCGTCGCGCCGCTGACCACGAACTCGGTCAGGTGCGTGGTGGTGGCGTTGAGGCTGGTGGTGATGGAACTGAGCAGGCCGATGCCGCCGGCGGTGACACGCACGTGGTAGGTGCCAGCCCCCTGGTTCTGGAAGGTATACCCCGCGCCGCCACCCAGCAGGCTGATCAGCGAACCCCCCGGTACCGACTGCACCAGCACATACTGGCCGGTGGCCGGGTTGAGCTTGAGCAGCTCGATGGTGGTGCCGTTGAGCAGGCTCAACAGGTTGGTGGAGTTGACCACCACCTGCAGGTTGGCCGTGGTATCGGCGGCAACCGTGGTGGTGTAGGTGGCCTGGCGGGTACCGATCACCGGCAGGCTCAGCGAGCCCAGGGTGCTGCTGCTGGTGTCCACGCGGTTGGCCAGGGTGACGTGGCTGGTACCGACATCGTTGACTGCGTCGACCACCGTGGCCGGTGCAGCGTAGTTGGTGTTGCTCCAGACCTCCGTGGCTTGCGGGCTGTCGATGCGCACGTACAGGTTGGCGGTATCGGACAAGCCGTTCGGGTGCACCAGCTGGTAGCTGAACACGTCCACCTTGCCGACACTGTTCGGGCTGCCGTTAGGCGTGTAGGTGTAACTGCCATCGGCACTGATCACCAGGGTGCCGTACTGGCCCTGGACCGTGGTCGAGGTACCGGCCGAGACATAGCTGCCGTTTTTCAGCACTTGCAGCACGGCGGCGCTGTCCGGGCCACGGGCATCCACCGCGCCATCGGTGCCCACGTCGGTGATGACGTTGCCCGAGGTGGCCGTGCCGGTGCCGGTGAACTGGGTCAGGCTGGTGGAGGTGATGTCCAGCGAGGTGCTCACGTTGGTCACCAGGCCGATGCCGCCACTGCCCACGGTCAGCCGGTAGTCACCGGCTTGCAGCACGCCAATGTCCACCTGCAAGCCGATCGGCAGCACGATCAGGTCGAGCAGGCCCTGCGTGTTGCCGGTGGCGATGGTCACCCAGGCGCCGCTGGCGTCTTTAACCTGCAGGGTGAAGCTGGTGTTGTTGAGCAGCGCCAGCACGCTGTTGGTGGTCAGTGTGAGGGTCGGGTCGGCCGTGGTGCCTGCCGCCACCGTCCAGGTGTAGGTCTTGGAGAAGCCCGACAGCACTGTGGTGAAGCTGTCGGTGTAGGTCTTGGTGGCACTGACCGCTGCCAGGTTGACCGTGGCCGTGGCCAGGTTGTCGCTGGCGATGACCGGCGCGTTGGCATCCACATCCGGCGCGGTGACGTTGACGTTGCCCGACACGTTGCCGCGCGGGTCACTGAGGGTCACCGAGAGGATCTGGCCGTTGTCCTGAGGCGGGCTCAGGGTCACGGTAAAGGTGCCGCCCGGCTGCACCGTCGTGGTTTGCAGCACGGTACCGCTGGCGCTGCGTACGGTTACGGTGGCGCCCACTTCGCCAGTACCGGTCAGGGTACCGCCGTCGGCACTGATCAGCAGGTTGCCAGCAGCCGCAGGCGGGGTCAGGTCTGGTGCGGTCAGCCCAGTGCCGGTGGAGACGTTGCCGGCGCTGTCGGTGAGGGTGACGCTGAGCGCCTGGTTGTCGATTTGCGCCGCTGTCAGGCTGACCACGAACAGGCCGTTGCTGCCCACCGTTGCAGTCCCCAGCACGGTGCCGGCGCTGTTGCGCACGGTGACCGTGCTGCCGATCTGGCCAGAGCCGCTGACCGAGGTGCCGTTGGCGTTGATGGTGGCCAGCGGGGCGGCTGGCGGGGTGGTATCCGGTGCGGTCACGCTGGTGCTACCGGACAAGTTGCCCGCAGCATCCGCCTGGCGCACCACCAGCAGTTGCCCGTCGTTCTGTGGCGAGGTCAGTGTGATGGTGAAGGTGCCATTGGCTTGCACCACACCGGTACCGACCTGGCCGTTGGGGCCTTGGACCGTAACGGTGGCGCCCGCTTCACCGTTGCCGGTGAGCACCGTGCCCGCGCCGTTGATGGTGACGTTGGTCGGTGTTGCAGGCGGTTGCACGTCTGTGGCGGTGTAGCTGGTACTGCCGGACACATTGCCCGCAGCATCGGCCTGGCTCACGCCCAGTACCTGGCCGTTGAGCTGTGCGGCGTTCAGGTTGACGGTGAACACGCCACCGCCATTTACCACCGCCGTGCCGAGCACGTTGTTGCTGGCGTCGCGCACGGTCACCGTCGCCCCTGCTTCACCGGTGCCGGTCAGCACCAGGCCGTTCAGAGACAGCCCTGTCACCAGCGGGTTGGCCGGTGGCGTGATATCGGCGGCTTGCAGGAAGGTCGGCTGCGATTCGCCGCCCACCAGTGCTACAGCAGTCACCGAAATATGCTGGCCGTTGAGCTGCGCTGTGTTCAGCGTCAGGGTAAAGGTGCCGTTCAGGGTAGCGCCGCCTGTGCCGATCAGGTTGCCTGCGGCATCGTAGACGCGGATGCCCACGCCACTAGGCGCATTACCGGCCAAGGTCAGCCCGTCGCTGCCCAGCGTCACGTTGGTGGGGGGCACTGGCGGTGCGATCACTGGTGTGATGTACGTGGCGACCGCAGAGGTATTGATGCCGTCGGATTGCGTCACTGCCAAGGTTGCGAGCGAGCCCGCCGCCGGCACCAGCGTTATCTGGAAGTTACCCGCGGCATCTACCGTGCCAGTGCCGATCACCGATCCGCCGCGGCTGATGGTGACGGTGGCATTAGGCTCGCCCTTGCCGGTCAGCACATCGAACGTGTTGTTGATGGCCATGTCGGTGACCACCGCAGGCGGTGAAGTGTCGTTGGTCTGATAGGGCACAACCACCGAGGCGTTGCCCGCATCGTCCGTGGACACCACCGTGAGCAACTGGCCGTTGTTCTGCGGCGGGTTGATCGGCACGGTGAACTGGCCGTTTGCACCCACTTCCACGGTGCCTACTACGTTGTTGTTCGGGTCACGCACCGTGATGGTGGTGCCGGCTTCTGCCGTACCGGTCATCGACGTGCCTGCCGGGTTGAGCAACAGGTTATCGGGTTGCACTGGCGCCGTGAGGTCTGGCGCGTTCACCTGCAGGGGCGCCGACGGGTTGCCGGTGGCGTCCTGGGCGATGACGGTGAGGACTTCGCCGTTGATCTGCGGGTTGTTCAGGTTGAGGACAAAAGTGCCGTCCGGGTCGACCGTCACCTGGCCCAGCAGGTCGCCGTTGTTGTTGACCACGGTGACACGCGTGCCGGCTTCGGCAGTACCGATCACCTGGGTACCGCTGTCGTTGATGGTGGCGATCACGGTGGCCGGTGGCGTGATGTCCACCGCCGTGACCGAACTGATTGGCGAGATGTTGCCGGCTGCATCGGTCAGGGTTACCTGCATGACCTGGCCGTTGAGCTGCGCGCCATCGAGCTCGACGATGAAGGTGCCGTCGGCGCCCACTGTGCCGGTACCGACCTGTGTGTTACCGACGAAGACGCGCACGGTGGCGCCCACTTCGCCGACCCCGCCCAGCTCGTTGCCTGCCGCATTGAGCCGCAGCTCGGTTGCCGCCGCAGGTGGCGTGTGGTCCGGCGCCAGTACGCTGACCGGCAGGCTGACGTTGCCGGGTGGGTCGGCCTGCAGCACCGACAGCAGCTGGTTGTTGATTTGCGCGGGTGACAGTTCGACGCGGAAGCTACCGTCGGCAAGCACGGTACCTGTGCCCAGTACGGTACCGGCGGCGTTGCTCACGATTACCGTCGCGCCGGCTTCGCCTTGGCCGCTGACCACACTGCCGTCGGCGTTGATCACCACCTGGGTGAGCGGTGCTGGCGGGGTGAAGTCCGGGGTTTGCAGGGTTGCCACTGCCGACACGTTGCCGGCCGCATCGGCCTGGGTGAAGCTGAGCAGCTCGGCGTTGCCCAGTGCCGGGTTCAGGGTGATGGTGAAGTGGCCGCTGGCATCGACGATGGCGCTGCCGATTTCGTCGCCGGCCGGGTTGGTCACGGTCACCAGCGCGCCTGCTTCGCCACGGCCGGTGAGGGTGACGCCATCCCCGGAAACGGCCAGTTCGGCAGGTGCCGTTGGCGGCGTGGTATCGGGTGCGGTGATGGCGCTGGCGGCAGACTGGTTGCCAGCCGCGTCGGTCAGTACCACTTGCACTTGCTGGCCGTTGGCCTGAGGCGATGCGAGGTTGACCTGGAAGGTGCCGTCGGCGCGCACCGTAGCACTGCCCAGCACCGAACCATCGGCGGCGAGCACCCGCACGGCGGCACCTGCTTCACCAGTACCGTCAAGCAGGCTGCCACCCCCGGCGAAGGCCAGGTTGCCGGCAGCATCCGGGGCGACGCGGTCAGGGGCGATCAGGCTGACGCTGTTGGACTCGTTGCCGGCCACATCGGACTGGCTGGCGCTGAGCTGTTCGCCGTTGATCTGTGCGGCGCCCAGGTTGACGCTGAAGTTGCCGCTGGCATCGACCACCGCAGTACCCAGCTCGATACCGCCTTCGCCAAGCACGGTAACGGTGGCACCTGCCTCGCCGCGGCCACTGAGGACAAGGCCGTCGTTGGACAGCACCAGGTTGGTCAGTGGTTGCGGTGCCGTGGTGTCCGGTGCCTGCAAGGTGGCAGGCAGCGATACGGTGCCATCGGTGCCCGTTGCGCTGACCTGCAGCACTTCACCATTGGACTGTGCACTGCCCAGGTTGACAGTGAAGGTACCGTCGTTGGCGACCGGGCTGCTGCCCAGCAATACGCCGTTGGGGCCATACACCCTGACTGTGCTGCCCGCGTCGGCTGTGCCGGTCACCGACAGGCCGTCGGCGGCCAGTACCAGGTTGTCCGGTGTTGCCGGTGCCAGAACACCCGGCGCAGTGACGCTTTGCCCAGGGGAGACGTTCTGCGCGGCATCGGCCTGGACCACGTTCAGGCTTTCACCCGTGATCGCCGGCGGCGACAGGGGCACGCTGAAGTGGCCGTCGGCTGCCACTGTGGCGGTGCCCAGCAGGGTACCGTCAGGTGCCCGCACGGTCACGGTTGCGCCTGCTTCGCCATTACCTGTCAGGGTGGCGCCACTGGCGGAAACCGCCAGGTTGGTCACGGCGGCTGGCGGCGTGGTGTCGGCTGCGGTGTAAGGCGCGGTCGGCGACACGTTGCCGGCTGCGTCGGTGGCGGTCACCTGCAGGGTCTGGCCATTGGTCTGGGCATTGTTCAGGTCGACCTGGAAGGTGCCGTTGCTGCCGGCTACCGCCGTGCCCAGCACGTTGCCGCTGGCATCGCGTACGGTCACGGTGCTGCCGGCTTCGGCGTTACCTGTCAGTTGCAGCCCGGTACCGGACAGGGCGAGTGCGGTGGGTACCGCAGGCGGGGTGAAGTCCGGCGCGGTGACCGCCACGGCGGGGGAGGTGTTGTTGCCCGCGTCGGTTTGCGTAACGCTCAGGTGCTGGGCGTTGAGCTGAGCACTGTTGAGTGTGAGGGTAAAGCTGCCATTGGCCGCCACCAGGCCGGTGCCGATGATGGTGCCATCCGGGCCGCGTACGGTGACTGTGGCGCCGGCTTCGCCCAGGCCGGTCAGGGTCAGGCCGTTGTTGTTCAACGCCACGTTGGTCAGCGGCGCGGGTGGGGTCAGGTCCGGGGTCGTCACATTGACTGCTGGCGAAGTGTTGCCGGCGGCATCCACTTGCGTGACGCCGATAGCCTGGCCGTTGGCTTGCGGGGTGTCGAAGGTCACCGTGAAGTGACCGTCGGCGCCCACCGTGGCGGTGCCTAGCACGCTGCCGGCGGCGTTGCGCACTTGCACAGTAGCGCCCACTTCACCGCTGCCGGACAGCTGCCGGCCGTCCTGGCTCAAGGCCGGGTTGGTGATGGCGGCGGGTGGCGTGCGGTCTGGCGTGGCCAGGTTGGCCGGCCCGGAGACGTTGCCGGCAGCATCGCTGAGAGTAACCTGCAGCGGGCTGCCGGTGGTTTGCGCGCTGGGCAGGGTTACCTGGAACTGGCCGCTCTGGTTGACGGTGCCGGTGGCCAGGATGGCGCCACTGGCATCGCGAATGGTCACTGTGGCGCCGGCTTCGCCCTGGCCGCTGAGCACGGTAGCCGCGCTGTTCAGGCTGAGGTTGCTGGCCGCCAGCGGTGCTTGCAGGTCGGGCGCTTGCAGGGTGGCCGCGAGCGAAACGTTACCGGCAGCGTCTGCCTGGGTCACGATCAGGTTCTGCCCATTGGCCACGGCGGGGGTGAAGCTGACGCTGAACAGGCCATTGCTGCCGACCGTGGCAGTCCCCAGCAACGTGCCTTGGGCGTCTGTCACGCGCACGGTTGCGCCCACTTCGCCCTGGCCGGTCAGCGTGCTGCCGGTCGCGTTGAGGGTGACCTGGGCCGGCGCATTCGGTGCCGTGGTGTCATTGGCCACGACGATGGCTGGCACCGAAGGCTCGCCATCGACGGTAGCCTTGGCACTGACCTGCAAGGTCTGGGCGTTGAGCTGGGCATTCTGGAAGAACACACGGAAGGTGCCGTCGCTGCCAACCGTGGCGGTACCCAGGGTGGTGCCCCCGGAAGTCACGGTAATCAGCGAGCCGACCGTACCTTGGCCGGTCAGCAGGAAGCCGTCGGCGCTGATGGCAAGGGCCGACGGTGTGGCCACTTCCGTGCCTGTAGGGCCAGCTACTGGCACCTCGGGTGACTCATTGCCGGCAGGGTCGATCACCACCACAGCCACGGTCTCGCCAGTTGTGAGCGGCGGGTCGACCGGCACCACGAAGGTACCGTCCGGCCCTACGGTCACTGTGCCGCGCACGGTGTCATCCGGGTTGCGGATTTCTACAGTGCTGCCAGGTTCGGCAGTGCCGCCGACAGTGCCGCCGTCCGGGCTCACGCTAATGCCGGTGGCCGGCAGTGGGTCGGTGGTGTCCGGGGCGGTGGCAGAGACCGGCGCCGAGTCGTTACCGGCGGCGTCGGTCACCACCACGGTCACGGTCTGGCCATTGTTCTGCGGGGTATCCAGCGGCACGCTGAAACTGCCGTCCGGGTTGACCGGCACAGTGATCACATTGCCGGCCCCATCGCTCACGGTCACCGAACTGGCGCCAGGTGCGTTACCAGTCACAGCAGTGCCATCGCCATTGACGACCACGTCGGTGGGGAGTGCCGGTGGCGTGATGTCCGGAGCGAAGATCTGTCCGGGTTCCGAGGTATTGCCGGCGGCGTCGATCAGCGTCACATCGAGGGCCTGGCCGTCCAGTTGGGCGGGCGACAGTGGCACTGTGAAGTTGCCGCCTGCCGGGACGACGATGGTGCCTATCAACGTGCCGTCGGCAAGCCGCACTTCTACCGTGGAACCTGCCTCACCGGTACCCTGGATGGCGCTGCCGCCCGGGGTAATGGAAAGGCCCGCAGGCGCAGTGGGCGCAGTGCTGTCGTCAGCGGTGAAGGTGGCCGACGGCGAGGCATTGCCGCCGCCATCGATCAGCACCACCGACAACACTTCACCGTTGGTCTGGGCGGGGGCAAGTGTCACTTCGAACGTGCCGTCCGGATTCACCGGTATGGTGCCCAGCAGGTCGCCTGCAGCGTTGCGTACCTCTACGGTGCTGCCAGCCTCACCCTGCCCGCTGAGCACTGTGCCGGTAGGGTCAAGGCCCAGGCCTTGTGCCGGCAGCGGTGCCTCGAGGTCAGGTGCAGTGACGGTGCCAGCGAGCGAGTCGTTGCCAGTATTGTCGGCCTGGGTGACAGACAGCGTCTGGCCATTGAGCTGTGGCGGGTCGATTGTCACCTGGAAGGTACCGTCAGGCTGGACCGTTGCGGTACCCAGTACTGCGCCACCTGTGCCGGTCACGGTCACCTGCGCACCAGGCTCGCCGCTGCCGCTCAGGCTGCTGCCGTCGCCAGCCAGAATCAAGCCGGTGGGTATATCGGGTGCCTGGGTATCCGGTGCTGGCAAGTCGACCGCCGCTGACAGGTTGCCAGCCGGGTCGCGTTGCTCCACGGTCAGTGCCTGGCCGTTGGTCTGCGGCGTATCGAGGGTGATTTCGAATGCCCCGCCACTGCCGACCACGGTGCTGCCCAGCACGCTGCCGTCCGGCCCGCGCACGGTGACGGTGGCACCGGGTTCGCCGTTGCCGGTGACCGTGGTGCCGGTGCCATCGATGGCCGGGGTGGTGACCACTTGCGGAGGGGTGGAGTCGGGTGCAATGAAGTCTACGGGCCCTGCGCTGTTGCCCAGGTTGTCAGTGGCTTCGACTGTGAGGCTTTCACCATTGCGCTGCGGTGCGTTGAGGGTGACATCGAAGCGGCCGTCGGCGCCTACGGTGGCGGTGCCCAGCACGTTGCCGTCGGCGTCGCGCACGGTGACGATGGAACCGTTCTGGCCTTGGCCGGTGAGGTGAATGCCAGCGCTATCGATGGTCAGCCCCGAGGGTTGCAGTGGGCCATCGGTGTCCGGTGCCACGATGGTGGCGGTCGAGGTATTGCCCGCTGGGTCGCGCAGCACCACGTCCAGTTCCTGGCCGTCGGTCTGCGGTGGGTTCAGGACCACGCTGATCACACCGTCGTTACCGACCTGGGCGTTGCCCAGCACAGTGCCGTCGGCACTGATCACCTGTACGGTGGTGCCCGGTTCGCCGCGGCCGGTGAGCAGGCCACCATCGGCACTCAGTTGCAGTTCGCTGGCTTCATTGGGCGGGGTGATATCGGGAGCGGTGATCTGGGTCGGCAGCGAGCTGTTGCCAGCGCCATCAACCGCCACCACATCCAGGGTCTCGCCATTGGCCTGGGCCGGGCTCAGGCCGATGGTGAAGCTGCCGTCCTGGCCGGCCTCAACGCTGCCCAGCACATTGCCCTGTGCGTCACGCACTTGCACCTGCGTACCGGCCGGTGCAGTACCGGAAACGCTGGAGCCGTCGCCGGCCACCACCACGCCGCTCGGGCTTTCGGGCAGCGGGGTATCGGCAACGGTCACACTGACCCCTGCCGAGGTATTGCCGGCGGCATCGGTCTGCACCAGCACGATGTTCTCACCTGCGGTCAGCGGTGCGTCCAGGTCAACCACGAAGGTGCCATTGGGCGCCACGATGCCAGAACCGAGCACAGCACCTTGGGTATCACGCACTTCCACCGTGGCACCGGGCTCACCACGGCCAGACACGGCCAGGCTGCCATCGCCTGCCACCACGTCGGTGACGATCGCCGGTGCGGTGATGTCCGGCGCCACATAGCTCAACGGCACCGAGGTGTTGCCTGCCGCATCGGTCACAGTGATGGACAGGGTTTCGCCATTGGCCTGTGGCGGGTCGAGGGTCAGGCTGAAGCTGCCATCTGGCCCTGCAATGGCGCTGCCGATCAGGTTGCCCGAGGCATCTTTCACCTCCACCCGGGCGCCCCCTTCTGCAGTGCCGACCAGGCTGTCGCCATTGCTCAGCACCAGGTCGGCTGGTTGCAGCGGTGCTACCTGGTCCGGCGACGTCAGTGGGCTAGGTGTAGAGACGTTGCCGGCAGCATCGGTCAGGGTTACTTGCAGCGACGAGCCATTCACCACCGGGGTTGGCAGTTGTACATTGAAGGTGCCATCCGGTTGCACGGTGCCGCTTACCAGCACCTGGCCCTGATCGTTGCGCACCTCTACAGTGGTACCTGCTTCACCACGGCCGGACACCGTGCGGCCATCGACGCTGATGACCAGTTGGGTGGCAGGCGCTGGCGGTGTGGTATCACCGCCGTTATCAATGATCGGCGCGGTGACGGTACCGGCTGTGGAGGCGTTGCCTGCAGTATCCGTGGCGGTCACCTGCAACTGCTCGCCCGCCACTTGTGGCGGGGTGAGGCCGATGCTGAACGTACCGCCGGCACCCACCACGACGCTGCCCAGCACGGTAGTGCCGTCGGCTGCCAGCACGCGCACGGTGCTGCCGGCTTCGGCACGCCCGGTCACCACGCTGCCATTGGCGCTGACAGCGAGTTCGCTTGGTGCGGCAGGTGTGGTGATGTCCGGTGCGGTCACTTGTACCGGCAGTGACGAAGCCCCGTTGCTGTCGATGGCGACCACGTCCAGCAACTGGCCGTTGGCCTGGGCCGGGTTGAGCACCACGGTGAAGGTGCCCTCGGCACCCACCACGATGCTGCCGACCACGGCGCCGTTGGCATCATGGACTTCCACGCGGCTGCCGACCGGCGCGGACCCGCTGACGCTGGTGCCATCCGCAGCGACTACCAGGTCGCTCGGGCTGGCCGGTGTGGCCACCAGCGGTACGTCGAAGGTCAAGGCCTCGGAGGCATTGCCGCTGGCGTCGGTCTGCACCAGGCTCAGGCGCTCGCCCGGCAGCGCGGCCGGGCCCAGGTCGAGCAGGAAGGTGCCGTTGGCGGTCACCGTACCCGTGCCGATCACGGTGCCATTGACGTCGCGTACCTCGACGGTAGCCCCGGCTTCGCCGCGACCGCTCAGGGTCAGTCCGTCTGCACCGACCACGATGTTGCTGACTGCGGCAGGCGGCGTGGTATCTGGCGCATCGAACTGCAATGGGGTCGAGACATTACCCGCGGCGTCCACCAGGCGGATGTCGAGGACTTCGCCATTGGCCTGGGCAGGGGACAGGGTCACGCTGAAGCTGCCGTTCGGGTTGACCACGCCAGTGCCGATCACGTTGCCCGAGGCGTCGCGCACCTGCACGGTAGCGCCAGCTTCACCGCTACCGGTCAAGGTAACGCCGCCGGTCAGGTCCAGGCCGGTCGGCTGGGCGGGGGCCTGCAGGTCTGGGGTGGCCACCGTGCCAGGGGTGGAGGCATTGCCGGCGGCATCGGTCAGCACCACTTGCAGGGTACTGCCATCGTTCACCGGCGGGGCCAGGGTGATCTGGAAGGTGCCATCCGGGTTGACCGTACCGTTGGCCAGCACGTTGCCTTGGGCATCGCGTACTTGCACGCTGGCGCCCGCTTCGCCACGGCCGCTCAACTGGCCACCGGCGAGGCCGACGACCAGGTTGGTCGGGGCCTGGGGTGGGGTGGTATCGACACCGTCGATGTCTGGGGCCGTGACACTACCGGCGCTGGAAGCATTGCCGGCGGCGTCGGTGGCGGTGACTTGCAGCACTTCACCGTCCACCTGTGCGGGGCTGAGGGTGATGCTGAAGCTGCCCGTGGCGCCCACTACCGCCGTGCCCAGCACGGTAGTGCCATCGGCGGCCAGCACACGCACGGTGCTGCCCGCTTCGGCACGGCCGGTGACGACGGTCCCGTTGGCATTGATCGCGAGTTCGCTCGGGGCGGTCGGGGCGGTGATATCCGGCGCACTGATCTGCACCGGCAGGGACGATGCCCCGGTGCCGTCGATGGCGACCACATCCAGCAGCTCGCCGTTGGCCTGGGCCGGGTTGAGGATGACGGTGAAGGTGCCTTCGGCGCCCACCACCACGCTGCCGACCAGGTTGCCGTTGGCATCGCGGACTTCCACGCGGCTGCCGGCCGGTGCAGCACCCGTTATGCTGGTGCCATTCGCGGCCACTACCAGGTCGCTTGGGCTGGCCGGGGCAGGGGTCAGGGGCACCTCGAACTGCAAGGCTTCGGACGCATTGCCGCTCGGGTCAGTCTGTACCAGGCTCAGTGCGGCACCCGGTTGAGCCGCCGGGTCGAGGCTGACCACGAAGGTGCCGTTGGCGCCGACCGTGGCGGTGCCGATGACAGTGCCGAGGGCATCACGCACTTCGACGGTGGCACCGGCTTCGCCGCGACCGCTGAGCACCAGGCCACCGGTACCGACCACGACATTGCTGACAGCAGCCGGCGGGGTGATGTCCGGTGCATCGAACTGCAGCGGTGCAGAGCTGTTGCCAGCAGTATCCACCAACCGCACGTCCAGCGCCTCGCCATTGGCCTGGGCCGGGAACAGGGTGACGCTGAAGGTGCCGTCTGCGTTGACCAGGCCGGTACCAATCACGTTACCGGCGCTATTGCGCACTTGCACCGTGGCGCCAGGTTCGCCGCGGCCAGTGAAGGTGACGCCATCGGCCAAGGCCAGTTCGGTCGGCTGTGTCGGGGCTTGCAGGTCTGGCGAGGCGACCGAGCCCGGTTGCGAGACGTTGCCAGCGGTATCGGTGAGGGTGACTTGCAACGTGCTGCCGTCGTTCACGGCAGGGGACAAGGTTACCGCGAAGGTGCCATCCGGGCCGACGGTCCCGGTTGCCAGTACAGTGCCTGCGGCATCGCGCACCTGCACGGTGGTGCCGGCCTCGCCACGCCCGCTCAACTGGCTGCCGGCGAGGCCGATCACCAGGTTGGTCGGTGCGTCAGGTGGCGTGGTATCGCCCCCGTCGATGTCTGGCGCGGTGACCGAGCCAGCGGTCGAGGTGTTGCCTGCCGCATCGGTGGCGGTGACTTGCAGCACTTCGCCGTCGACCTGTGCCGGGTCCAGGGTGATGCTGAAGCTGCCCGTGGCGCCCACCACCACGCTACCCAGCACGGTGGTGCCATCGGCGGCCAGCACACGCACTGTGCTGCCCGGTTCGGCACGGCCGGTGACTACCGTACCGTCAGCGTTGACGGCCAGTTCGCTCGGGGCGGCAGGTGCGGTGATGTCCGGTGCGGTGATCTGTGTTGGCAGGGAGGACACGCCAGCATCGTCGATGGCCACCACGTCCAGCAGTTCGCCATTGGCCTGGGCCGGGTCGAGGACCACGGTGAAGCTGCCGTCAGGGCCAGCCACGATGCTGCCAATCAGCGTGCCGTTGGCATCATGTACTTCCACGCGAGTGCCGGCAGGTGCCGTGCCGCTGATGCTGCTGCCGTCTTCGGCGAACACCAGGTCGCTGGGGCTTGCCGGGGCGGTGGTCAGCGGCACTTCGAACTGCAGCGCTGTGGAAGCGTTGCCGCTCGGGTCGGTCTGCACCAGGCTCAGTTGCTCACCTGGCTGCACCGCTGGGTCGAGGTTGATAAGGAAGGTGCCGTTAGCGGCGACCACACCGGTGCCGATCACGGCGCCGTTGGCATCACGCACTTCGACGGTGGCGCCGGCTTCGCCGCGACCACTCAGGGCCAGGCCGTCGTTGCCGACCACGATGTTGCTGACCGCAGCCGGCGGGGTGATGTCCGGTGCATCGAACTGCAGCGGGGCAGAGCTGTTGCCGGCGGTATCCACCAGGCGTACATCCAAGGCTTCGCCATTGGCCTGGGCGGGCGCAAGGGTAATGCTGAACAGGCCATCGGCACCGACGATGCCGGTGCCGACGACGGTGCCGGCGGCATTACGGACTTGCACGGTGGCACCGGGTTCGCCGCGACCGGAGAAGGTCACGCCGTCAGCCAGGGCCAGCTCGGTGGGCTGGGCAGGGGCCTGCAGGTCCGGCGAGGTGACCGAGCCGGGTTGCGAGACGTTGCCAGCGGCGTCGGTCAGGGTGACTTGCAGCGCGCTGCCGTCGGTAACGGCAGGGGTAAGGGTAATTGCGAAGCTGCCATCGGCAGCGACAGTGCCGGTGGCCAGCACAGTACCTGCTGCATCGCGTACCTGTACGGTGGTGCCGGGTTCGCCGCGCCCGCTCAGCTGGCTACCGGCCAGGCCGATTACCAGATCCGTCGGGGCTGCCGGTGGCGTGGTGTCGACGCCGTCAATGTCCGGCGCGGTCACCGCGCTGGGGGGTGATGTGTTGCCGGCGGCATCTGTTGCCGTGGCTTGCAGCACTTCGCCGTCGATTTGTGGCGGAGCAAGGTTGATGCTGAATACACCGGTCGGACCGACCACGGCCGTACCCAGTTCGGTGCCGTCGGCGGCCAGAATACGCATGGTGCTGCCCGGTTCGGCACGGCCAGTCAGGACGCTGCCGTCAGCGCTGACGGCTAGTTCGGTCGGGGCGGCGGGTGCGGTGATGTCCGGCGCGGTGACCTGCGCAGGCAGCGAAGATACGCCGCTGCCATCAATGGCGACCACATCCAGCAGTTCGCCGTTGGCCTGGGCCGGGTTCAGCTCGATGCTGAAGGTGCCATCGGCATTGGCGATGGCGCTGCCGATCAATGTGCCGTTGGCGTCATGCACCTCCACGCGAGTACCCGCCGGGGCGGAACCGGTGAGGGTGGTGCCGTCGGCATCGATGGCCAGGTTGCTCGGGCTGACTGGTGCAGTGGTCAGCGGTACGTCGTATTCGACGGCCACAGAGGCGTTACCGCTTGGGTCGGTCTGTACCAGGCTCAGTTGCTCGCCCGGCTGCGCGGCTGGATTCAGGTCGATGAGGAAGGTGCCGTTGGCACCGACTACGCCAGAGCCGATG
>NZ_SSOI01000034.1:0-10938 GCF_029873175.1 Pseudomonas sp. BN505
AAATGCGATCAGCATGACTACAACTCAATCAGCGAAGGGAAGTCTCAAGCACAAGCAACAGGGCCCTGCGGCCGCTCGCCCATTTCGGCAAGGCGCAATGCATCAGAGCTCAACCATTCCTGGTTGGCATCGACCACTCCCTTCAGCATCGCGTCCACCCACTGCGGCAGTTCGGGGTGCAGTCGGTAGTACACCCATTGACCCTTGCGGCGATCCATCAGGATTCCAGCCTCGCGCAACTGGGCAAGATGCCGGGAGATCTTCGGCTGGCTCAGCTCCAGCGCGTGGGTAAGTTCGCAGACACAGAGTTCGCCTTCACGGGCGATCAGCAGGGTCATCCGGGCCCGGGTGTCATCAGCCAGGCATTTGAAAACGATGGGGGGAGTCAGTGTTTCCCGCATGTGACCTCCTGGGGAATGCGTGTACGGCCAATATCTGGAAATCCGAATATATGCCTATTCAAATATGCGGTAAAGCAGATATTTATAATTGCCTCGCCTGACGGGACGTCATAAAACTGGAAAAAGCCCCCGCTCCGGGACCTATACTGGCCTTCGATACCATCCCCAGAGTCCCCAATGAACCAGTCTGATATCTCTGTCCGATTGCTTGGTACCGATCAAATCCAAGGCCTGGCTGCGCATCTGACTGCAGCGGGCTTGCCGACCCAAGACCTTTTGCAGCCCGACCGAATGTTCTATTCCTTTCACCGGGGAGAAACGGAGTTGGGATACGGGGGCATTGAAGGAAGTGGCCGGACTCGTCTGATTCGCTCACTAGTTGTCGTACCGGCCCAGCGAAAGTCAGGGATCGGTACCCTGCTGCTCAGAGCACTTGAGCGAATAGCGGAAGCTGACGGAGCCCAGAGCCTTCATCTGCTGACCACTACAGCACCCGACTTCTTCGAGGCTCGGGGATATGAGCACAGAGACCGATCCCAAGCCCCAAAGGCAATTTCCAATTCGGAGGAGTTCAACAGCCTCTGCCCGACGTCTGCGGTCTACATGGTGAAGGAGCTTGGCGACATGAACTCGGTGTCACCACAGGTAACTCGCCTCCACGAACGTCAGTGAGTTCGTTCTCAGGTGTCCCAGGAACGAGTCCTGCGGCCCCCGAAAGATGTCGAACTGAATCGACCTCGGTTTCGTAGACTCCTCGAACGGCTGCAAAGGGTCGGTTAGCGCCTCTGGATCGGGCTGACCATCCTTGTCCTCCCTCACATGGAGGACAAGCCATGAACGCCATTACGACCAACAGCCATCAGCCTTGGAACAAAGGAAAATTGGTCGGGCAGAAAACTCCGCTCCGACTGAAAGATATCTGGGCCATTCGGGTAAGGCTCCAAATCGCGGAAGAAACTCGGGATTTGGCCCTTTTCGATCTGGCCATCGACAGCAAGCTACGAGCCTGCGATCTGACCAAGCTTCGCGTACGCGACGTTGCTCATGGGGAGCACGTGTCATCGCGAGCGATAGTGATGCAGCAGAAAACCCAGCGGCCCGTGCAGTTTGAAATTACAGAGCAAACACGGCTGGCCCTACAGGCCTGGATACATCAAGCCAAACTCCACAGCGAAGATTGTCTTTTTCCAAGCCGATTACACGCCTCAGTGCATCTCTCCACCCGGCAGTACGCCCGAATCGTCAAGGCGTGGATAAAGTCTATTGGGCTAGATCCAGCTATGTACGGCACCCACACGATGAGACGTACGAAGGCATCGCTGATCTATCGCAGGACGAAGAACCTGAGAGCAGTTCAGCTCCTTCTCGGCCATACAAAGCTTGAAAGCACGGTGCGATACCTGGGCATTGAAGTCGATGACGCATTGGAGATGGCAGAGCAGACGGAGGTTTGACAGCGTCCAGCGACGGTCGAGGTATGACCGTCGCGATTCGACCCATTGAAGCCGTTCAGACCAAGCAGTGGATGCCACGGCCTACGCTGCTCACTGATCGGCCAAGCATAGATACTGATGTAACTGCTCTCCTAGAACCTCGAACGCCTGAGCGATCCTGTTGATTTTGCGCAGGTCATTGTGCATTGCGATCCACACCTCTACCTCAAAGCCAAAATCGAGGGGTAGGACATGTACCAGGCCGTGCGATTTTGCGATTCGCGTCGGGCAGAGTCCGAAGCCCAAGCCCGCTTTCAGAGCGGCCAGCTGAGCAAGGTGATGATCAGAGGCAATGGCGAAATGCTGGTCGGCATCGCACAGACCAGCATCGACAAACCGACGCAAATCCGCTGAGCGTCTATCCGGGCCGATCAGCGGCAGCTGGCGAAGCGACAGCAGCGAGGCTGGATTACCATAGCGCTCCAGGCACCCGGCACTGGCATGGATGCCAATCTGCAAACTACCGACACGCCGCACGGTGATATCCGCTTCATTGGGCCGCATCAGCCGGACCGCAATGTCCGATTGCAGCCTGGCGATGTCTTCAAGGGTATCGCTTATGCTCAACTCAAGTTTGAGCCTGGGGTATTCGTAATGGAAAGGGGGCAGCAGGTCGGGCAATACCTCGACGCCAAGCAACTCGCCACAGGTCAGCCGAATCGTGCCGTGATCCACCGACGCTTCAGAACTGGCCATGCGGTTGAAGGTTTGCGCGGCCAGGTCCATGGCCTCCACATGTTCAATCAGGCGCTGCGCTCCGGCAGTAGGCGTCAGCCCTTGAGGTGTGCGGGTGAACAGACTTACACCGAGAGCGTGTTCAAGATGGTCCAGGCGCCGACGCGCAGTGGCCTGGGCGATACCCAGCAACTTCGCCGCGCCGCTCAGGCTGCCAGAGCGCAACACGGCGAGAAATACACGCTGGCTTTCCCATTCAATGCCGCTCATACATTCTTAGCCAACAGTTGCTCCTAATTTGATCTTCTGCCCGAACCCGTGAAAGGCGATCATTCGCCCACATTTTTCCGGGCGTCATTGTAAGGAACCAACGCATGAGAATCACCGGTCAGTGCCGATGTGGGCAAATCACCCTTGAGATCGTGGCGCAGCAATTGCCGCCGCTGTATGCCTGCCACTGTTTGAACTGCCAGCGCTGGAGCGGCAGTGCGTTTGGTCTGCACATGCTGAGCGCGGCTTCGGCTGTTCAGGTGGCTGGCGAAACGGCGATCTTTGAGCATGAACACCAAGGTCAAACGTCTACCCAACATGCCTGCGGTACATGTCATACCCGGCTGTTCAACGAGACCACGGCAGCACCCGGCATGCGAGTGGTACGGGCCGGCATCCTGGAAGGGACTGAGTGTTTCGAGCCGGTTGCGCATATCTGGACTCGGCGCAAGCAGCCATGGCTGGTGCTGCCGGCGACTATCGCGCAATGGGAGGAGAGCCCCACGCCAGAAGCATTCGCTGCCGCGTTAGGGTAAAAGAGCTTGCTCCTCCATAAGTGAAGGCGTCGCTCGCCGAACGGCAAATTATCACGGTTGACTAGGTCCGCTTTGGGTCGATAGCGGTCCAATCGCGACCCACGGTCCTCGACCGATTAATCGGTCAAGAAGGTGGGTGAATTAGAGCAACGTCTCTGACTGCGCCGCACCACACCTATTGGTAAAGCCTTGAGCACGGACTGGAGGAGCTCATGATAGCTACCCTCGTCTCCTCGGCTACTACATCGTCTGACAGGGCGCAGGCTCAAGCGCTATGGTAGGTATGATTGGTGGAGGCCGCGCAGGCCTCCTAGAACCGATAGCGGACGGGGAAAATACTTTGAGTTCCGAATCGCTGATGATCGGCTGGGATGTTGGTGGCTGGAACTGCGACCGGAATCGCCTCAGCCGAGATGCTCTAGTGGTGATAGATCAGAACCTGCAGATGCGAGGTAAGCCGTGGCGAGGGAATCTGCGCGAGCAGATCAATCAGGCGAAGACCACTGACGACTTTGTGCGATCACTTCTATTAGCCTGTGATGTCGAGATTGTCCGTCGCGACGCGACCGTCGTTTTGGGAATCGACACCCCATTGGGTTTTTCTACCGAGCTAGTGAACTTGCTGGTAAGTGGCCACTCTGTGCCGGTAGTTAACGCGTCAGCTACCAACCCCTATTTGTTTCGCTATACCGAGCGTTTTTTGTTCGAACGGGGATTATCTCCGCTGTCAGCCATCAAGGACATGATCGGTAGTCAAGCTACCAAAGGCATGCATGTACTGGCACGTTTCTTACCCAACCGCCCGTGCTGTGGTATTTGGACGGATGACGCGCAGGTGACGCCATCGAGGTCTACCCCAGCTCTGCAAAACAGTCGGCGGTAGTCAAAGACTTAAGGCAGCGTTGCTTGGGGTTTTCTGGGGCCTCCAGCGATGACTGGTATGAGGATGAACGAGATGCGCTCACTGCTGCGCTTATTGCCTGGCTCTTCAGATTCGAGCCCAATCGCTTAGTCTGGCCTCCGTCAAATGTGCCGGAACAGGAGGGATGGATTTTCGTACCCAGAGACTCACTGGCAACGGCTTCACTCCTTTAGTTCTACATGCTGCCCGATGGTCGGATGAAGTACCCAATGCCTCACCATTGCCGTTGCGCTACGGGTCTCGTCGACTATGTTGGAGAGATACTCATCTAATACTAAAGTCGTAGGAGGGTCGCATGCGTATACGGGGTGATGCTTTCTGGAATTGGGCAGATCCAACCCTTCACCACCGTACTCATGATGAGACTCTAAACGACGGCACGACCATCGACGTCCAAGTGCGCTTGTCGCGTACCGGTGGCACGCAGATGTTCATCGGTGTGTATGCACGCTTCGGAATGGTGCTTTACGAGGAATCCTTCGACTCGCGACCTGGTGAGTCCATGACTCGTGCTCTCGCGTGGGGCGTGGGCCGCGCTAGACGGATCGCGACCGATCCGCACTTAACCCAAGAACATTTAGCTTCATAAGTACGCTGAGGGCCGGTGCGTGGCCAATTCAATCAACCTTGCGGGCAAAAGAAAGCCCGCTGCTAGGCGGGCAAGGGAGCATCTATCACGTAGGGATAGCTTGAGTGTGCCCAATAGGAAGTGAAAATTGGGTGAAGAAAAAGTCTCCGTGAGGTGATAGTTGCTGGGAATCTCAGGTAGCGGCTTGAAGTGCAGCCACTCTCGGCAAACATCATCAAGGGGCGCCTTCTGGCCAGAGGTAGCCGTTCATTAGCATCGGCTTTGTGTCGAACGTCGACGATCGCGGGATCACTGGCCACCAGGGCTTGATCCAAGGGTGTATGGTAGTGTGAAACGGGAGGCCAGAGCGGTCTGCCTCCCCCCAACTCATGTCGCCGCCACATGCACCTACTCGCTCTATTCCTCAGGTAATTTCATGACATTGAAGTCATCGTTCGCCAATGTGCTTCGAGTACTACGTAGTCAGCGAAACATCACCCAGCGCGGATTTGCCGACACGACCAGCCGCACCTACCTGTCCAAGCTCGAAACCGGTAGATCGAGTCTCACGCTGGACAAACTTGAGCAGCTTAGCGAGCGATTGGAAGTGAGCCCTTTGACGCTGGTGGCATTGACGCTGAGCGAGGATACAGGGCAGACGGCAAATGAGTTGCTGGTCAGGACCAGGAACGAGATTCGAGCACTTGAATCGCATGGTCGAATTCCAGGACTACAGGCCACCCTGGGGGACGATTTAGCTGCGACTCCTTCGTTGACCAGCTCACGCAACCCCCGAACGAAAACAGCTCCACGCGCTGAGGGCGCACTTCAGGCAGAGCTGTCATTCTCCGAATGATGGCTAGCTGTACTTTCAAGCGCTCGCTGCAGCGCTCGTAATAAGCACGCAGCGCCAGCTTGTTCATATACCGCCTCAATTCCTCACTCCAGTCTCACCCCACTTCTGCCCAACCTCGCCAGAAAACGAAAGATCGAGAATCCTTTTAATTCGTGCATGAACTCGCCCCCGCAGTGATGGTGGCGACCAGAGATTGCTCTGGAGCTCGCCATGAGGACGTATGCCTTCCCATTGCTTGTGATTTACCTAGTAACCCTCCCGGCGGTTGCACAGGAAACTCGCGAGCGCTCGGATTTGGAACTCATTCAACGACAATTCACTGCCATCGATCAGTTGGCCGATCGCGCGAAAAACGGCTCAGAAAATATCGATGGCGCGCGCTATCGCTTCGACTATCTGCGGTTTGCGGCAGACCTCGAACGTGTGCGTGAAGGCATCCAACAATACTTGTCGCCCTCCCGGGCGCAGCCTGCCGACTTAGTCGAGTTGGCCGATCAGTACCGTGCTGAAGCACCTCACTCGAGCCCCTGCCATGAGCATGACTGACACCCAACTCACAGCGTTCTCCGCCGTTGCCGGCTTTGCC
Source organism: Pseudomonas sp. BN505 (assembly GCF_029873175.1). Taxonomy (NCBI): domain Bacteria; kingdom Pseudomonadati; phylum Pseudomonadota; class Gammaproteobacteria; order Pseudomonadales; family Pseudomonadaceae; genus Pseudomonas; species Pseudomonas sp. BN505. The sequence goes on from NZ_SSOI01000034.1 coordinate 6,308, forward strand.
CCGCAGCTCAGTTCGGTGCTGTGGCGCTCATCGGTGTTGGTGCTCGCGTTGCTCTGGTGCACCTGGGCGCTGTGGACCGGCTACCGCGGCTGGGCGGCCGGCAACATCAATTTTGGCTCGCTCGGCGGCAGTACGCTGCGTCTGGCCCTCGCCTTGATCGTGCTGATGTTTTTCATGCTGTCGTAATCAGGAGGCCTTGCTATGAACCTCTCTCGTGGTTGTCACCGCCCGCTTCGCCGGCTGCGGGCTGCCTATGTAAAAGCCCTGCTCGGCGGCTTGGCGCTGCTGAGCTCGACGCTGGCTTGGGCTGACCTGCCGACCATGGAAGCTCCGTCCCGCGGCGAAGGCTCAGGCCTGATCGACACCATCAAGAACTATGCCTACGACGGCGGCATCCTGCTCGGTCTGTTGATCGCTACCCTCGCCTTCCTTGGCGTGGCGTGGCACTCGCTGACCGTCTACGCCGACGTGCAAAACCAGCGCAAGACCTGGAAAGACCTCGGCGCCGTGGTCGGCGTCGGAGCGCTGTTGGTGGTGGTGATTCTGTGGTTCCTGACCAAAGCCGCGACGATTCTGTGAGGCAGCCATGTCCGACGTCCCTGCTACCCTCCCCGACGGCACGCTGACCTTCCTGCCGGAACGCCTGAACCGCGATCCAGCCGTCCTGCGCGGCCTCACCAATGACGAGATGTGGGTCGCGCTGATTGTCGGCGCAGTACTGGGTGTGGTCCTTGGCGGGCCGCTGGCGGTGGCCTCCGCCTCCATCGCCACCCTGCCCACCTGCATGTTCCTGTGTATGGCGCTGGTGCTGCTCGGTGGCGGCAAGCTGCTGCGCCGGGCCAAGCGTGCTCGTCCCGAAACCTGGCTGTACCGACGCCTGCAGTGGCAACTGGCGGTGCACTGGGGCATTGGCTCTCAGTACCTGATTCTCCACTCCGGCCCATGGACTGTCCGGCGCACACGCCGACCTGCGAGGACCAACCCATGAGCCGTTTCCGCAACAAGGTGGATGCACAGCAGGCGCACATTTTCAGCCTGCGCCTGGCCGTAGCGACCCTGGCGCTGCTGTGCACTGGGCTCTGGTACGGCTGGCAGTCCGCCCCCTCCGAACTGACCATTCACGTACCACCGGATCTGCGCTCAGGTAGCACGCGCAAATGGTGGGACGTGCCGCCCGAAAACATCTATGCCTTTGCCCTGTACATATTCGGCCAACTCAACCGCTGGCCCACCGACGGCGAGGTCGACTACCACCGCGCGATCTTCGCCCTGCAGCCTTATCTGACACCGGCGTGCAAGACCTTCTTCGATGGCGATTTTGAGTACCGCAAGGCAGCCGGCGAACTGCGCGGCCGCGTACGCGGCGTATACGAGGTGCTGGGGCGGGGCTACAGCGACGACCCCGACCTGCGGGTAAAGCAGTTGGATAAGCACAGCTGGCTGGTCAAGCTCGACCTCAATGCCGACGAATATTACGCCGCCGAGCCGGTGAAGCGCGTCGTCGTGCGCTACCCCCTGCGTGTCGTGCGCTTTGACGTCGATCCCGAGCACAACAAGTGGGGCCTGGCCCTGGACTGCTACGAAGGCACACCGCAGAAGCTGACACTGCCTGGAGGTGCATGATGATGCGTATCTTGATCCTGATGCTGGTCTCGATCGCCGGCTGGTGTTCCGCTGTGGGTGCCGTCGAGGTCAAGTACTGGGACCGCCTGCCGCTGGCCGTGCCGCTGACGGTGGGCCAGGAACGAATCCTCATGCTGGATGAGGATGTCCGCGTCGGGCTCCCCAGTGCGATCAGCAGCAAGCTGCGCGTGCAGTCGGTCGGTGGCACGGTGTACCTGCATGCGTCGGAAGCCATTCCCCCTACCCGCCTCCAGCTGCAGTCGGTGAAGTCGGGGGACATCATCCTGGTCGACATCGAAGCGTTCGAGGGCAGCGAGGCGCTGGAGCCGGTCAAGATCGTCGCTCAAGCGCAGACGCCGGACGTGAACACCGCGCCGGACGCAGCGCCTACAGCCACGCCGGTACCGGTAGTGTTGACTCGCTATGCAGCGCAAAACCTGTATGCGCCTCTGCGCACCGTGGCACCCTTGCCTGGTGTCCATCGGGTCTCGCTAGGCGAGTCCTCAGGATTAAGCACACTCCTGCCGACCGAGCACGTATCCATCAAGGGGCTCGCCGCTTGGCGGCTGGGCGATTATTGGGTGACGGCGGTGAAGATCGTCAACCGTGGGCCGGCCAAGGTCTCGCTGGACCCGCGTCACTTGCAGGCCACGCTGTATGCCGCCACCTTCCAGCATGAATATCTGGGGCACGCCGGCACACCTGAAGACACCACCGTGGCGTATCTCGTCACCCGAGGCGGCGACCTGAAACACGCACTGCTGCTGCCACCGCCAGCGCCGGAGGCTGCCGATCATGAAAGCTAACGGTTTACTGAAATGGCTGGTACCGGCGGTCCTGCTGGGGATCGTGCTGATCATCGGCAAATCCTGGGTGACGGCGCCAGACGCTGAACCTGCCCATGATCCCGAAAACACTGCCCTCAGTCCGGAACAGGCCAAGGCCCTCGGCATTGCCGGCGACACGCCGCGCGACACCGTGGCCACGCTGATTGGCCAGGTCAAAGCGATGCGCAGCGAGATGCTGTCGCTGAAGAAAGGCAACGAGACGCTGCAGACCGAAAACAACCGGTTGCGCACGCGCGAAGGCAACATCGACAGTCGCATTCAAAACACGCTGAGCAGTGTCACCCAGCAAGTCACCGAGCAGCGCCAGCAGGCCAACGATGCCCGGCAGAAGGCCGAGCAACAGCACCGCGAAACCCAGGGTTTGCTGTCCCGACTCAAGGACCAGCTCACCAGCAAGCCGGCCGCGAAGTCCGACGTACCTGTGGGCTTTGGGCTCGAACCGGGTGACGAGCAACAATTCTCCGGGGCACAACCGCCGGCGGATGCAGTGCAATGGATCGAGCCATCCAATGCACGTGCTGGCCAAGAGGGGGCCAGCAAAGCTGAGGGACCGTTGTCATCGCTGACGTCGAAGTTCAAGGATCTGCATGGCCTAGACAACAACGCGATCGACCGGGGCCAGGACCATCTGCGCGGCGTGGCCAAGGGCGAGCGCGACCTGGACAGCACTCAGGATCGGACCGATGGCGCCAAGCCGGTCTACACCATCCCCGAAAACTCGACCCTGATGGGCTCAATCGCCATGACCGCCCTGATTGGCCGGGTGCCGGTGGACGGCACGGTGAACGATCCCTATCCGTTCAAGGTACTGGTGGGGCCGGACAACCTCACCGCCAACGGCATCGACCTACCGGACGTGGTCGGCGCGGTCATGAGCGGGACTGCGGCCGGTGACTGGACCTTGTCATGCGTGCGCGGCCAGGTCGAGTCGATCACCTTTGTCTTCAGCGACGGCACCGTGCGCACGGTGCCGCAGCCGCAGAAGGTGGTCAGTCGCAACCGCAGCAGTACCCAGACTTCAGACACCGAGAAGATCCGCGGCGGCTTGGGCTACATCTCCGACCCTTACGGCATTCCCTGCATCGCCGGTGAGCGTCGCTCCAACGCCCAGCAGTACCTGGGCAGTCAGAGCCTGATCACCGCTGCCGGCGCCGGCTTCGCTGCAGCGCTAGGCAGCGAACAGACCAATACGTCATTCATCAACTCGGCCAGCGGCAGCCTGGGGCTTTCACAGAACAGTGGCAACAGCGCGCTGAACTCGGTCATCAGCGGTGGCATCGGCGATATCCGTGACTGGATCAACAAGCTCTACGGCGAAGCCTTTGCCGCCATCTACGTCCCGCCGGGGGCCAAGGTGGCGTTGCACCTGGATCACGAAATCAGCATCGACTACGAACCCAAAGGCCGGAGAGTGAATCATGAACGCCCATCCGTTTCGGTACTGGACCTGGATTAGCCTGCTGCTTTGCCTACACCTGGCAGGCTGTACCACCAGCAAGGACGAGATGCTGCCCCACGGCGATCACACCATGCTGGATATCTGGAACAGCGGCGCCGCAATCGGCACGCAGCAGCAGTTGCAGGAGGCCCGCAGTGAGCTGCGCCGGCCGGTTCTCGATCCCGAGCGCCAGATCAAGGACCAGAGCGCCTATACCCGCACGGCCGCCAACGAGATTCGCACCCAGTTCCCACGCCTGCCCAATCCCGATCTGGTGATGTACGTCTACCCGCACCTGGCCGGCACCCAGCAGACGCCCGTGCCCGGCTACTCGACCGTGTTCCCGTTGTACGAGAAGGTCCAGTACGCACTGCCCGGCGAACGCCTGGACGATTTGTGATGGTCGATGACGCAGATCGAGCCCCGCCACGCTGGCAGCCCTGGCGCGCGGCGCAGCGTCGACGTGCAACGCGTGCGGACGAAGCTGCGCAGTATGCGCACAACCCCAGCTTCACCGACTACTTGCCCTGGGTCGAATACCTCGAGGAGGAGCAATGCTTTCTGCTCGACGACAACCGCTCGGTGGGCGCCGTGTTCGAGTTGCAGCCGATCGGGACCGAAGGCCGTGAGCCCGAATGGCTGATGGCGGCGCGCGATGCGCTGGAAGATGCGCTGCAGGACAGCTTCGACGAGCTCGACCAAGCACCCTGGGTGGTGCAGTT
>NZ_SSOI01000035.1:0-12349 GCF_029873175.1 Pseudomonas sp. BN505
CGCTCCGGGGTTCCCTCACTCCGGCCTCGCTCCCGGGAGGACCGCGCTGCAGGCCCCATCCTGGGGCCCAGCGCTTGACGGGCATCCATGCCCGTCACCTCCCTCCGCAAGGCCTGCGTTCGGCCTCCTGAAGTCGCGAAGATCAAAAGCAAGATCAAGAGCCAGATCAAAAGCAAGATCAAAAGCAGGATCAAGAGCAGGATCAAGAGCAGGATCAAGAGCAGGATCAAGAGCAGGATCAACAGCCAGATCAACAGCCGGAGCAAGATCAAGCGCATACGTCGCGGCAACACCCGCTTCGATTGACGCTCAGGGTGCAACCCTCTAACCTTCGCGCGTGTTTCAGGTGCCCTGCCAGCCCCCACTGGGCAGGGTGAAACTGGGAAGCCGGTGGGCGCCAGCATGGCGCGATTCCGGCGCTGCCCCCGCAACGGTAGGTGAGTAGAAGGCCGCGCAGGGCCACTGGATGCCAGCATCCGGGAAGGCGCGCAGGCCTGGGCCAAGGCCCGCTCACAAGCCCGGAGACCGGCCTGGAACTGCCAACGGCATCACGGAGGGTGATGCGCGGTGCACCGTGGCGCCCTGCCATGGCCCTGCGCGTTCTCCGTCTGCCTGCCTATTACCTGTCGCCACGCCTTGCCGTGGTGCCAGCCTGCGGAGAACCCTTGATGAGCGAACCCACCGAACGCGACGAACGCCACCTGGCGCGCATGCAGCGCAAGAAGGCGGTCATCGATGAACGCATCGCCAATTCCCCCAACGAATGCGGCCTGCTGCTGGTGCTGACCGGCAATGGCAAGGGCAAGAGCAGCTCGGCCTTCGGCATGCTCGCGCGCGCCCTGGGCCATGGCATGCAGTGCGGTGTGGTGCAGTTCATCAAGGGCCGCAACAGCACCGGCGAAGAGCTGTTTTTCCGCCGCTTCCCCGAGCAGGTACGCTACCACGTGATGGGCGAAGGCTTTACCTGGGAAACCCAGGACCGCCAGCGTGACATCGCCGCCGCCGAAGCCGCCTGGGCGGTGTCGCGCCAGTTGCTGCAGGACCCAAGTGTGCAGTTTGTGGTGCTGGATGAGCTGAATATCGCCCTCAAGCACGGCTACCTCGACCTGGACCAGGTACTGTCCGACATCCAGTCCCGTCCGCCCATGCAGCACGTGATCGTCACTGGCCGCGCTGCAAAGCCGGAGATGATCGAACTGGCTGATACCGTGACCGAGATGGGTATGCTCAAGCACGCCTTCCAGGCCGGTATCCGCGCACAGAAGGGCGTCGAACTGTGAGTCAATCGCGCCACTGCCCCGCCGTGTTGATTGCGGCACCGGCCTCTGGCCAGGGCAAGACCACTGTCACTGCTGCCCTGGCCCGCCTGCACCGCAACCTCGGGCGCAAGGTGCGGGTGTTCAAGTGTGGGCCCGATTTTCTGGACCCGATGATTCTCGAGCGGGCCAGTGGCGCGCCGGTGTACCAGCTGGATTTATGGATGATCGGTGCCGAGGAAAGCCGCCGCCTGCTGTGGGAAGCGGCCGGCGAGGCCGACCTGATCTTGATCGAAGGGGTGATGGGGCTGTTTGATGGCACCCCGTCCAGCGCCGACCTGGCGCGCCACTTCGGCGTGCCGGTGCTTGCGGTGATCGACGGCACGGCCATGGCCCAGACCTTCGGCGCCCTGGCCCTGGGCCTGGCGCGTTACCAGGCCGACCTGCCGTTCGCCGGCGTACTGGCCAACCGGGTGGGCAGCCTGCGCCACGCGCAACTGCTCGAAGGCAGCCTGACCGAAGGGCTGCGCTGGTATGGCGGCTTGTCCCGCGAGCGGGGCATCGAGCTGCCCAGCCGCCACCTTGGGCTGGTGCAGGCCAGCGAGCTGAACGACCTGGATGCCCGCCTGGACGCCGCAGCCGAGGCGCTCGGCGCCAGCTGCGACGCAACCTTGCCACCGCCGGTGACTTTTGCCGAACCCGAACCGCAAGCGTGCGCTGCCTCGCTGGCTGGCGTGCGCATTGGTGTGGCGCGGGACGAGGCGTTCGCCTTCACCTATGGCGCCAACCTGGAACTGCTGCGCAACCTGGGTGCACAGCTGGAATTCTTCTCGCCGCTGCATGACCGTGAACTGCCGGTTGTGGACAGCCTGTACCTTCCGGGTGGTTATCCCGAGCTGCATCACCACGCCCTGGCCGCCAATGCGCCGATGAGCGAGGCAATTCGTGCCCATCATGCCCAGGGCAAGCCGTTGCTGGCTGAATGTGGCGGCATGCTATACCTGCTCGATGCCCTGACTGACGTAGCCGGTGAGCGTGCCGAACTGCTCGGCCTGCTGCCCGGCGAGGCGACCATGCAGAAGCGCCTGGCGGCCTTGGCCTTGCAGGCGGTGGAGCTGCCGGAAGGTACCCTGCGCGGTCACACCTATCACCACTCGCTGACCAGCACGGCGCTGGACCCGATTGCCCGGGGCCTCAGCCCCAACGGTGGGCGTGGCAACGAAGCGGTGTATCGCCTGGGCCGGTTGACGGCCTCCTACGTGCACTTCTACTTCCCCTCAAACCCCTATGCGGCGGCGGCGCTGTTGCGACCATGAGCGAACACGCTTACAGCGACGCCGAACGCGCCGCGATCTATCGCGCCATCGGCGAGCGCCGTGACATGCGCCATTTCGCCGGTGGCCAGGTGGCGCCGGAGCTGCTTGGTCGGCTGCTGGCGGCCGCGCACCAGGCACCGAGCGTCGGCCTGATGCAGCCCTGGCGGTTCATCCGCATTACCCAGCGTGACTTGCGCACCCGCATCCAGGCCCTGGTGGAGGCGGAGCGGCTGCGCACCGCCGAAGCATTGGGCGAGCGGTCGGATGACTTCATGAAGCTTAAGGTAGAAGGCATCAACGACTGTGCCGAGTTGCTGGTAGCGGCCTTGATGGACAACCGCGAGCCGTACATCTTCGGCCGTCGCACCCTGCCGGAGATGGACCTGGCCTCGCTGGCCTGCGCTATCCAGAACCTGTGGCTGGCGGCCCGTGGCGAAGGGCTGGGCATGGGCTGGGTGTCGCTGTTCGACCCCCTGGCGCTGGCGGCACTGCTGGGCATGCCTGATGGAGCCAAGCCGGTGGCGGTGTTGTGCCTGGGGCCAGTGACCGAATTTTACCCGGCCCCCATGCTGGTGCTGGAAAACTGGGCCGAAGAACGGCCCTTGAGCGAGCTGCTGTACGAAAACCAATGGGGAGAGCGCCAATGAGCGTGGCCTTGCTGACCATGGCCGGGGTGGCCCTGGATGCCTTGCTGGGCGAACCGCAGCGGCGCCACCCGCTGGTGGCCTTCGGCAATATGGCCGGTAACCTCGAGCGCCGCCTGAATGCAGGTGGCCGCGGCTGGCGTAGCCACGGCGTCAGTGCGTGGTTTCTGGCAGTGGTGCCGCTCACCCTGGTGGCGCTGATCCTGTCCTGGCTGCCCTATATTGGCTGGCTGGTGGATGTGCTGGCGCTGTACTGCGCCCTGGGCCTGCGCAGCTTGGGTGAACATGTGCTGCCGGTGGCCAACGCCTTGCGCCAGGGCGACCTGGAAGAAGCGCGGCGCCGCGTCGGCTACCTGGTCAGCCGCGAAACCCGCGAGCTGGACGAGCCCGCCGTGGCCCGGGCCGCCACCGAGTCGGTGCTGGAAAACGGCAGTGACGCGGTGTTCGCCGCGCTGTTCTGGTTTGTGGTGGCCGGTGCGCCGGGCGTGGTGTTGTACCGCCTGAGCAACACCCTGGATGCCATGTGGGGGTATCGCAACGAGCGCTTCGAGCGCTTCGGCTGGTGCGCGGCGCGCATTGATGACGTGCTCAACTATATTCCCGCAAGGCTTGTGGCGCTCACCTACGCACTGCTGGGCAAGACCCGCCTGGCTCTGGCCTGCTGGCGCAAGCAGGGCCCGTTGTGGGACAGCCCCAACGCCGGGCCTGTGATGGCCGCCGGTGCTGGTGCGCTGGGGGTAGAGCTGGGCGGCCCGGCGGTTTACCACGGCGAACTGCATGAGCGGCCACGTTTGGGTGATGGGCCGATGGCTGACGCCGATGCCATCGAGCGTGGCTGGAGCCTGGTGCAGCGCGGCGTGTGGCTGTGGCTGTTGTTGATCTCCCTGGGGGCTTACGTCAATGCTTGAACACGGTGGCCGCCTGCTGCGTGCGGTGCAGCATTACGGTATCCCTCGCGAGCAGTGGCTGGACCTGTCCAGTGGCATCGCGCCCTGGCCATTCCCGATTCCGCCGATACCCACTGATGCCTGGGCCCGCCTGCCAGAGACCGAGGACGGCCTGGAAGAGGCTGCCCGTGCGTATTACGGCGCCCGCCAGTTGCTGCCGGTGGCGGGCTCCCAGGCGGCGATCCAGGCGTTGCCGCTGCTGCGTGCGGCTGGCCGGGTAGGGGTGTTGACGCCGTGTTATGCCGAACACCCGTACGCCTGGCAACGGGCGGGGCATCAACTGGTTGAGCTGGATGAGGCGCAGGTCGAGGCAGCACTCGACAGCCTCGATGTACTGGTGCTGGTTAACCCCAACAACCCGACCGGGCGGCGGGTGCCGCGTGAGCGCCTGCTGGGCTGGCATGCCCGCCTGGCTGCCCGTGGTGGCTGGCTGTTGGTCGATGAGGCGTTCATGGACAACACCCCGGCGGATGGCGTGGTCGATTGCGCCGAGCGCCCGGGGCTGATCGTGCTGCGCTCGTTCGGCAAGTTCTTTGGCCTGGCCGGGGTGCGCCTGGGCTTCGTCGCCGCCGAGCGCAGCCTGTTGCTGCGCCTGGCCGAGCTGCTTGGCCCGTGGACGGTCAACGGGCCAACCCGGGTGCTGGCCCAGGCCAGCCTGGCCGACAAGCCTGCCCAGCGCATGCAGATAGAACGTTGCGCTGCCGCCAGCCAGCGCTTGGCCACATTGCTTTCCAGTAACGGCCTTGCGCCCAGCGGTGGCTGTGACCTGTTCCAGTACGTGCGCAGTCAGCGCGCCGTGCAGTTGCATGGCTTTCTCGCCCGCCGCGGCATCCTGGTGCGCTTGTTCGAACACCCACCGGCCGTGCGCCTGGGGCTGCCCGAATGCGCGGCGGACGAACAGCGCCTGGCCCAGGCCCTGGCGGACTATCAAAAGGAATCGGCATGACCACCCTCATGGTGCAAGGCACCACCTCCGACGCCGGCAAGAGCACGCTGGTAACTGCCCTGTGCCGCTGGCTGTTGCGCCAGGGCGTTGGCGTGGTGCCGTTCAAACCACAGAACATGGCGCTGAACAGCGCGGTGACTGCCGACGGCGGCGAAATTGGCCGCGCCCAGGCGGTGCAAGCGCAGGCATGCCGGCTGGCACCCCACACCGACATGAACCCCGTGTTGCTCAAACCCAACAGCGATACCGGCGCCCAGGTCATCATCCACGGCCGTGCGGTCACCAGCATGAACGCGGTGGCTTACCATGACTACAAGGCCATCGCCATGCAGGCGGTGCTGGCTTCGCACCAGCGCCTGAGTGCCGCCTGGCCGGTGGTCATGGTCGAAGGCGCGGGGTCGCCGGCGGAGATCAACCTGCGTGCCGGCGACATCGCCAACATGGGGTTTGCCGAAGCGGTGGACTGCCCGGTGATCCTGGTCGCCGACATCAACCGCGGCGGTGTGTTCGCGCACCTGGTGGGCACGCTGGAGTTGCTGTCGCCCAGTGAGCAGGCGCGGGTCAAAGGCTTTGTCATCAACCGCTTCCGTGGTGATATCGCCTTGTTGCAGCCGGGGCTCGACTGGCTGGAGCAACGCACCGGCAAGCCAGTGCTGGGGGTGCTGCCTTACGTCACCGACCTGCACCTGGAAGCCGAAGACGGCATCGATGTGCGCCAAGGCGCCAAGACCGAGCGCGTGCTCAAGGTGATCGTCCCGGTACTGCCGCGCATCAGCAACCACACCGACTTCGACCCGTTGCGCCTGCACCCGCAGGTCGACCTGCAGTTCATTGGCCCGGGCCAGCCGATCCCGCCTGCCGACCTGATCATCCTGCCGGGTTCCAAGAGCGTGCGCGGTGACCTGGCGCAGTTGCGCGAGCGCGGTTGGGACAAGGCCATCGAGCGGCACCTACGCTACGGTGGCAAGCTGATCGGGATCTGCGGTGGCCTGCAAATGCTTGGCCGCGACGTGCATGACCCGCTGGGTCTCGAAGGGGCTGCAGGTTCAAGCCCGGGGCTGGGCCTGCTCGATTACGCCACGGTGCTGGAAGCCGAGAAGCAACTGCGCAACGTTGCCGGCACGCTGAACCTTGAAGCAGCACCGGTTGGCGGCTATGAAATTCACGCTGGCGTCACCACCGGCCCTGCCTTGGAGCAGCCCGCCGTGCAGTTGGCCGATGGCCGCTGTGATGGCGCTGTCAGTGCCGATGGCCAGATCCTCGCCACCTACCTGCACGGCCTGTTCGAGGGCAGCCAGTCGTGTGCTGCGCTGCTGCGCTGGGCTGGCCTGGAGGATGTGCAGAGCATCGATTACGAAGCCCTGCGCGAACGCGACATCGAGCGCCTGGCCGATCTGGTGGAAAAGCACCTGGACACCGCTCACCTGCGCCAACTGTGCGGGGTGGCCTGACATGCGCAGCCTGATCCTCGGTGGCGCCCGCTCCGGCAAGAGCCGCCTGGCCGAACAGCTGGCCAGCGCCAGCGGCCTGCCAGTGACCTACATCGCTACCAGCCAGCCGCTGGACGGTGAAATGAACGAACGCGTGTCGCTGCATCGCCAGCGCCGTCCCGCAGACTGGGGGCTGATCGAAGAGCCGCTGGCCCTGGCGGCAGTACTGCGCGCCGAAGCGGCCGAGGGGCGCTGCCTGCTGGTTGACTGCCTGACGTTGTGGTTGACCAACCTGCTGATGCTCGAAGACGACCAGCGCCTGGCCGAAGAGCGTGATGCCTTGCTGGCCTGCCTGGAACAATTGCCTGGCACCGTCATTCTGGTCAGCAACGAAACCGGCCTGGGCGTCGTGCCCATGGGCGAGCTGACCCGACGCTATGTCGACCTGGCTGGCTGGCTGCACCAGGCCGTGGCCGAGCGCTGTCAGCGCGTGGTGCTGACCGTGGCCGGCCTGCCCTTAATGCTCAAAGGAGCTGCACTATGACTCAAGCCTGGTGGCGCGACGCCTGCCAATCCCTCGACAACGCCGCCATGGACCAGGCCCGCGCCCGTCAGCAACAGCTGACCAAACCTGCCGGTTCACTCGGCCAGCTGGAGGGCCTGGCCATCCAGCTGGCGGGCCTGCAAGGGCGTGAACGGCCAACCCTGGACCAGGCTGCCATCAGCATTTTTGCCGGTGACCACGGTGTGGTCGAAGAGGGTATCTCGGCCTATCCGCAGGCGGTCACCGGGCAGATGCTGCGCAACTTCGTCGGCGGTGGTGCGGCGATCAGCGTGTTGGCCCGCCAGCTGGAGGCCAGCCTTGAGGTGGTCGATCTGGGTACCATCGACCCTCATCTGGAACTGCCTGGCGTACGCCACCTGCGCCTGGGGGCCGGTACGGCCAACTTCGCCCGTCAGCCAGCGATGACCGAGGGGCAGTTGCACGCTGCCTTGCAAGCCGGCCGCGACAGCGCCTTGCGTGCCGCCGAACAGGGCGCGCAGCTGTTCATCGGCGGCGAGATGGGTATTGGCAACACCACGGCCGCCGCTGCCTTGGCCAGCGTCCTGCTAGGCTGCCCGCCTGCTGAACTGAGCGGCCCGGGCACCGGCCTGGACAACGCTGGCGTGCGGCACAAGGCCGAGGTCATCGAGCGGGCGCTGAGCCTGCATGGCCTGCAGGCCGCAGACCCATGGCAGGCACTGGGTTGTGTCGGCGGTTTCGAGATCGCGGCCTTGGCCGGGGCCTATATCGGCTGCGCGCAGGCGGGCATCGCCGTGCTGGTGGACGGCTTCATTTGTAGCGTTGCCGCCCTGCTGGCGGTGCGCCTCAACCCGCAGTGCCGGGCGTGGTTGCTGTTTGCCCATCAGGGCGCGGAGCCTGGGCACAAGGCTTTGCTGGATGCATTGCAGGCTGAACCGCTGTTGGCGTTGGGCCTGCGGCTGGGCGAGGGCAGTGGTGCTGCGCTGGCCGTGCCGCTGTTGCGCCTGGCCTGTGCGCTGCACGGGCAGATGGCGACCTTTGCCGAGGCCGCCGTGGCGGACCGCCCGGCATGATCCTCGACCTGCTGCGCCACGGTGAAACGGAGCAGGGCGGCCTGCGCGGCAGCCTGGACGATGCCCTCACCGACAAGGGCTGGGCGCAGATGCGCAGCGCCGTGGCCGAAGCCGGCCCGTGGCAGGTGCTGGTCAGTTCGCCGCTGCAGCGCTGTGCGCGTTTTGCCGATGAACTGGGTGGGCAGCTTGATTTGCCTGTGCAGCGTGAACCAGGTTTGCAAGAGCTGCATTTCGGTGACTGGGAAGGCCGTAGCGCGGCGCAGATCATGGAAGACCAGGCGGATGCGCTGGGGCGCTTCTGGGCGGACCCGTACGCCTACACCCCGCCCAATGGCGAAGCGGTGCAGGCATTCGCCGAGCGCGTGCTGGACGCTATCGAGCGTTTGAGCCGCCAGCACGCAGGTAAGCGGGTGTTGCTGGTCACCCATGGCGGTGTGATGCGGTTGTTGCTGGCCCGGGCGCGAGGCTTGCCCAAGGAGCAGTTACTCCAGGTTGAAGTCGGGCATGGGGCGCTGCTGCGGTTGGTGATGGGTGGCGACGGTCAACTGGCCGAGGAACACTGAGATGCTGCCGTTCTGGATTGCCTTGCAGTTCCTCAGCAGCTTGCCCGTGAGCCTGCCGGGCATGCCGGAGCCGCGTGAGCTGGGGCGTTCGCTGTTGTTCTATCCGCTGGTCGGGCTGTTGTTCGGGCTGCTGCTGTGGCTGGCCAGCCTTCTGCTGCAGGGGACGCCAGCGCCGTTGCATGCGGCTTTGCTGCTGACGGTGTGGGTATTGCTCAGTGGCGCCCTGCACCTGGATGGCCTGGCCGACAGCGCCGATGCCTGGTTGGGTGGTTTCGGCGACCGTGAGCGCACCCTGCAGATCATGAAAGACCCGCGTAGCGGGCCGATTGCCGTGGTCACCCTGGTGCTGGTGCTGTTGCTGAAGTTCTGCGCCTTGTGGGTGCTGGTGGAGCAGGGCATAGGGGCGCAATTGCTGCTGGCTCCCTTGATTGGGCGCGCGGCGATGTTGGGCCTGTTCCTCTGTACCCCTTATGTGCGGCCTGGCGGGTTGGGCCAGGCGTTGGCCGAGCACTTGCCCCGGCGTGCAGCCGGGTGGGTGCTGCTGGGCAGTGGGCTGTTCTGCCTGGTCTTGGGCGGCTGGGTGGTAGTGCTGGCGCTGGCCATGTTTGCCTGGCTGCGGCACCTCATTTGCCGACGTCTGGGTGGCACTACCGGGGATACAGCGGGTGCGCTGCTTGAACTGCTCGAACTGGGCGTCGTGCTTGGGTTGGCGCTCGGCCTGTGATAACGCTCAAAATCTGAAAGCATGTACGCGCTTTATTGGAGCGACTGTCTTGTGCTGCCTGCTCTGGCCCCATCGCCGGCAAGCCAGCTCCCACAGGTAAGGCGTATTGCTTGAAGCCGAGGCGGTCAATGCGGGAGCGGCTTCAGCCGCGAACACCGGCAACACCGGTGGCATGAACCGCGCAGCTTCCTTGCGGCTGGTAACCTTCAATTGTGAAACCTCTTGCAACACTCATGATGCGGGTATATACACGTATCCATGCTGACCAGTGAATGCATCTGTACCCATCTGCGTCGTGCCGCCCGCGGGGTGAGCCGGCATTACGACGAGGCCCTTGCCGGCTTCGGGGTCAATGTTGCGCAGTTTTCCCTGCTAAGGCACCTGCAGCGGCTCGATCGCCCCAGTATCACTACCTTGGCCGAGGCCATGGGCCTGGAACGCAGTACCCTGGGCCGTAACGTGCGGGTGCTGGAGGCTGAAGGGCTGGTGGCCCTGGCTGATGGCGACGACCAGCGCAACCGCGTGGTGCTGCTGACCGAGGCCGGAACGCAGCTGCTGCGTGCTGCCCACCCGGCCTGGGAACAAGCCCAGATCGAGCTGGTGGAGCGGTTGGGCGCAGGGCAGCGGGATGAACTGGTGCGTTTGCTGGACCAACTGGCTTGAATTGATACGACTATAAGCGGGTATATACCCGCAAAAACCTTGCGATGTGCTGGAGATAACGACAATGACTTCGGTGTGGCGAACCAGCGGGTGGGTATTGGTAGGGGCGGCTTTGATTCTGGCGTTGTCTTTGGGTGTGCGGCACGGCTTTGGTCTGTTTCTGGCGCCGATGAGCGCTGATTTTGGCTGGGGCCGTGGGGTGTTCGCCTTTGCCATTGCCTTGCAAAACCTGATCTGGGGGCTGGCGCAACCGTTCGCCGGTGCCTTGGCCGACCGTATGGGGGCGGCGCGGGTGGTAATCATCGGCGGTATTCTTTACGCCGCCGGCTTGATCCTCATGGGCATGGCTGATTCTGCCTGGTCGTTGTCGCTCAGTGCCGGTTTGCTGATCGGCATCGGCCTGTCCGGCACATCGTTCTCGGTCATCCTCGGCGTGGTCGGGCGTGCGGTGCCGGCAGAGAAGCGCAGCATGGCCATGGGCATTGCCAGCGCCGCCGGTTCGTTTGGCCAGTTCGCCATGCTGCCGGGCACCCTTGGCCTGATCCAGTGGCTGGGGTGGTCCGCAGCGTTGCTGGTGCTGGGCCTGATGGTGGCGTTGATCGTGCCCTTCGTTGGCATGCTGCGTGACCGCCCGCTGCCCAGCCATGGCGCCGAACAGACCTTGGGCCAGGCGCTGCGCGAGGCGTGCTCGCATTCCGGCTTCTGGTTGCTGGCGCTGGGTTTCTTCGTGTGTGGTTTCCAGGTGGTGTTCATTGGCGTGCATCTGCCGGCCTACCTGGTTGACCAGCACCTGGCCGCGACCACCGGTACTACGGTGCTGGCGCTAGTCGGCCTGTTCAATATCGTGGGTACGTTCACGGCTGGCTGGTTGGGTGGTCGCATGTCCAAGCCGCGCCTGCTGACCGGGCTGTACCTGCTGCGTGCGGTGGTGATCGTGTTGTTCCTCTGGGCGCCGGTGAGTGCTTTCAGTGCCTACCTGTTCGGCATCGCCATGGGCCTGTTGTGGTTGTCCACGGTGCCGTTGACCAATGGCACCGTGGCTACATTGTTCGGGGTGCGTAACCTGTCCATGCTCGGCGGTATCGTCTTCCTGTTCCACCAGCTGGGTGCCTTCCTCGGTGGCTGGTTGGGCGGGGTGGTCTATGACCGTACCGGCAGCTACGACCTGGTCTGGCAGATTTCCATCCTGCTCAGTCTGTTGGCCGCTGCCCTTAACTGGCCCGTGCGCGAACGGCCGGTTGCGCGCCTGCAGGCACAGGCCGCATGAACCGCTACCTTGCCCGCGGGTTGCTGGCCTTTGGCGCGCTGGTGCTGCTGGCGCTGGCGTGGTGGGGATGGCACAAGGGTGGGATGGCATTGATGCAACTGGGCATGAGTGTTTGTTAGGCGCTACCCTGCAAGCTCAAGGGTTGTCTAGCAGGAGAAACGAATCATGCGTGCTCATTGGTTGACATTGCCGTTGTTGGCCGTGCTTGCCAGCGCTTCGAGCTGGGCTGCCGATTGCCCGGCGTTATTGCAGGGCAGCCTGCCGGAATTGCGTGGCAAGGGGCAGGTCGACCTGTGCCAGCGCTTTGCCGGCAAGCCTTTGGTGGTGGTCAACACGGCCAGCTATTGTGGGTTTGCACCGCAGTTCGAGGGGCTTGAGGCGACGTACAAGGAGTATCACGAGCAAGGCCTGGAAATGCTTGGTGTGCCGTCCAATGACTTCAAGCAGGAAGATGCCGACAGCGAGAAGACTGCCAACGTTTGCTATGCCAACTATGGCGTAACCTTCACCATGACCAAGACGCAGGCCGTGCGGGGCAAGGATGCGATACCGCTGTTTGCTGAGTTGGCCAGCCAGAGCAGTGCGCCGAAGTGGAATTTCTACAAGTATGTTGTCGATCGCAAGGGCAAGGTGATCGGTGACTTCTCCAGCCTCACCAAACCGGATGATCCGGAATTCCGCGCAGCCATCGAGAAGGCCATCGCTTCGCAGCAGTAATCGGGCTGATCTTGATCTTGATCTTGATCTTGATCTTGCTTTGGCTTCTAAGCGCGCGGAAGTTCAGGCGACGCAGATTGCGACTTCAGGAGGCCGAGCGCAGGGCTTGCGAAGGGAGGTGACGGGCATGGATGCCCGTCAAGCGCTGGGCCCCAGGATGGGGCCTGCAGCGCGGTCCTCCCGGGAGCAAGCCCGGAGCGAGGGGACCCCGGAGCGCAGCGTAGGGGCCGGATGATGGGAGCGGACGGTTTTTGGTTCCTTTTTGCCACGACAAAAAGGG
>NZ_SSOI01000036.1:0-17500 GCF_029873175.1 Pseudomonas sp. BN505
CGCTCCGGGGTTCCCTCACTCCGGCCTCGCTCCCGGGAGGACCGCGCTGCAGGCCCCATCCTGGGGCCCAGCGCTTGACGGGCATCCATGCCCGTCACCTCCCTCCGCAAGGCCTGCGTTCGGCCTCCTGAAGTCGCGAAGATCAAGATCAAGATCAAGATCAAGATCAAGATCAAAAGCCGGCGATATGGCCGCAGCCAGAAATACGGTTTACTACTGGCTATACAGCAGAGCCGCGGTGCCGACCGGCGGATTGTAAGCACTGGAAGCAAATTTGCACCCGATTGCAGTTGCTCCACGCGACGTGGCGCCTTAGACTGCCGCCCCCTGAGAAAGAGTGCCGGTTGGCGCTTGAAAATTTCCGCTGCCGATGCCAAGGCGTCGGCGGCACCCGAATCGCCCCAATGCACATTTTTTCATAGAGAAATCGATGACCAAGGAACAGTTGCTGGCCATGTCGGCCGATGACTACATGAACGCTGACCAGCTGGCTTTCTTCACTGGCCTGCTGCAGTCGATGAAAGTCGAAACCCATGAACGCATCGAGCTCAGCCGTGCCACCATCGAAGGCCTGGACACTCCGTCGGATCCTGCCGATGTGGCGTCGGTCGAAGAAGAGCGTAGCTGGCTGGTCAATGCCATCGACCGCGACCAGCGCCTGCTGCCTCAGCTGGAAATGGCGCTGGACCGTATCTCCGACGAGAGCTTCGGCTGGTGCGATGACAGCGGTGAGCCAATTGGCCTTAAGCGCCTGCTGATCAGCCCGACCACCAAGTACTGCATCGAAGCGCAAGAGCGCCACGAGCAGCTCGACCGCCACCAGCGCCAGGTATAAACCCGCGCGCGGTGCCAAGCCCCACGGAGCAATCCCTGGGGCTTTTTGCGTTTTTTGCTGATACCGGTTTTGTTGTCCA
The DNA here is from genome assembly GCF_029873175.1 of Pseudomonas sp. BN505. Lineage (NCBI taxonomy): Bacteria > Pseudomonadati > Pseudomonadota > Gammaproteobacteria > Pseudomonadales > Pseudomonadaceae > Pseudomonas > Pseudomonas sp. BN505. Next base: position 915 of record NZ_SSOI01000036.1, read on the forward strand.
GAACGTAACAGTGCTGTACCGCGAAGCGCTGTTTTCTCCCGGTGGGCAGGCGTATCATAACGCTATCGTTAGGGTGCTAACTAAATGCCGGAGGGCATGATGAATAGCCGGGTCGATGTAGCTGTGATGATAGGTTCGGGAGTGCCAGCCACCTTGCAGGCGCTGGGTAAACGCATCTGTTGGGTGGTGCTGGTCAATGGCGAGCGTCGGGGCACCGCCTTCGCCACGCGTGCAGAGGCACTTGAATGCCAAGCTGCCTGGCAGCAGCAACTGAAGAAAGGCCTGGCCGCCTGAAATTGTTTTTTGCCTCTCGACGGGTTTCGGTGTTTTCGGGCATATTTGTCCTACGGTAATACGCACGTGGATGCCAGGGCTTGTCTACTTGCAGGCTTACCCCCATGGTTGCGTTTTCTGGTAAGTGATCTCAGGCATCACGCTTCCCAAATCGGGAATTAGCCAAACGCCTTCGTTTGAGGGCGAATCTGGCAAACCAGAGTAAAGATTCCTGCACGCTGCATCGTCAGCGGGCACAGACATTTCGCATATCGCTTTATTACTCTTTTCGCCTATCGATAAGAAATGGCCGTGCCTCCCCGAGCTTGGGAGAGGGCGGGTTGTAACCGGTTGAGGATTACTTCATTGGCAGTCAGCACACTTGATACCCATGCGTTGTTCGCCTTGGGCGACTTGCGCGGTAAATTGGCCCAGCTGTTCCAGGGCCGCTTTATCTACGTTACCGAACAAACCCCCGAAGGCCTTTACATGGCCGAAATCGACACCGAAGAAGCATTGGTGGTCGATGACAAGCAGCGCCTTGAATTGAAAGTCGGCGATCACTTCCGCGCTGCGGTGTTGCCCAGCCGTGAAGGTGGCAAGCTGGAAATGCGCTTTCGCGAAATCAAACTGAATGTGTATGGCGTGGGCGATTATGCCTTCGTGTCGGTACCCGAAGGTGAGGGCATCGTGTTGCGCGAGGGGCATGGCGTGATGCTGGTTTTCGCCGCGCAACAGCAGGTTCAGGAAGGCTTGGGCAAATTGCTCAAGGCGGTGACCGGCAAGGTTGCCAAATGGCGCAAGGGCGAGTTGACCACCTTCAAGGCCAGTGAATGACCGACAGCGGCGATGCGCCTGTCACGCGTGTCGAGTTTCATCGACAGCACCAGGCAGATGCCGTGGCCGAGGCCGAACGTTTGCTGGCCAGGCGTGGGGAGCTGCAAGGCGCCTGGTTGCACTGGGTGGCGGGTGAGTTGTACCGGCTCGGTCCGCCCCCTTATGCCTCCATGGTGCGGCGGGAGCTGCAGCGCCTCAGCCAAGGGTGAGGCGGCGGCCCTTCAATTGCCCCGGTCGCGGCCGCTGCTGACTTCTTCAGGCACTGGCTCTTTCGACATGCGCTTGCGAAACAACGCCGCCCGGGCCAGCAGCAGCGTGGTCACTGGCACGGTGATCGACAGCAGGATGGGAATCAGCCAAGCGTGCAGTACCGGTGCTTCCTTGAGCCACGAGAAATAGATGATCGAAGCCAGCGCTACGCACCAGGCGCCAATGGTCGACGCCAGCGCTGGCGGGTGCATGCGCTGGAAGTAATCCTTCAGGCGCACCAGGCCTATTGCTCCGACCAGCGCGAACAGGCTGCCGGTCAGCAGCAGTGCGGCGGTGACCACTTCCAGCCAGAAGGGCAGTACCAGGGTTTCGGTCATTCGATCACCTCACCGCGCAGCAGGAACTTGGCCAGGGCAAACGAGCCGACGAAGCCGAACAGCGCAATCAGCAGGGCACCTTCGAAGTAGGTGTCACTGGCATAACGGATACCCAGCACCAGCATGGTCAGCATGGCCAGGATGTACAGGTAGTCCAGCGCCAGCACCCGGTCCTGGGCGGACGGGCCACGGAACAGCCGGATCAGCGCCAGGCCCATGGCCAAGGCGAAGATGAACAGGCTGGCAAGGACAGCATTGGCGAGCAGGCCTGTCATTGGAATATCTCCATCAGCGGGCGTTCATAGGTGTCCTTGAAGTGCTGGATAAAGGCCGCCTCATCGTCCAGGTCGAACACATGCAGCAGCAATACGCTGCGGTCCAGCGCCAGCTCGGACCAGACCGTGCCGGGCACTACCGTAGTGATCATCGACAGTGCCGCCAGCCCATGTGCATCGTGCAGGGCCAACGGAATGTGCACGAACGCCGAGCGTGGTGGTTGCTTGCCAGCGCGCAGCACGCCACGGGCAACCAGCAGGTTGGACAGGATCACATCGATGCCTACCCGGCCTATCAGCCGGGCGATGACCATTGGTCGACGCACGTGGGCATGCTGTGGGCGCAGTGGCGCCATCAGCAGTGGCGCCAGCAGGCCAAGTGCGGCGCCCAGCAACAGGTTGCCGGGGCTGACCGAGAGGTTCAGCAGCAGCCACAGGCCGAACAGCGAAACCGATAGCAGCGGGGCGGGGAACAGTCGGTTCATGGCTGCACCTGGATGTCGAGCGAGGTGGGGCCAGGCATCGGCCGGGCGGCCATCACGGCTTCAATGTAGGCATCGGGGGCCTGCAGGCTGGCGGCGGTGTCCTGGGTGTAGCGCAGCAATGGCTCGGCCTTGAGGCTGAGGATGATGCACAGGCCGAGCAGGATGACGATGGGCAGGCACTCATAGCGGCGCAGCACCGGCGACGGGCGCTCCTCGGGCTTCCAGAAGCGCTGGATGCCGACGCGCCCGAAGGCGATCAGCGAGGCCATGCCGGACAGGATCAGCAGCGCCACCAGGCCCCAGCCCGCCGCACTCAGCGGCTGCTCGGCCGGCACGCCCAAACCCTGCGGGTTGAACAGTGCGCTGATCAGGTTGAGCTTGCCGACGAAGCCTGACAACGGCGGCATGCCGATGATGAGCAAAGCGCAGGCGATGAAGCTGAGGCCGAGGAAGGCCATCGTCCACGGGATGATCTGGCCGATCACCACCTTCTGCTCGTCGTCGAGGTTGATGCCCTTGGGTGGGTGCAACGACTCCAGCGGTGGCGGCATGGCCTCTTCTTCTTCGTCCAGCGGCACTTCATTGGCCGAGCGCGAGCGTTCGACCAGTTCGGCGAGCAGGAACAGCGCGCAAAGTGCCAGGGTCGAGTTGACCAGGTAGAACAGCGCCGCACCCGTCAGCGCCGACTGGGCAAAGCCGACGGCGCCAAGCAGGGTGCCGGCCGAGACCAGGATGCTGAGCGCCGCCATGCGTTCCAGGCGTTGTGCCGCCAGGATCGACACTGCTGCCACTGCCAGGGTGACCAGGCCACCGTACACCAGCCATTCGCCACCGAAATGCGCCGAGGCCCCGGCCTGCCCGGAGAACAGCAGGGTCCACAGGCGCAGCAGGGCGTACAGGCCGACCTTGGTCATGATGGCGAACAACGCAGCTACCGGCGCGCTGGCCGAGGAGTAGGCCGGCACCAGCCAGAAGTTCAGCGGCCAGATACCGGCCTTGACCAGGAAGGCCATGGCCAGGATTGCCGCACCGGCATGCAGCAGGCCACGGTCGGCCTCCGGTACCAGTGGGATCTTCAGCGCCAGGTCGGCCATGTTCAGGGTGCCGGTTACCCCATACAGCATTGCCGCGCCGATCAGGAACAGCGACGAGGCGAACAGGTTGATGGCGATGTAGTGCAGGCCGGCACGTACCCGCGCACGCCCCGAGCCATGTAGCAGCAAGCCATAGGACGCTGCCAGCAGCACCTCGAAGAACACGAACAGGTTGAACAGGTCGGCGGTGAGAAAGGCGCCGTACAGGCCCATCAGCTGAATCTGGAACAGCGCATGGAAGCTGGCCCCGGCCCCGTCCCAGCGGGCGCGGGCAAACAACAGGGCGCTGAAGCCGATGATCCCGGTGAGGGTCAGCAGCAGCGCCGACAGGTGGTCCACCACCAGGACGATCCCGAACGGTGCAGGCCAGTTGCCCGGCAGGTAGACGCCGATCGACTCCGCCTGGCCCTGGGTGCGCACCCACAGCAGCAGGCTGACCGCGACGGCCAGGCCGGCGAAGGTCGACAGCAGGTTGAGGCGGGCCTTGATACGCCGGTGTTTCTCCCCCAGCAACAACATCACGGCTGCCGTTACCAGTGGCAGCAGGATGGGCGCGACAATCAGTTGGCTCATGCCATTCATTCGTCACGCTCCCGGCCATCCACGTGGTCGGTACCGGTCAGGCCGCGCGAGGCCAGCAACACCACCAGGAACAGCGCAGTCATGGCAAAGCTGATGACGATGGCCGTCAGCACCAGGGCTTGGGGCAACGGGTCGGTGTAGTGCAGCAGGTCCTGGGTGACGCCATCCTTGATGATCGGTTCCTTGCCGATGAACAGGCTGCCCATGCTGAAGATGAACAGGTTCACGCCGTACGACAGCAGGCACAGGCCCATGATCACCTGGTAGGTCCGAGGGCGCAGGATCAGCCACACCCCCGAGGCGGCCAGCACGCCGATGGCGACTGCAATGACTTCTTCCATCAGGCGGCTCCTGCTTGGCTGGTTTTCGATGAATTGCCCGGGCGGTAGGCGCGCACCGACTGGTGCGCCAGGGCAGTGAGGATCAGCAGGGTCGAGCCGACCACCACGGTGTACACGCCAACATCGAAGAACAGCGCGCTGGCCACGTGCACATCCCCGAGCAGCGGCAGGTGCAAGTGGGCGGTATGGGTGGTCAGGAACGGGTAGCCCAGCAGCATGGCACCGACCCCTGTCAGGGTGGCGCACAGCAACCCGGTCCCCATCCAGCGCAGTGGGCGCAGGCTCATCTGCGCCTCTACCCACTGGGTGCCAGCCACCATGTACTGCAGGATGAACGCCACCGACATCACCAGGCCGGCGACGAAGCCGCCACCTGGCTGGTTGTGGCCACGCATGAACAGGTACATCGACACCAGCAGGGCGATGGGCAGCAGCAGGCGCACCAGCACCGCAGGCACCATCATGAAGCCCAGGGCGGTGTCGGTGGCATGCCGCGGGTTGATCAGGTCGGTGACCACATCAGGCGCGAGCTGGCGTTGTTGCGCCGGCAACTGCATGCTTTCTTTCGGCGGGCGGAAGCGTCGCAGCAGGGCGAACACGGTCAGCGCCACGGCCACCAGCACGGTGATTTCACCGAGGGTATCGAAGCCGCGGAAGTCGACCAGCATGACATTCACCACATTGGTGCCGCCGCCTTGGGGCAGCGCCCGGCTCAGGTAGAACGAGGAAATGTCGTTGGGCGTCGGCCGGGTCAGCATGGCGTAAGACAGCACGGCCATGCCGGCACCCACCAGCACTGCCAGTAGCAGGTCGCGCAGGCGGCGCATGCGCGCGCGTTCCAGGCTGTCCGGTAGCGGCGATACGCCTTCGATACGCCGTGGCAGCCAGCGCAGGCCCAGCAGGATCAGCACCGTGGTGACCACCTCCACCACCAGCTGGGTCAGGGCCAGGTCGGGGGCGGAGAACCAGACAAAGGTAATGCAGGTCATCAGGCCGCAGACACTGACCATGATCAGTGCCGCGAGGCGGTGGTACTTGGCCTGGTAGGCGGCGCCGATGGCGCAGGCAATGGCGATCAGCCACAGCGCGACGAACACGCCCGAACCCGGAATCTTGGGCCGATCGCCCCAGCTGAGCCCGCTGTACAGCATGGGCGTGAGGCCGGCGAGGAAGGCGGCGAGCACCAGCATGAACAGTTGTGCCTGGAGGCGGCGGGTGGTGAACAGGCGCTCGACGTGCCGGGCCAGTAACATCAGGTGCACCTGGCCGTGCTCGAACAGGCGTTTGCCATTGAAGCGTTCAATCACCGGTGGGTACGGGAAGCGGCCCAGGCGCAGTTGCTTGCGAAGGAGCAGGTACAGCACGATGCCGCCGCTCATGGCCACCAGGCTCATGATCAGGGGCGCGTTCCATCCATGCCAGATGGCCAGGCTGTACTCTGGCAGGGTACCGCCTACTACCGGGAGGGCTGCGGCGGCCAGCAGCGGGCCGACCGACTGGGCGGGGAAGATGCCCACCACCAGGCAGGTGAGTACCAGCAGTTCGACCGGCGCACGCATCCAGCGTGGCGGTTCGTGCGGGGTGTGGGGCAGGTCCTGCGCAGTGGGGCCGAAGAACACATCTACGGTAAAGCGCAGGGCATAGGCCACGCTGAAGGTACCGGCCAGTGTGGCGATCACCGGCAGCGTTGCTTCGACCCAGGCGGTAGAACTGATGAACACCGTTTCGGCAAAGAACATTTCCTTGGACAGGAAACCGTTCATCAGCGGCACGCCGGCCATGGAGGCGCTGGCCACCATGGCCAGGGTGGCGGTGTAGGGTACCAGGCGGATCAGGCCGCTGAGACGGCGGATGTCACGGGTGCCGCTCTCGTGGTCAATGATGCCGGCGGCCATGAACAGCGAGGCCTTGAAGGTGGCGTGGTTGAGGATGTGGAACACCGCCGCGACCGCGGCCAGCGGGCTGTTCAGGCCCAGCAGCAGGGTAATCAGGCCCAGGTGGCTGATGGTCGAATAGGCCAGCAGGCCTTTGAGGTCGTTCTGGAACATGGCGGCGAAGGCGCCGAGCAGCAGGGTGAGGGCGCCGGCACCGCCGACGATCCAGAACCACTCTTCGCTGCCCGACAGCACCGGCCAGAAGCGCGCCAGCAGGAACACCCCGGCTTTGACCATGGTGGCAGAGTGCAGGTAGGCCGATACCGGGGTGGGCGCTGCCATGGCATGGGGCAGCCAGAAGTGGAAGGGGAACTGTGCGCTTTTGCTCAGGGCGCCAATGAGGATCAGGGGCAGCAGCACCGGGTACAGCGCATGCTGGCGGATGGTGTCGCCGGCAGCCAGGACCTTGTCCAGGTCATAGCTGCCGACCACATGGCCGAGCAGCAGGGCACCCACCAGCAGGCACAAGCCACCTGCGCCGGTCACCATGAGCGCCATGTAGGCGCCACGCCGGGCGTCTGCGCGGTGGTGCCAGTAGCCGATCAGCAGGAAGGAGAACAGGCTGGTCAGTTCCCAGAAGAACACCAGCTGGATCAGGTTGCCGGAAATGACCAGGCCTAGCATGGCGCCCATGAAGGCCAGGAAGAAGGCGAAGAAACGCGGCACCGGGTCCTGTGGCGACATGTAGTAGCGCGCATACAGCGACACCAGCGTGCCGATGCCCAGCACCAGCAGCGAGAACAGCCAGGCAAAGCCGTCCATGCGCAGTACCAGGTTCAACCCCAGGCTGGGCAGCCAGAGGAATTCTTCGCGAATCACGCCCCCGTGGGCAATTTGAGGGTACAGCAGTGCTACCTGGACGGTGCCGACCAGGGCCACGAGCCCGGCGAGAATGGACTCGGCGTTACGTGCGTTGTGCGGCAGCACGGCTGCCAGGCAACTGCCCACGAACGGCAGAAGCAATAGCACTATCAATGACATAGGGGCCTATTCTGGAGAAGTTTGCAAAGATCATACGTGCCGGGGAAGTGATCACCAACACGCAAGCTGTCGCAGAATCCTACAAACAGGCTGTGACAAGCTGTTTTTTTATAACAGTTTTTTACAAAGCATAGTCGCTGTTGTCAGCTTTACAGGCCAGTCTGGCGCTCGCCTTCACTCTGGACGTCGTGTGCTTCGACGGTTTCGCGGGGGCGGCGTACCTTGAGCTCGCTGACCACCACCGCGATCACGATCAGCAGGCCACCGAGCAGCGCCACGCCCGGCAGGCGTTCGCCGGCGATGCGCCCGACGATCCCGGCCCACACCGGTTCACCGGCATAAATGAGGGTGGCGCGGGTGGGCGAGACCGACTTCTGCGCCCAGTTCATGGCCACCTGGATCACCGCGCTCATGGCACCCAGGCCTATTGCGCTGGCCAGCAGCAGCCAGGAAAAGTCGGGGATGCGCTCCTGGGTCGGCACGATCATCAGGAACGCCAGCAGCGAAGCGGTCGCCAGTTGCACCACGGTGACCCGGCGCACATCGACCTGGCCGGCGTAACGGCTGATCAGAATGATTTCGGCGGCGATCGCGACGGCGCTGACCAGGGTAACCACCTCGCCCTCGCTGAAGTGCAGGCTGCCGCCTTCCGGCCCGGCCAGCAGGATCAGACCGATGAATGCCAGGCAAATGCCGATGCTGGGCATCAGGCCAGGCCGGCGGCCCAGCACCAGCCACTGCAACAGCGGCACGAACGGCACGTACAACGCAGTGATGAACGCCGACTGGCTGCTGCTGATGGTCTGCAGACCCATGGTTTGCAGGCCGTAGCCGAGCATGATCGACACGCCTATCAGCATGCCGGCTTTGAGCTCGGTGAAGGTCAGCCCGGGCAACGCCCGCGCCGAAACCACGCCCACGAACAGCGCTGCCGCAGCGAAGCGCAGGCCGACGAAGAACATCGGACCGCTGACGGTCATTACGTTATGCACCAGCAGGAAGGTGCCGCCCCACAACATGGTGATGAACACCAGCACCAGTTCTGCCTTGCTCAGGCGAAAGGTAACGGCGGGGGTGGGTGTGTTGCGGGCCTGGCTCATGGTCTTGCGCACTCGGAGGGGGCGGCGCACAATCGCCGCAAAGTGGGCAGTATACTGCGCAATCTCTATCAGTGAGCAATATAGTGCACAAAGATACTTCGCATCGGGCATCGGTGCTGCAACATGTAAGCCTCAACGTACGCAGCCTGCGCCATGCTTCCGGGTTGAGCCAGACAGCGTTGGCCGAGCGCTCAGGGGTCAGCCGGCGCATGCTGGTGGCAATCGAGGCGGGCGAGAAGAATGTCAGCCTGACCACCCTCGACCTGATCGCCGAAGCTTTGGGGGTGGCTTTCAGCACCTTGATCCAGGCACCGGACCAGCGTGACCCTGGGCGCATCGAGGAACTGGCCTGGGCCGGTGAATACCCGCAGAGCAAGGCCGTGCTGCTGGGTAGCAGTGCGGCACGGCGTGAGGTGGAGCTTTGGGAGTGGACCCTGGCACCGGGCGAGTGCTATTCCAGCGAGGCTGATGCCGAAGGCTGGAGCGAGCAGATCTATGTGGCAGAAGGGCAACTGACGCTGGTCATTGAAGGGGTTGAGCATCGGCTTCTGGTGGGGCAGTTCCATGTGTTCCCGAGCAACTGCCAGTATGCCTACCGTAACGATGGGGTGGTGGCAGTGCGTTTTGTGCGTAATGTGGTGATCTGAGTTTGCAAGCGTTGGGGCTGCTGCGCAGCCCATCGCGACAAAAGACCGCTTCCGCAGGGATCGCTTACGGTTCTTGCTTGCGCATTACCTGTGGGAGCGGCCTCGCCGGGGCGCCGGACCGGTCGGAAAGGGGCGCAAAGCGCCCCCAAAGCTCTGAAGTCGATCAGTTTTTCAGCAGCTCATCGGTCTTCACCACCGACGCATAGGCAAACGCCAAGGCTGCCATCGCCGAATCATGCACCTGCGCCGCCGGCACCTGCTTGCCGTCGAACTCCAGCGGCAGGGTAGCGCAGGCATCGTGCGCCACGGTCACCGTGTAGCCCAGGTCGGCTGCGGCACGGGTAGCGGCATCGATGCACATGTGGCTCATGCTGCCAACGATGGTCAAGGCTTCCACGCCATGTCGGTCCAGCGTGTTCTCAAGGTCGGTACCGAGGAAGGCGTTGACCTTGTGCTTGAGCACCACCGGCTCACCTGCCACCGGCTCGACCTTGGCGTGGATGGCCGCACCCTGCGAACCGGGTGCGAAAAATGGCGCATCGGCGCTGTCGAATTCATGCCGCACATGGACCACCAGGTCGCCGCGCTGGCGTGCCGCCGCCAGCAGCCTGGCGGCGTTGTCGGCCGCCTGGTCGGCGCCATCGAGGGCCCACTTGCCGCCTGGGAAGTAGTCGTTCTGGATGTCGATGATGATCAGCGCCTGCTTGCTCATGCTGCCTCCTGTGGCAGTAGTTGTCGGGAGACGTTAGTTATAGGCTGTTTGCACGGGCAGAAACCACTTGACCTTGACTTTGCTTGAGGTTTTACCCTGCTCGGCATCGCCAAGCATGCGTCCGTAACCAGGAGAACGTCGATGTCGGCAAACCCTCATGCGCTGTGGTTCACCCAGATGATCGAATACGAAGTGCCCAGCCTGTGCCAGCAAGCGCTGGCCCAGGCGCTGGTGGTGCGCAGCGAGGCGCTGGCCACGCGCTGCGAAGGGCTGCAGGGTGTCAGCATCCAGGCCAGTGACGATGGCAGCCGGGTGTTGCAGTACCTGCAATGGCAATCTCGTCAGGCGTGGGCGGCGGCGGCCGTGCACTTCGTCGAGGAGTCTTTCCTTGAACTGCTGGGCCAGCATCAGGCGCGGGGCGTCAACTTTGCCGCCTACCAGACCTTGCGCAGCCTGGTGCGTGGCGCTGATGGTGGCCTGCAGTGCGAGGTGGGTGAGCCTCAGGCATACCAGGGGGCGTAGTGCGGGTAGCGGTCCAGGCGGGCACCGATCACCATTTCGCTGATCCACGCCGCCAGGATCGAACTGTAGGCTTTCTGGCTCGCTTCGCTGGACAACGCGTGGTCGGCACCGTCGACGATGCGATGGGTAAGTGAGTGGGCGCTGACGAATGCCGAACGGTAGCTCATCAGCGTACTGTGCGGCACGTAGTCGTCCTGCTCGGACTCTACCAGCAACACATCACCGGCGAATTCTGCGCACGCCGCCAGCGCGCGATTGTCTGCCGGGCCTAGCGATTGCTGGCGGTAGGCGTTCAGGCGTTGGCGGTCGAGGGTTTGCTTAGGGGTGTTCCATTCGTCGTCCCAGTACATGGCCGGCACCCGCAGAGCCAGCCATTTGACTGGCCGCTCGCGGGTCAGCAAGGTTGCCAGGTATCCCCCATAGCTGCTGCCGATGATGGCGATGGCACTGCTGTCTACCGCCGGATGGCTGAGCAGCCGGTCGTAGGCCACCAGCAGGTCCTGCAGGTTCTGTTCACGGGTGACCGTCAGGCGTTGGCTTTCGGTTTTTTCGTGGCCGCGCAGGTCAAAGGTCATGCACACGCAGCCCAGCCCGGTGATGTGCCGGGCACGGGCCAGATCACGCTGCTGGCTACCGCCCCAGCCGTGGACGAAGAGGATGCCCGGCATCTTGCTGCCAGGGCTGACCAGGGTGCCGACAATGCTGTCGTTGTCGACTTGCAGTTCAACGGTTTCACTCTGAACGGCCATGTTCGCGAATCCGTGCAAATTTGCTGAGTTGTCCGAGTTCACTGTCGTTTCCTTGGTAGAAGAGGGTGGCGTCAGCGGGCAGGTCGGGGGTGCCGAACACTTCATGGGTCGACGCACGCACCCGCTGCAATGCCGGGTCATCGGCAAATGCCTGCAGGGCCAGCAGCTCGGCACTGCTGGCACCGCCCAGGCGCCAGGATTGTTCGAGCACACCGCTGCGCAGGTGGCCCTGGGGGTTCAGGCCGCGCGCGATGTCGTAGTTGCGCCGCGAGGCGATGAAACCGGGGAAGTGTTGCTCGGCAGCCTGCTCGTAGGCGATCGCCTGGTTGATGGCCAGGCGCATGTAGTCTTCCAGTGGTAGTTGCAATAGCGCCTGGTAATCGCCACGTACCACCACCAGGTCGGAGCCGCCGTACACCTCGGTGCCCTGATGGTCACGGGTCAGTTGCTGGGTGCCGTGATAGCTGCAGGTCAGGCCGGCGACGCGCACCTGGCCGACGCTGAAGGTTTCTACATCGCTCAAGTCTTCTTCGAGCACCAGCCCCCACAGCGCCAGCATCTGGTCATCCATGCCCGCCAGCAGAGGCTCTAGCGCGTCCGCACTGGTGATGACCTGCTGCCCCCGGCCTGCGCAGGCCAGCACGGGCTTGACCCTCAGGGGGCCGTCGAGCAGCAGCAATTGTGCGGCGCTGCGCGCGTCGGCTTTGCTGAACACGGTATAGCCGCGCAGCAAGGCGTCGCTTGCCTGTCGGGCGAAGTCGTCGGTCCAGCCCGGCGGGAAGCTGGCCCCGGCTGGCAGTGGGTGGGAGATTGCCTTGGTCGACATGTAGGGGTATGGCACCAGGCCGCCAAACAGGTCCTGCTCGCTGCGAATGCCCAAGGTGGCAGGGTGCTTGGGATCGACGAGCGTTTCGGTAGGTAGGTAATAGTAGTTATCAGCGGCGGTGGGTGCATGAGCGGGATGGACGTGCTGGCAGCCCAGCAGGCCGGCCAGGCCATCGGCTAGCTTGAGGTGCACGGCATGCTCATGGTCAGGCGTATGATCGCGGGTATCGAGCAGCACTACGCCGGCTTTCGGTGCGCTGGCACTGGGCATGGTCATTTGCCTGTGTGCAATGAATGTACTGTGTCTGAAGCCGGTGTCCTGGGGAAGTTCAGCGGAACTTGATCGGTGGTCCTGGCCCTTTTGTAGGAAGCGTCCTGTTGGCACAGGGCGTGACGGGCAATGCATGCCGTGTCCTGGTCTTCCCGATTGCAGGGCTCTGGCGGCTGTTCCATTATCAGCGTATTGGATCAACCGTGATGTAGCCGCAGGAGAGCGCATGAACGTCCAGACCACCCTTGAGCAAAGCGTGCCACAGCGCCTGGCGCAGGTGCGCCAGGCCATGGCAGCAGGGGGCATCGATGCCTTGCTGGTACCCTCGGCCGACCCCCACCTTTCCGAATACCTGCCCGGTTACTGGCAGGGGCGCCAGTGGCTTTCGGGTTTTCACGGCTCGGTCGGCACGCTGGTAGTCACGCCCGTTTTTGCAGGGTTGTGGGTCGATAGCCGGTACTGGGAGCAGGCGGATCACGAGCTGGCCGGTAGCGGTATCGAGCTGATGAAGCTGCTGCCCGGCAAGCCCGGGGCGTTGGAGTGGCTGGGTGATAATGTCGAGCCCGATGGCAACGTCGCGGTGGATGGGGCCGTCATGGCGCTGGCGTCGGCGCGCCAGCTGGGTGAGCGGCTCAATGCCCGTGGGGCAAGGCTGGTGACCGACAAGGACCTGCTAGCCCAGGTCTGGGAAGGGCGCCCGGCGCTGCCCGCCAACCCGGTGTATCAGCACTTGCCGCCTCACGCCACGGTAAGCCGGGCGGAAAAGCTCGCGCAATTGCGCCAGGGCATCCAGGCCAAAGGGGCCGACTGGCACTTTATTGCAACTCTGGATGACATCGCCTGGCTGTTCAACCTGCGTGGCAGTGATGTTTCGTACAACCCGGTTTTCCTGGCCTTTGCCTTGATCAGTCAGCAGCAGGCCATTCTGTTCGTGGGCCAGGACAAGGTGGACGCGCATTTGCGTCAGGTGCTGGCGGTGGACGGCATCGAGGTGCGCAACTATAGCGAGGCAGGCAACGCCCTGGCCGCAGTTCCGGTGGGGGCGCGGTTGTTGGTGGACCCTGCCCGTGTCACCTGCGGCCTGCTGGGCAACCTGGCGGCAGAGGTGGTGCTGGTCGAGGGGCTCAACCCTACCACCCTGAGCAAATCCTGCAAACGTGACGATGACCTGGTGCATATACGCCATGTCATGGAGCAGGACGGTGCGGCCTTGTGCGAGTTCTTCGCTTGGTTCGAGGCCAACCTTGGCCAGGAGGTCATTACCGAGCTGACAGTTGACGAGCAATTGAGTGCCGCACGTGCCCGGCGCCCGAACTTCGTGTCGCTGAGTTTTTCGACCATTGCCGCCTTCAATGGCAATGGCGCCATGCCGCATTACCGTGCCACCGAGCAGTCGCATGCGGTCATCGAGGGTGATGGTTTGCTGCTGATCGACTCTGGCGGGCAATACCTGGGTGGTACCACCGATATCACCCGAATGGTGCCAGTCGGTAACCCCAGCCACGCACAGAAGCTGGACTGCACCCGGGTACTCAAGGGCATGATCGCCCTGTCGCGTGCCACTTTCCCGCGAGGAATACTGTCGCCGTTGCTCGACGCCATTGCCCGGGCGCCAATTTGGGCTGACCAGGTCGATTATGGCCACGGTACCGGGCATGGTGTTGGCTACTTCATGAACGTGCACGAAGGGCCCCAAGTGATTGCCTACCAGGCGACACCTGCACCGCAGACCGCGATGCAAGCGGGCATGATCAGCTCGATCGAGCCGGGTACGTACCGCCCGGGGCAGTGGGGTGTCCGTATCGAGAACCTGGTGGTCAACCGTGAGGCGGGCAAGGGTGCCTTCGGCGACTTCCTGCGCTTCGAGACCTTGACGCTGTGCCCGATCGATACCCGCTGCCTATTGCCCAAGCTGCTGGCCAAGGAAGAGGTGGAGTGGCTGAACGGCTATCACGCGAACGTGCGTGAGCGTCTGGCACCGCTGCTCAAGGGTGATGCGCTGGCCTGGCTGCAGGTGCGTACCGAGCCCCTGTAAGGGCAAATGAAAAAGGGCAGCCTGTGAGCTGCCCTTTTTTCTACTTGCAGATGACGATCATGCTGCGGCTGGTGTACCCCGCCGGGTTGATGCCGAACAAGTAGTCACCGGCTTCTTCATCGCTGTCGCCAGAACGGGCGATGACTCGGTATCCGCGCTTGCTGCAGGAACTCTCGGCCTTGCTGTAGCAGTTGTCCCATGAGGAGGAAAGGCCGGAGCAATTGATATGCAGGCCCTTCTTGCCCCTTTTGACCTCAGTCTTGGCTGTAGCGGCACATCCAGCAATAGCCAAGATGGCCAGGATGAGAAAAATACGTTTCATTCCTGTCCTTAAATGCAAAGGGGGGGGATAAGCTGTCTGGCCCGGTCGTTATCGCTTCGCTTCTTCCTGAAAATATCCCCAGCGTCCGTATTCGGTCCAGTAGATAGCGTAAAGATGATGATTCTGTGACAGCTTAATCAGCGAGACGGGCGGCTACAATCACTAATCCTGTCTCAAATGAAAATATTTCTCATATCAGTCTGCTGCAACAGTTGGTGTGGGCTCCTTGCGCATGGACAAGGTAGTGCCAACCGACGCGGCGATGATTGCCCCGATCGCCAGCCATTGGGTGAGTGTCAGCACCTCGCCGAGGAACAGCAGGCCGGACAGTGCGCCGAACGCCGGTTCAATGCTCATCAAGGTGCCGAAGGTGCGTGCTGGGATACGCGTGAGGGCAACCATTTCCAGGCTGTAGGGCAGGGCGGTGGACAGTACCGCAACGGCCAGGGCCATGGGGATCAAGGCAGGTGTGAGCAGAGCGCTACCGGCGTGGGCGATACCGATGGGGGCGACGAACAGGGCGGCGACTACCACCCCCAAGGCTGCACTCTGGATACCGTGCTCGGCTCCGGCGCGTTGCCCGAACAGAATGTAGAGGGCCCAGCATACACCTGCGCCCAGGGCGTAAGCAGCGCCCACCGGGTCGAGTGCCTGGCCACCGTGGCCAGCTGGCAGCAACAGCAGCAGGCCGGCGATGGCCAAGGCAATCCATAGGAAGTCGATAGGCCGGCGGGAGGAGAAGATCGCCACTGCCAACGGGCCGGTGAACTCCAGGGCCACGGCGATGCCGATCGGCACTGTTTGCAGGGCCATATAGAAGAGGAAGTTCATCCCGCCCAGTGCCATGCCGTAGATGACCACGTTGCGCAGGGTGGTGGCGGTCATGCGTACCCGCCATGGGCGCAATATAAGCAGCATGATGATACTGGCGAAGATCAGGCGCAGAGTGGTGGTGCCTTGTGCGCCAATGATGGGGAACATGCTTTTGGCCAGGGAGGCACCGGACTGGATCGATGCCATGGCGATAAGCAGCAAGCCGATCGGGAAGAGAGTGGCGGCCAGGCTGCGGGGCTGGGTGTTCATTTAGGTGCGGCGATCCTTGGGCGGGGTAGGGGTGAGCAATATAGTGCGCAATTGCTAGAGCGCGTGGTAGCCCTCAAGTGGATTAGCCACAAATATTTCAAATAACTGAAATTAAAGGTTGACCTGCGTAATAACGGCCCTATAATGCGCACCATTCCAGCGGGGTAGCCAAGTAAAGCTAGTCAGCTGGTTGAGTCAAGTGGTTGAAGCTAAACGAGTTTCTCGGAAAAACTTCAAAATAAACGCTTGACAGGCTCTGAGGAAAGCGTAGAATGCGCGCCTCGGTTGAGACGAAAAGCTCTTAACCAAACGCTCTTTAACAAATTGAATCAAGCAATTCGTGTGGGTGCTTGTGAGTATGGACTGATAGTCAACAAGATTATCAGCATCACAAGTGACCATGCGAGAAATCACATAGTCATTTGAGATTGCTGAGCCAAGTTTAGGGTTTCTTAAAAACCCAAGCAGTATTGAACTGAAGAGTTTGATCATGGCTCAGATTGAACGCTGGCGGCAGGCCTAACACATGCAAGTCGAGCGGATGAGAAGAGCTTGCTCTTCGATTCAGCGGCGGACGGGTGAGTAATGCCTAGGAATCTGCCTGGTAGTGGGGGACAACGTTTCGAAAGGAACGCTAATACCGCATACGTCCTACGGGAGAAAGCAGGGGACCTTCGGGCCTTGCGCTATCAGATGAGCCTAGGTCGGATTAGCTAGTTGGTGAGGTAATGGCTCACCAAGGCGACGATCCGTAACTGGTCTGAGAGGATGATCAGTCACACTGGAACTGAGACACGGTCCAGACTCCTACGGGAGGCAGCAGTGGGGAATATTGGACAATGGGCGAAAGCCTGATCCAGCCATGCCGCGTGTGTGAAGAAGGTCTTCGGATTGTAAAGCACTTTAAGTTGGGAGGAAGGGCATTAACCTA
>NZ_SSOI01000037.1:0-17750 GCF_029873175.1 Pseudomonas sp. BN505
GCTACGACGCCGGCGCCGACGGTACGACCGCCTTCACGGATAGCGAAGCGCAGACCGTCTTCCATTGCGATGGTCTTGATCAGGGTAACAGTCATCTGAATGTTGTCACCTGGCATTACCATTTCAACGCCTTCCGGCAGTTCGCAGTTACCGGTCACGTCAGTGGTACGGAAGTAGAACTGAGGACGGTAGCCTTTGAAGAACGGAGTGTGACGACCGCCTTCTTCCTTCGACAGGACGTAGACTTCTGCGGTGAACTTGGTGTGCGGCTTGACCGAACCTGGCTTGACCAGAACCTGGCCACGCTCAACGTCGTCACGCTTGGTACCACGCAGCAGAACGCCGCAGTTCTCGCCAGCACGACCTTCGTCCAGCAGCTTGCGGAACATCTCAACACCGGTGCAGGTGGTGGTGGTGGTGTCACGCAGACCAACGATTTCCAGCGGATCCTGAACGCGGACGATACCACGCTCGATACGACCGGTAACAACGGTACCACGACCCGAGATCGAGAATACGTCTTCGATTGGCATCAGGAACGGCTTGTCGATAGCGCGCTCTGGCTCTGGGATGTAGCTGTCCAGAGTTTCAACCAGACGCTTGACAGCGGTGGTGCCCATTTCGTTGTCGTCTTTGCCTTCCAGCGCCATACGAGCCGAACCGATGATGATCGGAGTGTCGTCGCCTGGGAAGTCATAGGTGGACAGCAGGTCGCGAACTTCCATCTCGACCAGTTCCAGCAGCTCAGCGTCGTCTACCAGGTCAGCCTTGTTCAGGAAGACCACGATGTACGGAACGCCAACCTGACGGGACAGCAGGATGTGCTCACGGGTTTGTGGCATCGGACCATCGGCGGCCGAGCAAACCAGGATCGCGCCGTCCATCTGGGCAGCACCGGTGATCATGTTCTTCACATAGTCAGCGTGACCTGGGCAGTCAACGTGAGCGTAGTGACGAATGTTCGAGTTGTACTCGACGTGAGCGGTGTTGATGGTGATACCGCGCGCTTTTTCTTCCGGAGCCGAGTCGATCTTGTCGAACTCAACGACTGCCGAACCGAAAACTTCGGAGCAGACGCGAGTCAGAGCTGCGGTCAGAGTGGTCTTACCGTGGTCAACGTGGCCGATAGTGCCGACGTTAACGTGGGGAAGGGAACGATCAAATTTTTCTTTAGCCACGACAGTGAACCTCTTGCCTAAAGGGGATTAGCCTTGTTTTTTAACGAGTGCTTCGACGATGTTCGACGGAGCTTCGGCGTATTTGGAGAATTCCATGGAGTAGCTTGCGCGACCCTGAGACATGGAACGAACGTCGGTTGCGTAACCGAACATCTCTCCGAGCGGTACTTCAGCGCGGACGACACGGCCAGAGACCGATTCATCCATACCCTGGACCAGACCACGACGACGGTTCAGGTCACCCATCACGTCACCCAGGTAGTCTTCCGGGGTTACAACTTCAACCTTCATGATCGGCTCGAGAACCACGCCACCGCCCTTCTGGGCCAGTTGCTTGGTCGCCATCGAAGCGGCGATTTTGAACGCCATTTCGTTGGAGTCGACGTCGTGATACGAACCATCGAATACCGCGGCCTTCAGGCCGATCAGAGGATAGCCGGCAACAACGCCGTTCTTCATCTGCTCTTCGATACCCTTCTGGATCGGGGCGATGAATTCCTTAGGAATCACACCACCAACGACTTCGTTGGAGAACACCAGACCTTCGGTGATGTTGCCTTTTTCGTCCTGATCTGGCTCCGAGAAACGGATCCAGCAGTGACCGAACTGACCACGACCGCCCGACTGACGAACGAACTTGCCTTCGATCTCGACGTTGGACTTGGTGATCTTCTCGCGGTACGAAACCTGCGGCTTGCCGATGTTGGCTTCGACGTTGAACTCGCGCTTCATGCGGTCAACGAGGATGTCCAGGTGCAGCTCACCCATGCCCGAGATGATGGTCTGACCAGTCTCTTCGTCGGTCTTGACGCGGAACGACGGGTCTTCCTGGGCCAGCTTGCCCAGTGCAATACCCATCTTCTCCTGGTCAGCCTTGGTTTTCGGCTCTACGGAGAGCGAAATGACCGGCTCAGGGAAGTCCATACGCTCAAGGATGATTGGCTTGTCGGCGTTGCACAGGGTTTCGCCCGTGGTGACGTCTTTCATGCCGATCAGTGCAGCGATGTCGCCAGCGCGCACTTCCTTGATCTCTTCACGCTGGTTGGCGTGCATCTGCACCATACGACCAACGCGCTCTTTCTTGCCCTTGACCGAGTTGATGACGGAGTCACCGGAGGTCAGAACGCCCGAGTAGACGCGAACGAAGGTCAGAGTACCCACGAACGGGTCAGTCGCGATCTTGAACGCCAGAGCCGAGAACGGCTCGTCGTCGTCAGCGTGACGCACGTCTTTACGAACAGCCGGATCTTCTTTGTCCAGCTCCTTGTCGTCCGGGTTGATACCCTGGATTGCAGGGATCTCGGTCGGAGCAGGCAGGTAGTCGATGACGGCGTCGAGAACCAGGGGAACACCCTTGTTCTTGAACGACGAACCGCAGACAGCCGGTACGATCTCGCTGGCCAGGGTGCGCGCGCGCAGACCGGCTTTGATCTCTTCGACGGTCAGCTCTTCGCCTTCCAGGTACTTGTTCATCAGCTCTTCGCTGGACTCGGCAGCCGCTTCAACCATGTTGGAGCGCCACTCTTGAGCCAGCTCCAGCATATCGGCAGGAATTTCTTCCTCGCGATAAGTGGTGCCTTTGTCGTCGTCGTTCCAGTAGATAGCCTTCATCTTGATCAGGTCGACCTGACCCTGGAAGTTATCTTCCGAACCGATGGCCAGCTGAACAGGAACCGGGGTGTGACCCAGACGGTTCTTGATCTGACCTACGACGCGCAGGAAGTTAGCACCGGCACGGTCCATCTTGTTCACGTAGACAACACGTGGAACGCCGTACTTGTTGGCCTGACGCCATACGGTTTCGGACTGAGGCTCGACGCCGGAGGTACCGCAGAACACAACGACCGCGCCGTCGAGTACGCGCAGCGAACGCTCTACTTCAATGGTGAAGTCAACGTGGCCGGGGGTATCGATAACGTTTACACGGTAGTTGTCATACTGACCAACAGAACCTTTCCAGAAGGTGGTAACGGCAGCGGAGGTAATGGTGATACCCCGCTCCTGCTCCTGCACCATCCAGTCGGTGGTCGCGGCGCCATCATGCACCTCGCCCATCTTGTGGCTCAGGCCTGTGTAGAACAGGATCCGCTCGGTAGTGGTGGTCTTGCCCGCGTCAACGTGGGCACAGATACCAATGTTACGGTAGCGGTTAATTGCTGTAGTACGAGCCATAAAGCCCTCGCAGAATGATTGATGCCTGAATTAGAAGCGGTAGTGCGAGAACGCTTTGTTGGCTTCAGCCATACGGTGAACGTCTTCACGCTTCTTGACTGCAGCACCTTTGCCTTCAGCGGCATCCAGCAGCTCGCCAGCCAGGCGCAGAGCCATCGACTTCTCGCCACGCTTGCGGGCGTAGTCTACGAGCCAGCGCATTGCCAGAGCATTACGACGGGATGGACGAACTTCAACCGGAACCTGGTAAGTGGCACCGCCGACACGACGGGACTTTACTTCGACCAGCGGAGCGATGGCGTCGAGAGCTTTCTCGAAGATTTCCAGGGGGTCGCTGTTCTTGCGCTCTTTGACCTTGTCCAGCGCACCGTAAACGATGCGCTCGGCCACGGCCTTCTTGCCGCTTTCCATCACGTGGTTCATGAACTTGGCGAGGATTTGGGATCCGTATTTAGGATCGTCCAGAATCTCACGTTTTGCTGCTACACGACGTCTTGGCATGATAAGCCCTCAAACGGTCTTCAGGTTAGCCCGGGACGTGGGTCTACGACCCCTGCCCGACCTTACTCTTATCGACTCAAAAAAATGGATGTGTGCAAACGGCCGATTACTTCGGACGCTTGGTACCGTACTTCGAACGACCCTGGTTACGGCCTTTAACGCCCGAAGTATCCAGAGAGCCGCGAACGGTGTGGTAACGAACACCTGGCAAGTCTTTTACACGGCCGCCACGGATCAGGACGACGCTGTGCTCTTGCAGGTTGTGGCCTTCACCGCCGATGTACGAGGAAACCTCGAAACCGTTGGTCAGACGCACACGGCATACTTTACGCAGTGCCGAGTTAGGTTTTTTCGGCGTGGTGGTGTACACACGGGTGCACACGCCACGACGTTGCGGGCAGTTCTGCAGCGCAGGAACGTCGGATTTCTCGACCGAACGCTTACGCGGCTGACGTACCAGCTGGTTGATAGTTGCCATCTACTAGCTCCACTGATTGTCTTGCGACTCTATTGTCTTGCAAGAAAGCCAAAAATTGGCGAGACGGAGCCTCACCAAATTTAAGGGTACAAAAGTCTACGGAGGATCTTGCACCCAGTCAAGACAAGGCCCCGGCCCTCCTCGCCCGATCATCGGCAACAATTCATGTCACCGATGGCCGAGCGAGGCTTGCCGGGGCCCTGCCCTGTACTTAGTTACCGCTGGAGTTCAGCGCTTCGGTCAGTGCGGCTTCCACCTCACTGGCGCTTACACGCAGCGGTTTGTCGGCTTCACGGCGACGCTTGCGCTCGCTGTGGTAGGCCAGACCAGTACCCGCCGGGATCAGACGACCCACGACGACGTTCTCTTTCAGGCCGCGCAGGTAGTCGCGCTTGCCGGTTACCGCCGCTTCGGTCAGTACGCGGGTAGTTTCCTGGAAGGAAGCCGCGGAAATGAACGACTCGGTCGACAGCGACGCCTTGGTGATACCCAGCAGCACGCGAGTGAACTTCGAGATGAACTTGTCTTCGCCGGCGAGACGCTCGTTCTCGACCAGTACGTGAGTCAGTTCCATCTGGTCGCCCTTGATGAAGCTGGAATCGCCCGACTCCGAGATCTCGACCTTGCGCAGCATCTGACGCAGGATGGTCTCGATGTGCTTGTCGTTGATCTTAACGCCTTGCAGACGGTAAACGTCCTGG
The DNA here is from genome assembly GCF_029873175.1 of Pseudomonas sp. BN505. NCBI lineage: Bacteria > Pseudomonadati > Pseudomonadota > Gammaproteobacteria > Pseudomonadales > Pseudomonadaceae > Pseudomonas > Pseudomonas sp. BN505. Next base: position 5,031 of record NZ_SSOI01000037.1, read on the forward strand.
ATCTCGTTGACGATGTACTTCGCCAGCGCGCTCACACCCAGCAGACGCAGGATGTCGTGCGGATCGCTCGGGCCGTCGGAGATAACTTCGCCGCGGTTTACCTGTTCGCCTTCGAAGACGTTCAGGTGGCGCCACTTCGGAATCAGCTCTTCGTACGGATCGCTACCGTCGGTCGGAGTGATGACCAGACGACGCTTGCCCTTGGTCTCTTTACCGAACGCGATGGTACCGCTGACTTCAGCCAGAATCGAGGCTTCTTTCGGACGACGCGCTTCGAACAAGTCAGCTACGCGTGGCAGACCACCGGTGATGTCACGGGTCTTCGACGTTTCTTGCGGGATACGCGCAATAACGTCACCAACACCGATCTGAGCACCGTCAGCAACACCCACCAAGGCGTTGGCCGGCAGGAAGTACTGCGCCGGTACGTCAGTACCTGGCAGGTACAGGTCCTTGCCATTGGCGTCGACCATCTTGATTGCCGGACGGATTTCCTTGCCTGCGGCAGGGCGATCCTTGACGTCCAGTACTTCAATGTTGGTCAGGCCGGTCAGTTCGTCTGTCTGACGCTTGATGGTGATGTTTTCTTCCATGCCCACGAAGGTCACGGTACCTTTCAGCTCGGTAACGATCGGGTGGGTGTGCGGGTCCCACTTGGCGACGATAGCGCCAGCTTCGACCTTTTCACCTTCCTTGACCGAAATCACCGCACCGTAAGGCAGCTTGTAACGCTCACGCTCACGACCGAATTCGTCGGCAATGGCCAGCTCACCGGAACGCGAAACAGCAACCAGGTTGCCATCGGCGCGCACGACATGCTTCAGGTTGTGCAGACGTACCATACCGCCGTTCTTCACCTGGACGCTGTCGGCAGCCGAAGTACGGCTTGCAGCACCACCGATGTGGAACGTACGCATGGTCAGCTGGGTACCTGGCTCACCGATCGACTGTGCAGCGATAACGCCGACAGCTTCACCAATGTTCACCTGGTGACCACGCGCCAGGTCACGACCGTAGCACTTGGCGCAGATACCGAAGCGGGTTTCGCAGTTGATCGGCGAACGCACGATAACTTCGTCGATGCTGTTCAGCTCGATGAACTCGACCCACTGCTCGTCTACCAGGGTACCGGCAGGAACGATGACGTCCTCGGTGCCTGGCTTGAACACGTCACGGGCGATGACACGGCCCAGTACACGCTCACCCAACGGCTCTACAACGTCACCGCCTTCAATGTGCGGAGTCATCAGCAAGCCCTGGTCGGTACCGCAGTCGATCTCGGTCACAACCAGGTCTTGCGCAACGTCTACCAGACGACGGGTCAGGTAACCGGAGTTCGCAGTCTTCAAGGCGGTATCCGCCAGACCTTTACGAGCACCGTGAGTCGAGATGAAGTACTGAAGTACGCTCAGACCTTCACGGAAGTTCGCGGTGATCGGCGTCTCGATGATCGAGCCGTCCGGCTTGGCCATCAGGCCACGCATACCGGCCAGCTGACGGATCTGGGCAGCGGAACCCCGCGCACCGGAGTCAGCCATCATGTACATCGAGTTGAAGGACTCTTGCTCGACTTCTTTGCCTTCGCGGTCGATGACTTTCTCTTTCGAGAGGTTGGCCATCATCGCCTTGGACACTTCGTCGTTCGCCTTCGACCACAAGTCGATGACCTTGTTGTACTTCTCGCCCTGGGTTACCAGGCCGGAGGCGTACTGGCTCTCGATTTCCTTCACTTCATCGGTAGCGCTGTTGATGATGCGCGCTTTCTCATCCGGGATGACAAAGTCGTTCACACCAATGGACACGCCAGAGATGGTGGAGTATGCGAAACCGGTGTACATCAGCTGGTCGGCGAAGATAACGGTCTCTTTCAGACCAACCACGCGGTAGCACTGGTTGATCAGCTTGGAGATCGCCTTTTTCTTCATCGGCTGGTTGACGACATCGTACGGCAGGCCTGCTGGCACAACCTGGAACAGCAGCGCACGGCCGACGGTGGTGTCGACGATACGGGTGTTCTTGGTCGAGCTGCCATCACGGTCATTCACGGTCTCGTTGATACGGACCTTGATTTTCGCGTGCAGGGCAGCTTCGCCGGCGCGGAATACGCGGTCGACTTCCTGCAGGTCGGCGAATACGCGACCCTCGCCCTTGGCGTTGATGGCTTCACGGGTCATGTAGTACAGACCCAGTACAACGTCCTGCGACGGAACGATGATTGGCTCACCGTTGGCTGGCGACAGAATGTTGTTGGTCGACATCATCAGCGCGCGCGCTTCGAGCTGGGCTTCCAGGGTCAGCGGCACGTGAACGGCCATCTGGTCACCGTCGAAGTCGGCGTTGTACGCGGCACAGACCAGCGGGTGAAGCTGAATCGCCTTACCTTCGATGAGCACAGGCTCGAACGCCTGGATACCCAGACGGTGAAGGGTCGGTGCACGGTTGAGCAGTACGGGGTGTTCGCGAATCACTTCAGCGAGAACGTCCCACACCTCTGGCAGCTCGCGCTCGACCATCTTCTTGGCAGCTTTGATGGTGGTCGCCAGACCACGCATTTCCAGCTTGCCGAAAATGAACGGCTTGAACAGCTCGAGGGCCATCTTCTTCGGCAGACCGCACTGGTGCAGACGCAGGGTCGGGCCTACGGTAATTACCGAACGACCAGAGTAGTCAACACGCTTACCGAGCAAGTTCTGACGGAAGCGACCTTGCTTACCTTTGATCATGTCGGCCAGGGACTTCAGCGGACGCTTGTTCGAGCCGGTGATGGCGCGACCGCGACGGCCGTTGTCCAGCAGGGCGTCGACCGCTTCCTGCAGCATGCGCTTTTCGTTGCGCACGATGATGTCCGGCGCGGACAGATCGAGCAGGCGCTTCAGACGGTTGTTACGGTTGATCACCCGACGATACAGGTCGTTCAGGTCGGAGGTCGCGAAGCGGCCGCCATCCAGCGGTACCAGCGGACGCAGGTCCGGCGGCAGTACTGGCAGTACGGTCAGGACCATCCACTCAGGCAGGTTGCCCGAGCCCTGGAAAGCTTCCATCAGCTTCAGGCGCTTGGACAGCTTCTTGATTTTGGTTTCCGAGTTGGTCTGCGGAATCTCTTCACGCAGGCGACCGATCTCGTGCTCCAGGTCGATAGCGTGCAGCAGCTCGCGGACAGCCTCGGCACCCATGCGGGCGTCGAAGTCGTCACCGAACTCTTCCAGCGCTTCGAAGTACTGCTCGTCGTTCAGCAGCTGACCCTTTTCAAGGGTGGTCATGCCCGGGTCGATAACGACGTAGCTCTCGAAGTAGAGAACCCGCTCGATATCACGCAGGGTCATGTCCATCAGCAGGCCGATACGGGACGGCAGCGACTTCAGGAACCAGATGTGGGCAACCGGCGAGGCCAGTTCGATGTGCGCCATGCGCTCACGACGAACCTTGGCCAGGGCAACTTCAACGCCGCACTTCTCGCAGATTACGCCGCGGTGCTTGAGGCGCTTGTACTTGCCGCACAGGCACTCGTAGTCCTTGACTGGGCCAAAGATCTTGGCGCAGAACAGGCCGTCACGCTCAGGTTTGAACGTACGGTAGTTGATGGTTTCCGGCTTCTTAACTTCACCGAACGACCACGAACGGATCATCTCAGGTGACGCCAGCCCGATACGGATGGCGTCGAACTCTTCGACTTGACCCTGGTTTTTCAGCAAATTCAGTAGGTCTTTCAAGGCCTTTCCTCCTGGCGGAGCAGGGAGCGGGCAATACCTGCCCCACTCCCCTTCGCGTCACGTGTTATTCGGTTTCCAGATCGATATCGATACCGAGCGAACGGATCTCTTTGATCAACACGTTGAAGGACTCGGGCATGCCCGGCTCCATACGGTGATCGCCATCCACGATGTTCTTGTACATCTTGGTACGGCCGTTCACGTCGTCCGACTTCACTGTGAGCATTTCTTGCAGGGTGTATGCCGCGCCGTATGCTTCCAGCGCCCACACTTCCATCTCCCCGAAACGCTGACCACCGAACTGCGCCTTACCACCCAGCGGCTGCTGGGTAACCAGGCTGTAGGAACCAGTGGAACGCGCGTGCATCTTGTCGTCCACCAAGTGGTTCAGCTTGAGCATGTACATGTAACCAACGGTCACTGGACGCTCGAACTTGTTGCCGGTACGGCCATCGAACAGCACCATCTGGCCGCTCTCTGGCAGATCGGCCAGCTTCAGCATGGCCTTGATCTCGCTTTCCTTGGCACCATCGAAGACCGGGGTAGCCATTGGCACGCCTTTCTTCAGGTTGTGGGCCAGGGCCAGGATCTCTTCGTCGGTGAACTCGGCGAGGTTTTCCTGACGACCACCGATCTCGTTGTAGACCTCGGTCAGGAATACGCGCAGCTCAGCGGCTTTGCGTTGCTCTTCGATCATGCGGTCGATCTTCTCGCCCAGGCCCTTGGCCGCGAGGCCCAGGTGGGTTTCAAGGATCTGACCAACGTTCATACGCGAAGGTACGCCCAGCGGGTTCAGTACGACGTCGACCGGAGTACCGTTGGCATCGTGCGGCATGTCTTCAACCGGCATGATTACCGAGACAACACCCTTGTTACCGTGACGACCAGCCATCTTGTCACCCGGCTGGATGCGACGGCGGATGGCCAGGTAGACCTTGACGATCTTCAGTACGCCAGGTGCCAGGTCATCGCCCTGCTGCAGCTTGCGCTTCTTGTCTTCAAACTTGTCGTCCAGCAGACGGCGACGGTCGACGATGTACTGCTGAGCCTTTTCCAGCTGCTCATTCAGTGCATCTTCAGCCATGCGCAGTTTGAACCACTGGCCGTGCTCCAGACCGTCCAGCACTTCGTCGGTGACCACGGTGCCTTTCTTCAGGCCCGCGCCACCGTCGACCACCTGGCCGTTCAGAGCAGAACGCAGACGTTCGAAGGTTGCGCCTTCGACGATGCGGAACTCTTCGTTGAGGTCCTTGCGGATCTCGTCCAGCTGCATCTTCTCGATGGCCAGGGCGCGGCTGTCGCGCTCGACGCCATCACGGGTGAAGACCTGCACGTCAATGACGGTACCCTTGGTGCCGGTTGGCACGCGCAGGGAGGTGTCTTTAACGTCACTGGCCTTCTCACCGAAGATTGCACGCAGCAGTTTTTCTTCCGGAGTCAGCTGGGTTTCGCCTTTTGGCGTGACCTTGCCAACCAGGATGTCGCCAGCGCCGACTTCAGCACCCACGTAAACGATACCGGCTTCGTCCAGTTTGTTCAGTGCAGCTTCACCCACGTTCGGGATGTCCGCAGTGATTTCCTCTGGGCCAAGCTTGGTGTCACGCGCCACACAGGTCAGTTCCTGAATGTGGATGGTGGTGAAGCGATCTTCCTGAACCACACGCTCGGACAGACAGATGGAGTCTTCGAAGTTGAAGCCGTTCCATGCCATGAACGCGATGCGCATGTTCTGACCCAGCGCCAGTTCACCCATGTCGGTGGACGGGCCGTCGGCCATGATGTCGCTACGCTGAACCTTGTCACCCTTGCTCACCAGCGGACGCTGGTTGATGCAGGTGTTCTGGTTCGAACGGGTGTACTTGGTCAGGTTGTAGATATCTACACCTGCTTCGCCGGTTTCCACTTCGTCGTCATTAACGCGAACAACGATACGGCTGGCGTCGACCGAGTCGATCACGCCACCACGGCGAGCAACCACGCAGACACCGGAGTCACGGGCAACGTTGCGCTCCATGCCGGTACCTACCAGCGGCTTGTCGGCACGCAGTGTCGGTACAGCCTGACGCTGCATGTTCGAACCCATCAACGCACGGTTGGCGTCGTCGTGCTCGAGGAACGGAATCAGCGACGCAGCAACAGAAACAACCTGCTTCGGCGAAACGTCCATCAGGGTGACGTCTTCCGGCGCCTTGACGGTGAATTCGTTCAGGTGACGAACAGCTACCAGCTCATCGATCAGTTGCTTCTTGTCGTTCATCGCGGCCGAAGCCTGGGCGATGACGTGGTCCGCTTCTTCGATTGCCGACAGGAACACGATGTCGTCGCTGACAACGCCTTCCTTCACCACGCGGTACGGGCTTTCCAGGAAGCCGTACTGGTTGGTGCGGGCATAGGCTGCCAGGGAGTTGATCAGACCGATGTTCGGACCTTCAGGGGTCTCGATCGGGCACACACGGCCGTAGTGGGTCGGGTGTACGTCACGGACTTCGAAGCCAGCACGCTCACGGGTCAGACCGCCCGGGCCGAGTGCAGAGACGCGGCGCTTGTGGGTGATCTCGGAGAGCGGGTTGTTCTGGTCCATGAACTGGGACAGCTGGCTGGAACCGAAGAACTCTTTCACCGCCGCCGCAACCGGCTTGGCGTTGATCAGGTCTTGCGGCATCAAGCCTTCGCTTTCCGCCATCGACAGACGTTCCTTGACCGCGCGCTCTACACGCACCAGGCCAACGCGGAACTGGTTTTCGGCCATCTCGCCGACGCAACGAACGCGACGGTTACCCAGGTGGTCGATGTCGTCGACGATGCCTTTGCCGTTACGGATATCGACCAGGGTCTTGAGGACCTCGACGATGTCTTCCTTGCTCAGCACGCCCGAACCTTCGATCTCGGTACGACCGATACGACGGTTGAACTTCATGCGGCCAACTGCGGACAGGTCGTAACGCTCGGCGCTGAAGAACAGGTTGTTGAACAGGGTCTCGGCAGCATCCTTGGTCGGCGGCTCGCCTGGACGCATCATGCGATAGATCTCGACCAGAGCTTCCAGCTGGTTGCTGGTGGTGTCGATCTTCAGGGTGTCGGAGATGAACGGACCGCAATCGATGTCGTTGGTGTACAGGGTCTCGATACGGACGACCTGTGCCTTGGCGACTTTGATCAGCAGATCGGTGGTCAGCTCGGTATTGCACTCGGCCAGGATCTCGCCAGTGGCCGGGTGCACGATGGCCTTGGCAGTGGTGCGACCCAGGACGTATTCCATTGGAACGTCCAGCTGCTTGACGCCGGCCTTCTCGAGCTGATTGATGTGGCGCGCAGTAATACGGCGGCCCTGCTCAACGATGACTTTGCCGGTTTCGTCATGGATGTCCATGACTGCAACTTCACCACGCAGACGCTGCGGTACCAGTTCCAGGCTGAGTTTTTCGCCGGAAATGTGGAACACGTTGGTGGTGTAGAAGGTGTTGAGCACTTCTTCAGTGCTGTAACCCAGGGCGCGCAGCAGCACCGACGCCGGCAGTTTGCGGCGACGGTCGATACGCACGAACACGCAGTCTTTCGGGTCGAACTCGAAGTCCAGCCACGAACCGCGGTAAGGGATGATGCGAGCGGAGTACAGCAGCTTGCCGGAGCTGTGAGTCTTGCCACGGTCGTGGTCGAAGAACACACCAGGCGAACGGTGCAGCTGGGAAACGATCACACGCTCGGTACCGTTGATAACGAAGGTACCGTTCTCAGTCATCAGGGGGATTTCACCCATGTAGACTTCTTGCTCTTTGATGTCCTTGATCGCTTTGTTCGACGATTCCTTGTCGAAGATGATCAGGCGCACCTTGACCCGCAGTGGGACCGCGAAGGTCACGCCACGCAGGACACATTCCTTAACATCGAAGGCAGGCTCGCCCAGGCGATAGCCTACGTACTCCAGGGCAGCATTGCCGGAGTAGCTGATGATCGGGAATACCGATTTGAAGGCCGCGTGCAGGCCGACGTCGCGGAACTGATCCTTGGATGCTCCCGCTTGCAGGAATTCGCGATACGAATCCAGCTGGATGGCCAGGAGGTAAGGCACATCCATGACGTCCGGCAACTTGCTAAAGTCCTTGCGGATACGTTTTTTCTCAGTGTATGAGTAAGCCATCAGCGTTCCCCAGCTTGGTCACCTGCTTGTTTGGCTTCTCCCGGCGGGAGCAGCCAGAAAATCGTGCAAACCCCTTGGTTTGCGCCACCCACGTGGGTGTCTTGCAGCTTGTTATCGGGGCCGGCTTGACCGACCGCCAATAACGGAAAAAGGCCGGTGGCATAAGCCACCAGCCATCAGCCTTGTGCTCAACGCTCAGGCTGGCATCGCAAAGTCGAGATTACTTCAGCTCGACTTTAGCGCCTGCTTCTTCCAGCTTCTTCTTAGCGTCTTCAGCGGCTTCTTTCGAAACGCCTTCAGCTACAACCTGAGGAGCGCCATCGACTTTCTCTTTGGCTTCTTTCAGGCCCAGACCGGTCAGCTCGCGAACGGCTTTAATCACGTTCACTTTCTTCTCGCCGGCTTCAACCAGAACAACGTTGAACTCGGTCTGCTCTTCAACAACAGCGGCAGCAGCAGCTGGGCCAGCAGCGGCAACAGCAGCGGTCACGCCGAAGGTTTCTTCCATTGCTTTGATCAGCTCAACAACTTCCAGAACGGTTTTCTGGCCGATTGCTTCGATGATTTGCTCGTTAGTCAGGGACATGACTTAAATCCTGTATTGGGGTGAAGGCCTACGCAGCCATCAAATTAAACAAATGATTTTGAAAGAGTTCGCGTGCCTTAGGCAGCGGTAGCTTCTTTCTGGTCGCGAATGGCTGCCAGAGTACGAGCCAGCTTGCTGGTGGCGCCTTGAATAACGCTCATCAGTCGTGCAATAGCTTCGTCGCGGGTCGGCAGGGTAGCCAACACGTCGATCTGGTTCGCTGCAATGAAATTGCCGTCAAACGCAGCTGCCTTGATCTCGAACTTGTCCTGACCCTTGGCGAACTCTTTGAACAGACGAGCAGCAGCGCCCGGGTGTTCGTTGGAGAAAGCAATCAGGGTCGGGCCTTTGAACGCGTCGCTGAGGATCGAAAATTCGGTGCCTTCAACAGCGCGCTTGAGCAGGGTGTTACGTACGACACGCACGTAAACGCCAGCCTCGCGGGCCTCTTTACGGAGTCCGGTCATTGCGCCTACAGTCACACCACGGGCATCAGCCACAACAGCGGACAGAGCGACTTTGGCAGCCTCGTTGACTTCAGCGACGATGGCCTTCTTGTCTTCGAGTTTAATTGCCACGGGTTTACTCCTGGTTTTTACCGTTTCATCTGGCCGAAGCCGGATGTCGTTTTGGTGTCTGATTCGGTAACGAATCGGGAGCACCATCTGCGTGGGCTGGTGTTTTAAGGCTTGCGCCACCTACGGTCTTGGATAGCCCCCGCCAGGCAGGGACCCCAATTTTTGCTGGCGGCGCGACGAGTCGCACCGCCATGTTCTTACACGTTCAGCGAGCTCTGATCGATGACCAGACCTGGGCCCATGGTGGTGCTCAGGGTAACGCGCTTGACGTAGATACCTTTCGAGGAAGCAGGCTTGATACGCTTCAGATCAGCGATCAGGGCTTCAACGTTTTCCTTCAGCTTGCCAGCTTCGAAGCCGACCTTGCCAACGGAGGTGTGGATGATACCGTTTTTGTCGGTACGGTAGCGAACCTGACCAGCCTTGGCGTTTTTCACGGCAGTGGCTACGTCTGGGCTAACGGTACCAACTTTCGGGTTAGGCATCAGGCCGCGAGGACCCAGAACCTGACCCAGCTGACCTACAACGCGCATGGCATCAGGCGATGCGATGACTACGTCATAGTTCAGGTCGCCGGCTTTCATTTCGGCAGCCAGATCGTCCATACCTACGCGGTCAGCGCCGGCAGCCAGAGCGGCTTCAGCAGCTGGACCCTGGGTGAAGACGGCAACGCGAACGGTCTTGCCAGTGCCGTGTGGCAGCACAGTAGCGCTACGAACGACCTGGTCGGATTTACGCGGGTCAACACCGAGGTTAACGGCGATGTCGTAGGACTCGACGAACTTGGCAGCAGGCAGCGAGGCCAGCAGAGTTGCCGCTTCTTCGAAGTTGTAGGACTTGCCTGCTTCGATTTTCTCGGCGATTGCCTTTTGGCGTTTGGTCAGCTTAGCCATTACACACCCTCCACGTTCAGGCCCATGCTGCGGGCAGAGCCAGCGATGGTGCGTACAGCAGCGTCCAGGTCAGCAGCGGTCAGATCAGCCTGTTTTGCCTTGGCGATGTCTTCCAGCTGAGCGCGGGTAACGGTACCGACTTTAACGGTGTTCGGACGAGCCGAACCACTGGTCAGGCCAGCAGCTTTCTTCAGCAGAACCGAGGCAGGGGTGCTCTTGGTCTCGAAGGTGAAGCTACGGTCGCTGTAGACAGTGATGATCACAGGAGTCGGCAGGCCGGCTTCTTGACCCTGAGTACGGGCGTTGAAGGCCTTGCAGAATTCCATGATGTTCACACCGTGTTGGCCCAGTGCTGGACCAACGGGTGGGCTTGGGTTGGCCTGGCCGGCCTTAACTTGCAGCTTGATGTAAGCCTGAATCTTCTTAGCCATGAGCTACTCCAAAATCGGGTACGAACGCCTGATGGCTCCCCGGATGACTTGCGTTTTATCCCAGTGACGACAAAACCCCGCAACACACAGGGCTGCGGGGTTTGGGATGCTTCGTCCGCCTAGACCTTTTCGACCTGGCTGAACTCGAGCTCCACCGGAGTAGAGCGACCGAAAATGAGCACCGCCACCTGGAGGCGACTCTTTTCGTAGTTAACTTCTTCGACACTACCATTGAAGTCAGCGAACGGACCGTCAATGACACGAACCACTTCACCCGGCTCGAACAGCGTCTTGGGCTTCGGCTTGTCGCTGCCGTCGGCAACGCGACGAAGGATAGCCTCAGCTTCTTTGTCGGTGATCGGTGCAGGCTTATCTGCGGTACCGCCAATAAAGCCCATCACGCGAGGGGTATCCTTGACCAAGTGCCAAGTCCCTTCGTTCATCTCCATCTGGACCAGCACATAGCCAGGGAAGAATTTACGCTCACTCTTGCGCTTCTGGCCGTTGCGCATTTCAACGACTTCTTCGGTCGGAACCAAGATCTCGCCGAAACCGTCTTCCATGCCAGCCAGCTTGACGCGCTCGATCAGGGAGCGCATTACATGCTTCTCGTAACCCGAGTAAGCATGCACAACATACCAACGCTTAGCCACGGGACACCTTTAGCCAACGATCAGGGAGACCGCCCAGCCGAGCAGGGAATCAAGACCCCACAACAGCAGTGCCATAACCAGCACGACAGCCACGACAATCAGCGTGGTCTGGGTGGTTTCCTGGCGGGTCGGCCACACGACTTTACGGATTTCGGTACGAGCTTCCTTCGCCAGCGTAAAGAACGACTTGCCCTTCGCAGTCTGCAGAGCTACAAAGCCCGCGACAGCAGCCAGGACGAGAAGTGCAAGGACGCGATACAGGATCGGAGACGCGGAGTAATATTGATTACCCACAACAGCTACAACCACCAAAGCAACTACAGCCAGCCACTTGAATAGATCAAAACGCGATTCTTGGGCTTCAGTTTTGGGAGTCATCTAGGAGGATCCTGTAAGAAGAAAGCCATCACACCGAAGTGAAATGGCAGGTCAGGAGGGAATCGAACCCCCAACCTACGGTTTTGGAGACCGTCGCTCTGCCAATTGAGCTACTGACCTGTAACGCTGTATCAGGCCGGCCATTATACCGGCCTGATCAAGTAAATCAACTACTTATTCAATAATTTTTGCTACGACGCCGGCGCCGACGGTACGACCGCCTTCACGGATAGCGAAGCGCAGACCGTCTTCCATTGCGATGGTCTTGATCAGGGTAACAGTCATCTGAATGTTGTCACCTGGCATTACCATTTCAACGCCTTCCGGCAGTTCGCAGTTACCGGTCACGTCAGTGGTACGGAAGTAGAACTGAGGACGGTAGCCTTTGAAGAACGGAGTGTGACGACCGCCTTCTTCCTTCGACAGGACGTAGACTTCTGCGGTGAACTTGGTGTGCGGCTTGACCGAACCTGGCTTGACCAGAACCTGGCCACGCTCAACGTCGTCACGCTTGGTACCACGCAGCAGAACGCCGCAGTTCTCGCCAGCACGACCTTCGTCCAGCAGCTTGCGGAACATCTCAACACCGGTGCAGGTGGTGGTGGTGGTGTCACGCAGACCAACGATTTCCAGCGGATCCTGAACGCGGACGATACCACGCTCGATACGACCGGTAACAACGGTACCACGACCCGAGATCGAGAATACGTCTTCGATTGGCATCAGGAACGGCTTGTCGATAGCGCGCTCTGGCTCTGGGATGTAGCTGTCCAGAGTTTCAACCAGACGCTTGACAGCGGTGGTGCCCATTTCGTTGTCGTCTTTGCCTTCCAGCGCCATACGAGCCGAACCGATGATGATCGGAGTGTCGTCGCCTGGGAAGTCATAGGTGGACAGCAGGTCGCGAACTTCCATCTCGACCAGTTCCAGCAGCTCAGCGTCGTCTACCAGGTCAGCCTTGTTCAGGAAGACCACGATGTACGGAACGCCAACCTGACGGGACAGCAGGATGTGCTCACGGGTTTGTGGCATCGGACCATCGGCGGCCGAGCAAACCAGGATCGCGCCGTCCATCTGGGCAGCACCGGTGATCATGTTCTTCACATAGTCAGCGTGACCTGGGCAGTCAACGTGAGCGTAGTGACGAATGTTCGAGTTGTACTCGACGTGAGCGGTGTTGATGGTGATACCGCGCGCTTTTTCTTCCGGAGCCGAGTCGATCTTGTCGAACTCAACGACTGCCGAACCGAAAACTTCGGAGCAGACGCGAGTCAGAGCTGCGGTCAGAGTGGTCTTACCGTGGTCAACGTGGCCGATAGTGCCGACGTTAACGTGGGGAAGGGAACGATCAAA
>NZ_SSOI01000038.1:0-40102 GCF_029873175.1 Pseudomonas sp. BN505
TTTGATCGTTCCCTTCCCCACGTTAACGTCGGCACTATCGGCCACGTTGACCACGGTAAGACCACTCTGACCGCAGCTCTGACTCGCGTCTGCTCCGAAGTTTTCGGTTCGGCAGTCGTTGAGTTCGACAAGATCGACTCGGCTCCGGAAGAAAAAGCGCGCGGTATCACCATCAACACCGCTCACGTCGAGTACAACTCGAACATTCGTCACTACGCTCACGTTGACTGCCCAGGTCACGCTGACTATGTGAAGAACATGATCACCGGTGCTGCCCAGATGGACGGCGCGATCCTGGTTTGCTCGGCCGCCGATGGTCCGATGCCACAAACCCGTGAGCACATCCTGCTGTCCCGTCAGGTTGGCGTTCCGTACATCGTGGTCTTCCTGAACAAGGCTGACCTGGTAGACGACGCTGAGCTGCTGGAACTGGTCGAGATGGAAGTTCGCGACCTGCTGTCCACCTATGACTTCCCAGGCGACGACACTCCGATCATCATCGGTTCGGCTCGTATGGCGCTGGAAGGCAAAGACGACAACGAAATGGGCACCACCGCTGTCAAGCGTCTGGTTGAAACTCTGGACAGCTACATCCCAGAGCCAGAGCGCGCTATCGACAAGCCGTTCCTGATGCCAATCGAAGACGTATTCTCGATCTCGGGTCGTGGTACCGTTGTTACCGGTCGTATCGAGCGTGGTATCGTCCGCGTTCAGGATCCGCTGGAAATCGTTGGTCTGCGTGACACCACCACCACCACCTGCACCGGTGTTGAGATGTTCCGCAAGCTGCTGGACGAAGGTCGTGCTGGCGAGAACTGCGGCGTTCTGCTGCGTGGTACCAAGCGTGACGACGTTGAGCGTGGCCAGGTTCTGGTCAAGCCAGGTTCGGTCAAGCCGCACACCAAGTTCACCGCAGAAGTCTACGTCCTGTCGAAGGAAGAAGGCGGTCGTCACACTCCGTTCTTCAAAGGCTACCGTCCTCAGTTCTACTTCCGTACCACTGACGTGACCGGTAACTGCGAACTGCCGGAAGGCGTTGAAATGGTAATGCCAGGTGACAACATTCAGATGACTGTTACCCTGATCAAGACCATCGCAATGGAAGACGGTCTGCGCTTCGCTATCCGTGAAGGCGGTCGTACCGTCGGCGCCGGCGTCGTAGCCAAAATCATCGAGTAATCACTCGACCGATTGAAAAAGGCCTCCGCTCAGCGGGGGCTTTTTTTATTGGGTTGACACTAAATTGGGGCGTCTATAGAATCACGCCTCCTTTTAGCGGGCGTAGTGCGTCCGTTGGGAACAGCCTGGAGTCTGAAATCCAATGCAAAATCAGCAAATCCGTATCAGGTTGAAGGCTTTCGACCATCGCCTGATCGACCAATCCACCCAGGAAATCGTGGAAACCGCGAAACGTACTGGTGCACAAGTGCGTGGTCCGATTCCACTGCCTACCCGCAAAGAGCGTTTCACCGTTCTGGTCTCCCCGCACGTCAACAAAGACGCGCGTGACCAGTACGAGATTCGCACTCATAAGCGTGTTCTGGACATCGTCCAGCCAACGGATAAAACCGTTGACGCGCTGATGAAGCTTGATCTGGCGGCAGGTGTGGAAGTTCAGATCAGCCTCGGCTAAGACTTCGGTCTAGTCGTGTAACGCTCTGAAATGGGCGGCCATAGCGGGTGAAAGCCCCGTACACTCATGAGGTTTACAACATGACTATTGGTGTAATCGGTCGCAAATGCGGTATGACCCGCATTTTCACCGAAGAAGGTGTCTCCATTCCGGTCACGGTCATTGAGATCGAACCGAATCGCGTCACCCAGTTCAAAACTGAGGAAACCGATGGCTACCGTGCAGTGCAAGTCACTGTCGGCGAGCGTCGTGCTTCGCGTGTGACTGCCGCTCAGGCAGGCCACTTCGCCAAGGCTAACGTTGCCGCTGGTCGCGGTGTTTGGGAGTTCCGTCTTGAAGAAGGCGATTTCCAGGCTGGCGATCTGATCAAAGCTGAACTCTTCACTGCAGGCCAGCTGGTAGACGTTACTGGTCAGTCCAAAGGTAAAGGCTTCGCCGGTACCATCAAGCGCTGGAACTTCCGTGGTCAGGACAACACCCACGGTAACTCCGTGTCGCACCGTGTGCCTGGTTCCATCGGCCAGTGCCAGACTCCTGGTCGTGTGTTCAAGGGCAAGAAAATGTCCGGTCACATGGGCGCCGAGCGCGTGACTGTTCAGTCCCTGGAAGTAGTTCGCGTAGACGCTGAACGCAACCTGCTGCTCGTCAAGGGTGCCGTTCCTGGCGCTACTGGCGGCGACGTGGTTGTACGTCCAGCTGTCAAGGCTCGCGGTTAAGGGGAAACTGACATGCAACTCAATGTAAATGACGCTCAGGCGATCGAAGTTTCCGAACTGACTTTCGGTGGCGAATTCAACGAGACGCTGGTTCACCAAGCAGTCGTGGCCTACATGGCCGGCGGCCGTCAGGGCACCAAGCAGCAAAAGACCCGTTCCGACGTGGCTGGTGGCGGTAAGCGCCCATGGCGTCAGAAGGGTACTGGCCGTGCTCGTGCTGGTACCACTCGTGGTCCGATCTGGCGTGGCGGTGGTGTAACCTTCGCAGCTCGCCCTCAAGATCACTCGCAGAAGCTCAACAAGAAGATGTATCGCGCAGCTCTGCGCTCCATCCTCGCTGAGCTGGTGCGTAGCGACCGTCTGGTCGTGGTTCAGGACTTCGCTGTTGAAGCACCGAAAACCAAAGATCTGCTGAACAAGCTGAACGGCATGGGTCTGAGCGACGTACTGATCGTCTCCGACGCTGTTGATCAGAACCTGTACCTGGCTGCTCGCAACCTGCCGCACGTCGATGTACGTGACGTACAGGGTTCCGACCCGGTCAGTCTGATCGCATACGAGAAAGTGTTGATCACTGTCTCGGCCGTGAAGAAATTCGAGGAGCTGCTGGGATGAACCAGGAACGCGTATTTAAAGTCCTCCTTGGCCCGCACGTTTCCGAGAAGGCTACCGTTCTGGCTGAGAAAAAAGGCCAGTTCGTATTCAAGGTTGCTACCGATGCAACCAAGCTGGAAATCAAGAAAGCTGTCGAAGGCCTGTTCAACGTAAAAGTTGAAAACGTGTCGACTGTTAACGTTCTGGGTAAAACCAAGCGTACCGCACGTGGTCTGGGCAAGCGCAATGACTGGAAGAAGGCGATCGTCTCCCTTCAGCCAGGCCAAGATCTCGATTTCAGCAGCAGTGCTGAGTAAGGAAGGGGTGCATCATGGCAATCGTTAAATGCAAACCGACTTCCCCTGGCCGCCGTTTCGTGGTCAAGGTGGTCAACAAGGAGCTGCACAAAGGCGCTCCTCACGCACCGCTGCTCGAGAAGAAATCGAAGTCTGGTGGTCGTAACAACAATGGCCGTATTACCACTCGTCACGTTGGTGGTGGTCATAAGCAGCATTACCGTCTGGTCGACTTCCGTCGCAACGACAAAGATGGCATCCCAGCCACTGTCGAGCGTATCGAATACGATCCAAACCGTACTGCTCACATCGCCCTGCTGTGCTACGCAGACGGTGAGCGTCGCTACATCATCGCCCCTAAAGGCGTGAGCGCTGGCGACCAGCTGATCGCAGGTGCCCTGGCCCCAATCAAGGCCGGTAACTCCCTGCAGCTGCGCAACATCCCAGTAGGTAGCACCATTCACGGCGTCGAACTGAAGCCGGGTAAAGGTGCTCAGATCGCTCGTTCCGCTGGTGCTTCGGCTCAGCTGATCGCTCGTGACGGCGTATACGTGACTCTGCGTCTGCGTTCCGGTGAAATGCGTAAAGTACTGGCTGAGTGCCGTGCGACCCTGGGCGAAGTCTCGAACTCCGAGCACAGCCTGCGTTCGCTGGGTAAAGCAGGTGCCAAACGCTGGCGCGGCGTTCGCCCAACCGTTCGTGGCGTTGCCATGAACCCGGTTGACCACCCACATGGTGGTGGTGAAGGTCGTACCTCCGGTGGTCGTCATCCGGTATCGCCATGGGGCTTCCCAACCAAGGGTGCTAAAACCCGTGGTAATAAGCGTACCGACAACATGATCGTCCGTCGTCGCAAGTAACTAGAGGGATACGACAGTGCCACGTTCTCTGAAAAAAGGTCCTTTTATCGATCTTCACCTGTTGAAGAAGGTCGAAGTGGCGGTGGAGAAGAACGATCGCAAGCCAGTTAAAACCTGGTCGCGTCGCTCGATGATCCTGCCACAAATGGTCGGTCTGACCATCGCGGTTCACAACGGTCGCCAGCATGTTCCAGTTCTCGTGAACGAAGACATGGTCGGCCACAAACTGGGCGAGTTCGCCGGTACCCGCACCTATCGCGGGCACGTGGCTGACAAGAAAGCCAAGCGTTAAGGGGTAAGGAAATGGAAGTAGCCGCTAAGTTGTCGGGCGCTCGCATCTCCGCCCAGAAAGCCCGCTTGGTCGCCGACCAGATCCGCGGGAAGAAGGTGGGCGAAGCGCTCAACCTGTTGGCCTTCAGCAGCAAAAAAGCCGCTGAAATCATGAAGAAAGTCCTCGAGTCGGCCGTAGCCAACGCCGAACACAACGAAGGCGCAGACGTTGATGACCTGAAGGTCTCCACCGTCTTCGTCAACGAAGGGCGTTCGCTGAAGCGTATCATGCCACGTGCCAAAGGCCGTGCTGATCGCATCGTCAAGCGGTCTTGCCATATCACTGTCAAGGTTGCGGACAAGTAACGGAGTCGATCAGATGGGTCAGAAAGTACATCCCACTGGCATTCGCCTGGGAATCGTCAAGGAGCACACCTCCGTCTGGTACGCAGACGGTGCTACTTACGCAGATTACCTCTTGAAGGATCTGAAAACGCGTGAGTACCTCCAAGACAAACTAAAAAGCGCGTCCGTAAGCCGTATCGATATTCATCGTCCGGCTCAAACTGCACGCATCACCATCCACACTGCTCGTCCCGGTATCGTTATCGGCAAGAAAGGTGAAGATGTTGAGAAGCTGCGTCAGGACCTGACCAAGCAGATGGGTGTGCCTGTGCACATCAACATCGAAGAGATCCGCAAGCCGGAACTCGACGCTATGCTGGTTGCGCAGAGCGTAGCTCAGCAGCTGGAACGCCGCGTAATGTTCCGTCGCGCCATGAAGCGCGCCGTACAGAACGCCATGCGTATTGGTGCCAAGGGCATCAAGATCCAGGTGAGCGGTCGTCTCGGCGGTGCCGAGATTGCTCGTACCGAGTGGTATCGCGAAGGTCGTGTGCCTCTGCACACCCTGCGTGCCGATATCGACTACAACACCTACGAAGCTCACACCACTTACGGTGTGATCGGTGTGAAGGTTTGGATCTTCAAAGGCGAAGTTATTGGTGGTCGCCAAGAAGAACTGAAACCACAAGCACCAGCGCCTCGTAAAAAAGCTGCTAAGTAAGGGGTACGCCAAATGTTGCAACCAAAGCGTACAAAATTCCGCAAGCAGATGACCGGCCACAACCGTGGTCTGGCACTGCGCGGTAGCAAAGTCAGCTTCGGCGAATTCGCCCTGAAAGCTGTTGCTCGCGGTCGCCTCACCGCTCGCCAGATCGAGTCCGCACGTCGTGCGCTGACCCGTCACGTTAAACGTGGCGGCAAGATCTGGATCCGTGTGTTCCCGGACAAGCCGATCTCCAAGAAGCCTCTCGAGGTTCGTATGGGTAAAGGTAAGGGCTCCGTGGAATACTGGGTTGCCCAGATCCAGCCAGGCAAAGTCCTGTACGAGATCGAGGGTGTTTCTGAAGAGCTGGCGCGCGAAGCTTTCGCCCTGGCTGCTGCAAAGCTGCCTCTCGCCACCTCCTTTGTTAAGCGGACGGTGATGTGATGAAAGCGAATGAACTTCGTGAAAAATCGGCACAGCAGCTGAACGAGCAACTGCTCGGCTTGCTGCGTGACCAGTTCAATCTGCGTATGCAGAAAGCAACTGGCCAGTTGGGGCAGTCGCACCTGCTCTCGCAAGTTAAGCGTGACATCGCTCGCGTGAAAACTGTGCTCAACCAGCAGGCAGGTAAGTGATCATGGCTGAAGCTGAAAAAACCGTCCGTACGCTGACTGGCCGTGTCGTCAGCGACAAAATGGACAAGACCATCACCGTTCTGATCGAGCGTCGCGTAAAGCACCCGATCTACGGTAAATACGTTAAGCGTTCGACTAAGCTGCACGCGCACGACGAAACCAACCAGTGCAAGATCGGCGACAAGGTTTCGATTACCGAAACCCGTCCGCTGGCCAAGACCAAGTCCTGGGCACTGGTTGAAGTCCTCGAACGCGCTGTTGAAGTCTAAGGGCTAGGGGTCGGAGAAATTTTATGATTCAGACTCAATCCATGCTCGATGTGGCCGATAACAGCGGCGCTCGTCGCGTCATGTGCATCAAGGTGCTCGGCGGCTCGCACCGTCGTTACGCCGGCATCGGTGACATCATCAAGGTTACTGTCAAGGAAGCAATTCCGCGCGGTAAGGTCAAAAAAGGCCAAGTGATGACCGCTGTTGTCGTGCGCACCCGTCACGGTGTTCGTCGCGCTGACGGTTCCATCATTCGTTTCGACGGCAACGCTGCTGTTCTGCTGAACAACAAGCAAGAGCCGATCGGCACTCGCATCTTCGGGCCAGTGACCCGTGAACTTCGTACTGAGAAGTTCATGAAGATCGTCTCGCTCGCCCCTGAAGTGCTGTAAGGAGATCCGACATGCAAAAGATTCGTCGTGACGACGAGATCATCGTGATCGCCGGCAAAGACAAAGGTAAGCGCGGTAAGGTGCTGAAGGTTCTCGCTGATGACCGTCTGGTCATCGGTGGTGTGAACCTGGTCAAGCGTCATACCAAGCCTAACCCGATGGCGGGCGTTCAGGGCGGTATCGTCGAGAAAGAAGCGCCTCTGCACGCTTCCAACGTTGCCATCTTCAACGGCGAAACCAACAAGGCTGACCGCGTTGGTTTCAAAGTAGAAGACGGTAAGAAAATTCGTGTCTTCAAGTCGACCCAAAAAGCGGTTGATGCTTGAACACTGCTAGGTAGAAGACCATGGCACGACTGAAAGAGATTTACCGGAACGAAATCGCTCCTAAGCTTAAGGAAGAACTTAAGCTGTCGAACGTGATGGAAGTTCCGCGCGTTACCAAAATCACCCTGAACATGGGTCTGGGCGAAGCGATCGGCGACAAGAAAGTCATCGAGCACGCAGTAGCTGACCTGGAAAAGATCACCGGTCAAAAGCCGGTCGTGACTTTCGCTCGCAAATCCATCGCTGGCTTCAAAGTCCGCGAAGGGTGGCCGATCGGTGTCAAGGTGACCCTGCGTAGCGACAAGATGTACGAATTCCTGGACCGCCTGCTGGCGATCTCCCTGCCTCGGGTTCGCGACTTCCGCGGCCTGAATGCCAAGTCCTTCGATGGCCGTGGCAACTACAGCATGGGCGTGAAAGAGCAGATCATCTTCCCGGAAATCGATTACGACAAGATCGATGCTCTGCGCGGTTTGGACATCACCCTGACCACCACTGCTCGTTCGGACGACGAAGGCCGCGCTCTGCTGCGTGCTTTCAAGTTCCCGTTCCGCAACTGATTGGAGTAGGAAAATGGCCAAGAAGAGCATGAAAAACCGTGAGCTGAAGCGTCAGCTGACGGTAGCCAAGTTCGCTAAGAAGCGTGCTGAGCTGAAAGCGACCATCGTCAACGTTAATGCCTCTCCAGAAGAGCGTTTCGCTGCCGTTGTCGCTCTGCAGAAGCAGCCACGTGACGCTAGCGCCTCGCGCCTGCGCAACCGTTGCCGCCTGACCGGTCGTCCTCACGGTGTATACCGTAAGTTCGGCCTGGGCCGTAACATGCTGCGTCAAGCTGCAATGCGCGGCGACGTACCAGGTCTGGTCAAGGCCTCCTGGTAATCGCTGTCGGTGTGATCCCGGTGGAAGGGGAGCAATCTTCCGACCGCCGGTGACCTCGCCAAGAAACAAGCCCCTATATGGGGCTTGTTTCGTTTCTGCCTTGTGTCTAGAATGACCGGCTCACCCGAGCCTGGGTTTTTTACCCAATCCGCTCAGGTGGTTGTCATAGCCGCAAGGCTAATAATTCTTGTATCAGGAGCATCTAGCCCATGAGTATGCAGGACCCGTTAGCGGACATGCTAACTCGCATCCGTAATGCCCAGATGGCTGAAAAGTCCGTCGTAAGCATGCCTTCTTCTACCCTGAAGGTCGCGGTTGCCAAAGTTCTGAAGGACGAAGGTTACATCGCTGGCTACCAGGTAACTGGTGAAGCCAAGCCTTCCCTGTCGATCGAACTGAAGTACTTCGAAGGCCGTCCGGTCATCGAGGAACTGAAGCGCTCCAGCCGTCCAGGCCTGCGCCAGTACAAGGCCGTCACCGATCTGCCGAAAGTACGTGGCGGTCTGGGCGTGTCTATTGTCTCCACCAACAAAGGTGTGATGACTGATCGCGCTGCGCGCGCTGCCGGTGTCGGCGGCGAAGTTCTGTGCACAGTGTTCTAAGGGGGGATAGACATGTCTCGCGTCGCTAAGAACCCCGTTAAGCTGCCGTCCGGTGTCGAAGTCAAATTCGCAGGTCAGCAGCTTTCGGTGAAGGGTGCCAAGGGCACTCTCGAACTGAACGTTCACTCGTCTGTTGAAGTTACCGAAGAGTCTGGTGAGCTGCGTTTCGTCGCTCGCAATGGTGACCAGCAAGCTCGTGCCATGGCCGGTACCACCCGCGCTCTGGTTAACAACATGGTCCAGGGCGTAAGCCAAGGCTTCGAGCGTAAGCTCCAGCTGGTCGGTGTTGGTTACAAGGCACAGGCTAAAGGCACCGTCCTGAACCTGGCCCTGGGCTTCTCTCACCCAGTGGACTACGAACTGCCAGCCGGTATCACCGCTGAAACGCCTAGCCAGACCGACATCCTGATCAAGGGTATCGACAAGCAGCTGGTAGGTCAGGTGGCCGCTGAAATCCGCGACTTCCGTCCGCCAGAGCCTTACAAAGGCAAAGGTGTGCGTTACGCGGACGAAGTAGTCCGTCGTAAAGAAGCCAAGAAGAAGTAGGGCCTAGTAAATGACCGACAAAAAAGTTATTCGACTGCGTCGCGCTCGCAAAGCACGTCTCAAGATGCACGAACTCGAAGTCGTGCGCCTGTGCGTGTTCCGCTCCTCGCAGCACATCTACGCCCAGGTCATTTCGGCCGACGGCAGCAAGGTTCTGGCAAGCGCCTCGACCTTGGACAAAGACCTGCGTGATGGCGCCACTGGCAACATCGACGCGGCCACTAAGGTTGGCAAGCTGGTAGCTGAGCGTGCGAAAGCCGCCGGTGTATCTCAAGTTGCCTTTGACCGTTCCGGCTTCAAGTACCATGGCCGCGTCAAAGCGCTGGCTGATGCTGCTCGTGAAGGCGGGCTGGAGTTCTAAGTTATGGCAAATAACGATCAAAAGCGCGACGAAGGCTACATCGAGAAGCTGGTTCAGGTTAACCGCGTTGCCAAGACCGTAAAAGGCGGCCGTATCTTCACCTTCACCGCGTTGACCGTGGTTGGTGATGGTAAAGGTCGTGTGGGCTTCGGCCGTGGCAAATCGCGCGAAGTACCTGCTGCGATTCAGAAAGCCATGGAAGCTGCTCGCCGCAACATGATCCAGGTAGACCTGAAGGGCACCACCCTGCAGTACGCCACCAAGGCTGCCCACGGCGCCTCGAAGGTTTACATGCAGCCTGCCTCCGAAGGTACCGGTATCATCGCTGGTGGCGCAATGCGTGCTGTCCTGGAAGTTGCTGGTGTTCAGAACGTTCTGGCCAAGTGCTACGGTTCGACCAACCCAGTGAACGTGGTTTACGCCACTTTCAAGGGTCTGAAAGCCATGCAATCTCCTGAATCCATTGCTGCCAAGCGCGGCAAGAGCGTCGAGGAGATCTTCTGATCATGGCAACCGTAAAAGTAACGCTGATCAAGAGCGTCTCGGGTCGTCTGCCTAACCACAAACTGTGTGTTAAGGGCCTGGGTCTGCGTCGCATCGGTCACACTGTAGAAGTCCTGGATACTCCCGAGAATCGCGGGATGATCAACAAGGCTTACTACATGCTGCGCGTCGAGGGTTAATCGATGAAACTCAATGATCTGAGTCCAGCGCCGGGTTCCCGTCGCGAAAAGCATCGTCCGGGTCGTGGTATCGGTAGCGGTCTGGGTAAGACCGGCGGCCGTGGCCACAAAGGTCAGACCTCCCGTTCGGGTGGTTCGATCGCTCCGGGCTTCGAAGGCGGTCAACAGCCGCTGCACCGTCGTCTGCCGAAATTCGGCTTCGTTTCCCTGAAAGCCATGGACCGCGCAGAAGTGCGTCTGTCCGAGCTGGCCAAAGTGGAAGGCGACGTGATCTCCGTGCAATCCTTGAAGGATGCCAACGTGATCAACCAGCACATTCAGCGTGTGAAAATCATGCTGTCTGGCGAAGTTACTCGCGCAGTCACCATCAAGGGCATCGCAGCCACCAAGGGTGCGCGTGCGGCTATCGAAGCAGCTGGCGGCAAATTCGAGGAATAAATGGCTAAGCAAGGTGCTCTCTCTTCGCTCGGTAAGGGCGGGATGTCGGAACTCTGGGCTCGTCTGCGCTTTCTGTTCATGGCGATCATCGTCTATCGGATAGGTGCGCATATCCCGGTTCCTGGCATCAATCCGGACCGTCTGGCGGATCTGTTTCGGCAGAATGAGGGGACCATTCTTAGCTTGTTCAACATGTTTTCCGGTGGCGCGCTTGAGCGCATGAGCATCTTTGCACTGGGGATCATGCCGTATATTTCGGCATCGATCATCATGCAGCTGATGACGGCGGTCAGCCCGCAACTGGAGCAGTTGAAGAAGGAAGGTGAAGCTGGCCGTCGCAAGATCAGCCAGTACACCCGCTACGGCACCGTTATCCTGGCACTGGTTCAAGCCATTGGCATGTCCATTGGCCTGGCCAACCAGGGCGTGGCGTTTTCTGCGGGCCTGGGCTTCCATGTCGTTGCCGTCTCCACTTTCGTGGCAGGCGCGATGTTCATGATGTGGCTGGGCGAGCAGATCACCGAGCGCGGTGTGGGCAACGGTATCTCGATGTTGATCTTCGCAGGTATCGTTGCCGGTCTTCCGAGAGCAATCGGGCAGTCTTTCGAGTCTGCACGCACAGGCGATATCAACATTTTCGCCCTGGTCGCAATCGGTTTGCTGGCAGTAGCGATTATCGGTTTTGTGGTGTTCATTGAGCGTGGTCAGCGTCGTATCGCCGTTCACTACGCCAAGCGTCAGCAGGGCCGTAAGGTCTTTGCTGCGCAGACCAGCCACTTGCCGCTGAAAGTGAACATGGCGGGGGTTATCCCGGCCATTTTCGCGAGCAGCATTTTGCTGTTCCCGGCTTCGCTGGGTGCCTGGTTCGGTCAGTCCGAAGGTATGGGCTGGCTGCAGGACATCTCGCAGTCGATCGCTCCTGGTCAGCCGTTGAACATTTTGCTGTTTAGTGCAGGGATCATTTTCTTCTGCTTCTTCTATACAGCGTTGATGTTCAATCCGAAAGACGTAGCGGAAAACCTGAAGAAGTCCGGTGCCTTTATTCCGGGTATCCGTCCTGGTGAGCAGTCTGCGCGCTACATTGATGGCGTTCTGACTCGTTTGACCATGTTCGGTGCTCTTTACATGATGGCCGTCTGCCTTCTGCCCCAGTTCCTGGTGGTGGCAGCAAATGTGCCGTTCTACCTTGGCGGGACCTCGTTGCTGATTGTGGTAGTGGTTGTGATGGACTTCATGTCCCAAGTACAATCGCACCTCGTTTCGCACCAGTACGAATCCCTGATGAAGAAAGCCAACCTGAAAGGCTACGGCGGCAGCGGTTTGCTGCGCTGATACGCCCCTAAGGTTCGAGGAGTCGGTAATGAAAGTTCGTGCATCGGTGAAAAAGCTGTGCCGTAACTGCAAGATCATCCGTCGCGAAGGCGTCGTTCGAGTGATCTGCAGCGCGGAACCGCGTCACAAACAGCGCCAAGGCTGAGTGTGATCTGCGCTTCAAACCCAGCAGCTAGTGTGCTGCTGGGTTGATTATTCGTTTCTACAGCGATATTATCTCGCGCCCTATTTCTTGGCTTCCGGGGCGTAGGTAGCTGTCAATTGGAGTCCCACTGAATGGCCCGTATTGCAGGCGTCAACATTCCAGATAACAAGCATACTGTTATCTCGCTGACCTACATCTATGGTGTCGGTCGCACAACTGCACAGAAGATTTGTGCAGACGCTGGTGTAAACCCAGCCGCTAAGATCAAGGATCTGAGCGACGAGCAAATCGAAACCCTGCGTGGCGAAGTTGCGAAGTTCACCACTGAAGGTGACCTGCGTCGTGACATCAACATGAAGATCAAGCGCTTGATGGACCTGGGTTGCTACCGCGGCCTGCGTCATCGTAAAGGTCTGCCGGTTCGCGGTCAGCGCACCAAGACCAACGCACGCACCCGTAAGGGCCCGCGTAAGCCGATCCGCAAGTAACCGCCCAGGAATATAGACATGGCAAAACCTGCTGCTCGTCCTCGTAAGAAAGTCAAAAAGACAGTGGTTGATGGCATCGCCCACATCCACGCTTCTTTCAACAACACCATCGTGACCATCACCGACCGTCAGGGCAATGCTTTGTCCTGGGCGACCTCCGGTGGTTCGGGTTTCCGTGGTTCGCGCAAATCCACTCCGTTCGCAGCCCAGATTGCTGCTGAACGTGCTGGTCAAGCTGCGCTGGAATACGGCCTGAAGAACCTCGACGTCAACGTCAAGGGTCCAGGTCCGGGTCGTGAATCCGCCGTTCGTGCACTGAACAGCTGCGGCTACAAGATCGCCAGCATCACCGACGTGACGCCAATCCCGCATAACGGGTGCCGTCCGCCGAAGAAGCGTCGCGTGTAATCAGGAGACAGAAGAATGGCACGTTACATTGGTCCAAAATGCAAACTGTCTCGTCGTGAAGGCACCGATCTGTTCCTGAAGAGCGGCGTTCGCGCTCTGGAATCGAAGTGCAACATCGAAGCAGCCCCAGGTATCCACGGCCAGCGCCGTGGCCGTCAGTCCGACTACGGTACCCAGCTGCGCGAGAAACAAAAAGTCCGTCGTATCTACGGTGTTCTGGAGCGTCAGTTCCGCGGTTACTACCAAGCTGCAGCCTCGAAAAAAGGCGCAACCGGTGAGAACCTGCTGCAACTGCTCGAGTGCCGTCTGGATAACGTCGTCTACCGTATGGGCTTCGGTTCGACTCGTTCCGAATCCCGTCAGCTGGTTTCGCACAAAGCGATCAGCGTCAACGGTAAGACTGTAAACATTCCATCCTACCAAGTTCGTCCGGGTGACGTGGTCGCGGTCCGCGAGAAGTCGCTGGCCCAGCTGCGCATTGTTCAAGCCCTTGAACTGTGCGCCCAGCGTGGCCGCGTTGAGTGGGTTGACGTGGATGCTGCTAAAAAGTCGGGCGTTTTCAAGAACGTTCCAGCTCGCAGCGACCTGTCTGCCGACATCAACGAAAACCTGATTGTCGAGCTCTACTCCAAGTAAGGGCTAGAAAATAGGTGCATCCATGCAGATTTCGGTAAATGAGTTCCTGACTCCCCGCCACATTGATGTGCAGGTAGTCAGTCCGACCCGCGCCAAGATTACGCTCGAGCCTCTCGAGCGTGGTTTCGGCCATACCCTGGGCAACGCGCTGCGCCGCATCCTGTTGTCCTCCATGCCTGGCTGTGCAGTAGTCGAGGCCGAGATCGATGGCGTACTCCACGAGTACTCCGCGATCGAAGGTGTACAGGAAGACGTAATTGAAATCCTGTTGAACCTGAAAGGCCTGGCTATCAAACTGCACGGTCGTGACGAAGTTACGCTGACCTTGTCGAAAAAGGGTTCGGGGGTGGTTACCGCTGCCGATATTCAGCTGGATCACGATGTCGAGATCGTCAACCCCGATCACGTAATCGCGAACCTGGCGTCGAACGGCGCCCTGAACATGAAGCTCACTGTAGCTCGTGGTCGCGGTTACGAGCCGGCTGACTCCCGTCAAACCGACGAAGACGAAAGCCGTAGCATTGGCCGTCTGCAGTTGGACGCTTCGTTCAGCCCGGTGCGTCGTATCGCCTATGTGGTCGAAAACGCCCGTGTTGAACAGCGTACCAACTTGGACAAGCTGGTCATTGATCTGGAAACCAACGGTACTCTGGATCCTGAAGAGGCTATCCGCCGCGCTGCGACCATCCTGCAACAGCAGTTGGCCGCGTTCGTCGACCTCAAAGGTGACAGTGAGCCCGTCGTAGTCGAGCAGGAAGACGAGATCGATCCGATCCTGCTGCGTCCGGTTGACGACCTGGAACTGACTGTACGTTCGGCCAACTGCCTCAAGGCGGAGAACATCTACTACATCGGCGACCTGATTCAGCGTACCGAAGTAGAGCTGTTGAAGACTCCTAACCTGGGCAAGAAGTCCCTGACTGAAATCAAGGACGTCCTGGCCTCTCGTGGTCTGTCTCTCGGCATGCGCCTCGACAACTGGCCGCCTGCAAGTCTTAAGAAAGACGACAAGGCGACCGCCTGATCGTCGTAATCACCGAACGTAGTGTTTGGTAAGGAATGAATCATGCGTCATCGTAAAAGTGGACGTCACCTGAGCCGTACCAGCTCTCACCGCAAGGCTATGTTCCAGAACATGGCAGTGTCGCTGATCGAGCACGAGCTGATCAAAACCACCCTGCCGAAAGCCAAGGAACTGCGCCGCGTTGCCGAGCCGCTGATCACCCTGGCCAAGGAAGACAGCGTTGCTAACCGTCGTCTGGCCTTCGACCGTACCCGTTCGAAGTCCGCTGTTGGCAAACTGTTCAACGACCTGGGCAAGCGTTACGCCACCCGTCAGGGCGGCTACCTGCGCATCCTGAAGTGCGGTTTCCGCGCTGGCGACAACGCGCCTATGGCGTACGTCGAGCTGGTTGATCGTCCGGTCGGCGGTGCTGTAGAAGCTGCTGAGTAAGACGTTCTGTCTGCTACAAAGAACCGGGCCTAGTGCCCGGTTTTTTGTGTCTGCCTGTATTGTTAATTTCTATTGATACAAGTCATGTAATGAATTTGTCCCTGTGACCTTGCTCGTCAATACTCTCTCCAAGCCGATTAGCCGGCGCTTGAAGACCGATAAGGAGAGCCCATGAGCAAGATTCTTACCACCGCCAGCGGTGCACCAGTAGCCGACAACCAGAACTCCCGTTCCGCCGGCCCGCGTGGCCCGCTGTTGCTCGACGACTTCCACCTGATCGAGAAGCTCGCACATTTCAACCGCGAGAACATTCCTGAGCGCCGCGTGCACGCCAAAGGCTCGGGCGCCTATGGCACCTTTACCGTCAACCGCGATATAACCCACTACACCAGCGCCAAGCTGTTTGAGCAGATCGGCAAGCAAACAGATACCTTCCTGCGGTTCTCCACTGTTGGCGGTGAACGTGGCTCTGCAGATACCGAGCGAGATCCTCGTGGCTTTGCCGTCAAGTTCTACACCGAGGAAGGCAACTGGGACATCGTGGGTAACAACACGCCAGTGTTCTTCATTCGCGACCCGCTGAAGTTTCCGGACTTTATCCACACCCAGAAGCGCCATCCGCAATCCAACCTGAAGAACGCCCAGATGATGTGGGATTTCTGGTCGCACTCGCCCGAGGCGCTGCACCAGGTCACCATCCTGTTCTCGGACCGTGGTATTCCGGACGGCTATCGCTATATGCACGGCTTCGGCAGCCACACGTACAGCTTGATCAACGCCAAGGGCGAGCGTACCTGGGTCAAATGGCATTTCAAGACCCAACAAGGTATCAAGAACCTCGCGCCGGCAGATGCTGCACGCCTGGCGGGTACTGACCCGGACTACGCCCAGCGCGACCTGTTCGAAGCCATTGAACGTGGCGACTACCCGCGTTGGACCGTATGCATTCAGGTGATGAGCGAAGCCGAGGCAGCCAGCCGCGACGAGAACCCCTTCGACGTCACCAAGACCTGGTCGCAGAAGGATTATCCGTTGATAGAGGTGGGCGTGCTGGAGCTCAACCGTAACCCGCTCAACTACTTCGCCGAAGTCGAGCAGGCTGCGTTCGGGCCGAGCAACATGGTGCCAGGGGTTGGGCTGTCGCCGGACCGCATGCTGCAGGGCCGTGTATTCGCTTACGCAGACGCACACCGCTATCGTGTGGGCACCAACCACCAGCATTTGCCGGTGAATGCCCCACGCTGCGCAGTCAACAGCTACCAGCGCGACGGCTCCATGGCCACTGGCAGTTACGGCAGTGCACCGAACTACGAGCCCAACAGCTACGCTGAGGCACCGAAGCAGTCGCCACGCCATGCTGAACCCGCGCTGGCCCTGAACGGTTCGGCAGACCGTTACGATCACCGTGAGGACACCGACTACTTCAGCCACGCCGGCGCGTTGTTCCGCCTGATGAGCGATGAGCAGAAGGCACTGCTGATCAGCAACATTGCCGGCACCATGGCAGGTGTCAGCGGAGACGTGATCCAGCGCCAGTTGCAGTACTTCTTCAAGGCTGACCCGGCCTATGGCGAAGGGATTGCCAAGGCGTTGGGCATCAACCTGGCCTGACTCTA
This sequence comes from Pseudomonas sp. BN505, assembly GCF_029873175.1. Classification (NCBI taxonomy): domain Bacteria; kingdom Pseudomonadati; phylum Pseudomonadota; class Gammaproteobacteria; order Pseudomonadales; family Pseudomonadaceae; genus Pseudomonas; species Pseudomonas sp. BN505. Next base: position 16,627 of record NZ_SSOI01000038.1, read on the forward strand.
AGTGATAAGCAGAACCGCCCTCATTTGGGCGGTTTTTCAATGAATATCACTACTGTTTAACCGATTTTTTGCTTCTGATTGCGGGTTTTTCAGTGACCGCAGGCAAAAGCTGGTTCACACTATGTGGCATAGACGTTTTCACATGGAGAACCAGGGCGATGCAAGGCCACCCAGATGTAATCAACTACCTCGTCACGCTGCTGAAGGGCGAACTGGCGGCACGCGACCAGTACTTCATTCATTCGCGCATGTACGAAGACTGGGGCCTGTCCAAGCTCTACGAGCGCATCAACCACGAGATGGAAGAAGAGACGCAGCACGCCGATGCCCTGATGCGTCGCATCCTCATGCTCGAAGGCACCCCCGACATGCGTGCGGACGACCTTGAGGTCGGCAGCACCGTGCCGGAAATGATCGAGGCTGACCTCAAGCTCGAGTACAAAGTGCGTGGCGCCCTGTGCAAAGGCATCGAGCTGTGTGAGCTGCACAAGGACTACGTGAGCCGTGACATCCTCCGTGCGCAATTGGCGGATACCGAAGAAGATCACACCTACTGGCTGGAGAAGCAGCAAGGGTTGATCAAGGCCATTGGCCTGGAAAACTACCTGCAGTCGCAGATGTAAGTTATCCACAGACTCAAAAAAGCCCCTGGCACCAACGGTACCAGGGGCTTTTTCTTTGCAGTCGCAACACTCAGGCCCGATCCCGCTCCAGCAGCGGTTTCAGGTAATGCCCGGTATACGATTGTTTCATCCCGCTCAGCTCTTCAGGTGTACCGCAGGCAATGATCTGGCCACCTTTGGAGCCACCCTCCGGCCCCAGGTCTACCAACCAGTCGGCGGTCTTGATCACATCCAGGTTGTGCTCGATCACCACCACGGTGTTGCCGTGGTCGCGCAGGCGATGAAGTACGTCCAGCAGCTGCTGGATATCAGCAAAGTGCAGGCCTGTGGTCGGTTCATCGAGGATGTACAGGGTCTTGCCGGTATCGCGCTTGGATAGCTCGCGTGACAGCTTTACCCGCTGCGCTTCACCGCCAGACAGTGTGGTCGCCGACTGCCCCAGCTTGATGTAAGAAAGCCCCACATCCATCAGCGTTTGCAGCTTGCGCGCCAGCGCCGGTACTGCGTCGAAGAACTCGCGGGCATCCTCGATGGTCATCTCCAGCACCTCGTGGATGTTCTTGCCCTTGTACTTGATCTCCAGGGTTTCGCGGTTGTAGCGCTTGCTCTTGCACACGTCGCACGGCACGTAGATGTCTGGCAGGAAGTGCATCTCCACCTTGATCAGGCCGTCGCCCTGGCAAGCCTCGCAGCGGCCGCCCTTGACGTTGAACGAGAAGCGCCCCGGGCCGTAGCCGCGTGAGCGAGATTCCGGCACGCCGGAGAACAGCTCGCGGATCGGCGTGAAGATGCCGGTGTAGGTCGCCGGGTTCGAGCGCGGGGTGCGGCCGATCGGGCTCTGGTCGATATCCACCACCTTGTCCAGGTGCTGCAAGCCGTCCATGCTGCTGTGCGCGGCCGCTTCCAGGGTGCTTGCACCATTGAGGGCAGTGGCTGCCAGCGGGAACAGGGTGTTGTTGATCAGCGTCGACTTGCCCGAGCCGGATACCCCGGTTACACAGGTCAGCAGCCCGATCGGGACTTCCAGGTCGACGTTCTGCAGGTTGTTGCCGCGCGCGCCTTTGAGCTTTAGCTGCAGCTTCTTGTTGCGCGGTGTGCGCTTGGCCGGCACGACGATCTTCTTGCGCCCGGACAGGTACTTGCCGGTCAGCGAGTCAGGGTGGTCCATGACCTCCTGCGGCGTGCCCTCGGCGACGATCTGGCCGCCGTGCACCCCGGCACCCGGGCCAATGTCGACCACGTAGTCGGCCAGGCGAATGGCGTCCTCGTCATGCTCCACCACAATCACCGTGTTACCCAGGTCGCGCAGGTGGTTGAGGGTGGCCAGCAGGCGGTCGTTGTCGCGTTGATGAAGGCCGATGGACGGTTCATCGAGGATGTACATCACCCCGACCAGACCGGCGCCGATCTGGCTGGCCAGGCGGATACGCTGCGCTTCGCCACCGGACAGGGTATCGGCGCTGCGGTCGAGGGTGAGGTAGTCGAGCCCGACGTTGACCAGGAACTGCAGGCGTTCGCAGATTTCCTTGAGAATTTTTGAGGCAATCTCGCCACGGCGGCCGGTGAGGGTCAGCTCGCCGAAATAGTTGCTGGCTTCACCGATCGGCAGGTTGGTCACCGCCGGCAGGGTCTTTTCGCCTACCCATACATGCCGCGCCTCGCGGCGCAGGCGGGTACCGCGGCAATCCGGGCAGGGCTGGGTGCCGAGGAACTTCGCCAGCTCTTCACGCACAGTGGCCGATTCGGTCTCGCGGTAGCGGCGCTCAAGGTTTGGCACGATGCCTTCGAACGGGTGCGAGCGCTTGACGATGTCGCCACGGTCGTTGAGGTACTTGAAGTCGACAGTCTGCTTGCCACTGCCTTGCAGGATGACCTTCTGGTGCTCGGCCGACAGCTCGCCGAACGGTTCTTCCAGGCTGAAGCCGTAATGCGCAGCCAGCGAGCCAAGCATCTGGAAGTAGTACACGTTGCGCCGGTCCCAGCCACGGATCGCGCCTTCGGCCAAGGTGAGTTCGGCATTGACCAGGCGCTTGGTGTCGAAGAACTGTTTGACCCCCAGGCCATCACAGGTCGGGCAGGCGCCAGCCGGGTTGTTGAAGGAGAACAGCTTCGGTTCCAGCTCGCTGATGGCATGGCCGCAGACCGGGCAGGCGAAGCGGGCGGAGAAAATCATCTCTTCGCCTTCTTCGTCGTCCATTGGCGCTACCAGGGCGATGCCGTCAGCCAGCTTGAGTGCGGTCTCGAACGATTCGGCCAGGCGCTGCTGCAGGTCGGCGCGGACCTTGAAACGGTCTACCACTACATCGATGCTGTGCTTCTTCTGCTTGTCCAGCTTCGGCAGTTCATCAAGCTCGTAAAGCTTGCCGTTTACCCGTGCGCGGACGAAGCCCTGGGCGCGCAGCTCGTCGAACACCGCCAGGTGCTCACCCTTGCGCTCGCGCACCACCGGTGCCAGCAGCATCAGCTTGCTGCCTTCCGGGCGCTCCAGCACCAAGTCGACCATCTGGCTGATCGTTTGCGCCTCCAGCGGGATATCGTGGTCCGGGCAACGAGGGGTGCCGACGCGGGCATACAGCAGGCGCAGATAGTCGTAGATTTCGGTGATGGTGCCCACCGTGGAGCGTGGGTTGTGCGAGGTCGATTTCTGCTCGATGGAAATGGCCGGCGACAGGCCTTCGATGGTGTCGACGTCGGGCTTTTCCATCATCGACAGGAACTGCCGGGCGTAGGCCGACAGCGACTCCACGTAGCGGCGCTGGCCTTCGGCGTACAAGGTATCGAACGCCAGGGACGACTTGCCGGAACCGGACAGGCCGGTGATCACGATCAGCTTGTCCCGGGGCAGGGTCAGGTCAATGTTCTTCAGGTTGTGGGTACGTGCCCCACGAATCAGGATCTTGTCCACTGCGGCCTCGCTTGGCGGGCATAAACAAGGAAGTATACGGCGCGCCAGTATGACGCGGCAAAGCGTCGCGTAGATGCCGTCAAGCTGTCGGACTGATAGAATCGCCGCCGGTTCACACGAGGTTAATCCATGCACGACACCCACAACGAGCGCATGAGTGGCGGCGAAACCCGCGCCGCTGGCGGCCTTGCCCTGGTCTTTGCCTTTCGTATGCTGGGCATGTTCATGGTCTTGCCGGTGCTGGCCACCTACGGCATGGACCTGGCCGGCGCCACGCCAGCGCTGATCGGCCTGGCCATCGGTGCCTATGGCCTGACCCAGGCGGTATTGCAGATCCCGTTCGGCATGATTTCCGACCGCATCGGCCGTCGGCCGGTGATTTACCTGGGGCTGGTGATCTTTGCCCTGGGCAGTGTGCTGGCGGCTCAGGCCGACTCCATCTGGGGGGTGATCGCCGGGCGTATCCTGCAGGGCGCGGGGGCGATTTCTGCCGCAGTCATGGCGCTTCTGTCCGACCTCACTCGCGAGCAACACCGGACCAAGGCCATGGCCATGATCGGCATGAGCATCGGCCTGTCGTTCGCGGTCGCCATGGTCGTCGGCCCATTGCTGACAAGTGCCTTTGGTTTGTCAGGATTGTTCCTGGCCACGGCGGGTCTCGCCCTGGTCGGCATCCTCTTGGTCGCGTTTGTCGTGCCCAACTCGCACAGCATCCTGCAGCACCGCGAATCGGGTGTAGCGCGCCAGGCCATAGGCCCGACCCTGCGCCATCCGGACCTTCTGCGCCTGGACGTGGGCATTTTTGTTCTGCACGCCATTCTCATGGCCAGCTTCGTCGCATTGCCACTGGCCTTCGTCGAGCGCGGGGGCCTGCCCAAAGAGCAACACTGGTGGGTGTACCTGACCGCGTTGTTCATCTCATTTTTTGCAATGGTCCCGTTCATCATCTACGGCGAAAAGAAGCGCAAGATGAAACGTGTGTTGGCCGGTGCGGTCAGTGTCCTGCTGCTGACAGAGATATACTTCTGGGAGTGGGCTGACGGTTTGCGCGGACTGGTGATTGGCACCGTGGTATTCTTTACCGCATTCAACCTGCTGGAGGCTTCGCTGCCTTCGCTGGTCAGCAAGGTGTCGCCTGCCGGTGGCAAGGGGACGGCAATGGGGGTTTATTCCACCAGCCAGTTCCTTGGCGCTGCCTTGGGAGGAATCCTTGGTGGCTGGTTGTTCCAGCACGGCGGGCTGAACATGGTGTTCCTCGGTTGTGCGGTACTGTGTGCCATCTGGCTGGTCGTCGCGCTTCGCATGAACGAGCCGCCCTATGTGACCAGCCTGCGCATGCCGCTGACGCCAGAGGCAGTCCGGGAAGCCGGCCTGACCGAGCGCCTGATGGCCGTGCCGGGTGTGACCGACGCCGTTGTGGTGGCTGAGGAAGCCGCCATCTATATCAAACTGGATACGAAAATTTTGGACCGTACGACCCTCGAGCGCCTGGTTAACCCGGCCTCTTCGGCGTGCGAAGCCTAGGAGAACGTTATGGCCCGTGGGGTTAACAAAGTCATTCTGGTCGGCACCTGTGGCCAGGATCCCGAAGTCCGCTACCTGCCCAACGGTAACGCCGTGACCAACCTGAGCCTGGCCACCAGCGAGCAGTGGACCGACAAGCAGTCGGGCCAGAAGGTCGAGCGTACCGAGTGGCACCGTGTGTCGCTGTTCGGCAAGGTTGCCGAAATTGCCGGCGAGTATCTGCGCAAGGGTTCGCAGTGCTACATCGAAGGCAAGCTGCAGACCCGCGAGTGGGAAAAAGACGGTATCAAGCGCTACACCACCGAGATCATCGTCGACATCAACGGCACCATGCAGCTGCTTGGCGGCCGTCCGCAAGGCCAGCAGCAAGGCGGCGACCCGTACAACCAGGGTGGCGGCAACTACAACCAGGGTGGCGGCCAGCAGCAACAGTACAACCAGGCACCGCCTCGCCAGCAGGCCCAGCGCCCGCAACAGGCCCCTCAGCGCCCAGCGCCCCAGCAGCCTGCACCGCAGCCGGCCGCTGACTTCGACAGCTTCGATGACGATATTCCGTTCTAGGATATAGCTGAGACCTAAACTGTAAAGTTTTTCTCCGAAAGCCCCAGGTGCTAGGCCCCTGGGGCTTTTTCTATGCCCAAAAATAAGTAAAAATTAGACGGTCATGCTTGGCCGGGAGGATAGTTGGTCATGGTTGTAAAGAATTTATCAGTCACACCGGCCAGGGTGGCGAAAGTCAAAAACTTCACCTTCAGGGAGGGGGAGCGGTCCTGCGTCGTTATCGATGGAAAGGGGATGCCTCTCTACTATCCCAATCTGTATCTCACGACCCAGGTGAGGAACAGCAGCCGCTCGTCTTCAACGCTCACGAACTCCGCAGGTCACCTTTGTGCATTCCTCCAAGCCATGGACGAAGCAGGTGTGGACCTATTGGCTCGCATGTCGGCAGGGTACGTCCTGGAACCGTTTGAGGTAGAGGCGCTCAGAGGGGCATTCCAGCGTCGATTGCTTGATCAGCCTGAAAAGAAGCATGGAATCTCTTTCTTCTCCATTCGAGCACCGGTGTCGAAGGAGGTCATGCACGCCAGGGTTGGCGTAGCTACCAAATACCTCGATTGGCTAGCGAAGCAATATCTGCGTGCGCCCCGCGATCCAGATGAGCTGGCTCGTATCCTTCAGGCCTTGAAGGAACTGCGTCCAATCAATAAAAAACGGAACACTCTAAAAAGGAAAAGGGGTCTCAGTGATGTGGGGGTAGCGGCAGTAATCGAACTGCTCCGCCCTGGCTCAAGACTCAACATTTGGGAAGATCCTGCCACGCAGGTCAGGAACCGCTTATTATTTTCTGTGATGTACGAGCTTGGCATACGGCGCGGTGAATTGCTGAATCTGAAAATTGAAGACCTGGACTTCGGTGCGAACCAACTCTCCGTAATGCGGCGTGCGGACGAGAAAGACGATCCTAGGCCCGATCAGCCACTGGTAAAAACCAAGGATCGACTACTGCCTGTAAAGACCGTGCTGATGAACGAATTGCGTCGCTACATTACCGATTATCGACGCCACGTGCCGGGTGCCAAAAGACATGGTTTCGTCTTTGTGACGCATAAGTCGGGGCCTACCCAAGGGCAGCCTCTTTCGATCGTGAATTATAAAAATATCGTCAACAGCTTGCGCGAGGCGGTCCCCCCACTTGCAGATTTCAGTGGTCACGATTTGAGGCATTACTGGAATGAGAGATTCTCCAGGCTTATGGAGACAGCCGGTGTGAGTGAGCCAGAAGAGGAACTCATGCGCTCCCAATTAATGGGATGGAAATTTGGCAGTGGAAGCGCAAAACACTATATTCAAAGATACGTAGAGAAAAAGGCCAACGAGCATAGCTTGAAGATGCAAGAAGAAAATATGAAGATTCCGGAGTTCAAATCATGATGCCAGTTATCGCCACATCTGGCATGAGAGAATCTCAAGCGGAACAGCAATCCTTTCATGATCTGATTGCAAGTGATAAGACTACTCTTCGATCTGTTATGGACTGGGAGTTTTCTCCAAGCGCGCCTAGCTGGCATCTCAGTAAAGACCATACGCTAAATTTAGACTTGGTCATGAGTAGAACGCCGCTGGAATACAGGGAGGCTGTCCGCAAAATGCTGGCGCATTATTGCACAAATTTCTCGCCTGCATCGGTATTCGCAGTCACGAACGCTCTATGGAAATACTTTGAAGCTACAAGTGGGAAAATTGATACCTCCCAGTTAATTAACTTCAAGTCAGCGATTGGTGATAATCAAGAGTACTTGCAAATTCTCCGTCCTTTCTTCAGGCGGTGGCATGTGTTTGGCTTTCCAGGCGTAACGAAAGAAGTCGTTACGATGTTGGATGGTTGGAGGCTTCGCGGGCGCGAAAAGGGCTTGGCAATTAAGTCTATGGACCCTGAAAAAGGGGCGCTTTCAGATTTTGAATTTGCTGAATTCAATGATCGCCTGGTTTTTGGATATGAATCAGGCGCAATTGATCTCTTTGACCTCTGTGTTTGTCTGATCCTTGCCTGCACAGGTCGCCGCCCAACACAGCTCACACATTTGAAGTGCGGGGATCTGATTTCCGTGCCTCTCGATGATGGAGGCGAAGACTACTTTCTCCACATTCCTAGGGCAAAGCAGGAAGGTGGGTCGTTCCGGGACGAGTTTAAAACATATCAGCTAACAAGGTCCATGTGGGAGCTTCTGGAAAGCCATAAGCAAAAAGTCTGGCAGAGATTTGAAACGGCTGGATTCATGCTGACCGTTGAACAACAGAAAATGCTTCCTTTATTCCCCACCAAGCGTGTACTGCCGGTTGCCACGAATGACGAACTGATTAAGGCCCTTCCTACAGATGTCTTGCATATTCGAACTCAAGTTTTTACTCAAACGCTTACTGCGACCGTAGAGAGCCTGGGTGTTATTTCGGAGCGAACTAATGATGCACTGCATGTTTTCGCTAAACGATTCAGGTATACGCTTGGTACTCGCGCAGCTCGCGAAGGTGTGAGTAAATATGTCATTGCTGAGCTTCTTGACCATAGCGACACGCAGCATGTTGATGTATACACTGAGAATGTCCCTGAACATCTTAAGAAAATTGATGAAGCTTTGGGGTTCCAGCTTGCGGTCTATGCTCAAGCTTTCGCTGGCACGCTAGTGGATTCTGAGCTTGATGCTTTGCGCGGTTCAGATCCTTCGAGCCGAATTAAACATAAGAAGTGCGGGGTGGGCACCTGTGGTAATTTTTCTTATTGCGGAATGAATGCCCCCCGCCCGTGCTACACCTGTGTCAATTTTCAACCTTGGCTGGATGGGCCTCACGAAGAACTTTATATAGAGCTGATCGAAGAACGTGAGCAAATTCTTGCTGAAACGGGTGATTTAACTGTTGCTGCTGTGCTGGATCGCACGATCGTGGCAATTGCGGAAGTAATTCGTAAGTGTGACGAACGTAAGAGGTCTAAAGAAAATGAGTAATTTGTTTTATTTCACAAGCAAGGCGGAGCTTAGTGCTCAAGAAAATCTAAAGGAATTCATCAATAAATGCCGGGATGAATTAACGGTGTTTGGGAAGGAGCTGGATTTCGACGCTTGGCTATGGCCGAAGGCTGCTAATTTTACCAAATTAGGCTCCGGTTCTCGGTCTACGAGCATCGAAGACAAAATGGGGGAGCCATTCATTTCCTTTGCCAAAGCCTATTTCAGGTATCAGCAAGGTCATAACCCAACTGGCACTAAAAATGAGAGCAAGGCACTTAAGGTATTAGAGAAGGTACTGACCGAGTTACACGGTCAGCCCGATATCTTAAAGTTAAATAGCTCTGTGCTTGATCAAGCTGCTCTAGTCGCACGGGAGTATTACGTATCTGCTGCGTACCAGTGTGGCCGTGAGCTTCAGCGACTAGCAAAATTTGTAAGCGATAACGATTTGGTTCCTACGTCTTGCTCAACGTGGGTGAACCCAATCCCCCGGCCTGAGGGCTCAGAGAAGACAGGAAAAAAGGCTGCTGAGGCAAGGGATAAAAAGCTTCCTCATCCTGATGCCGTGCTGGCGCTCGCGGACATTTTTGCCAATATAGGTGACGACCCAAGGGACATATTCACCACCAGTGTTTTTGCATTGCTGATGAGCGGTAGCGTTCGCATTTCTGAGGTTTTGCGTTTGCCGAATCGTTGTGAGCATCACGATGTCGATAAGCATGGTGATCCGGTTTATCGAATAGGCTACTTTTCTGGTAAAGGGTTCGGCGTAAACTTAAAGCCTGTTCCTACCGTTATGGTGCCAATTGTTCAAGAAGCCTTGAGGCGTATTAGGACTATCACCGATGAAGGCAGAGCGTTAGGGAAATGGCTTGAGGCTAATCCTGATCAGATGTTTATTCACCCCGATTCAAGGCATAAGGATCGAACTAAACCTCTGACTGAGGTAGAGGCATGCGAAGCTCTGGGTTTTGAATTGTCGCCAAGCGAAGCTCAGCAGCGTATTTACTATCTGTATGGTTTTAAGAGGGGTGATGTAATTACGCTGGACACGTTGTGGGATAAACTCAAGGATCGAGTTGATGAAAAATTCCCGGTGGTTAGTAAAAAAGCGGGCGTTAATTACGGCGATGCTCTTTTCGCTATGCAGAGGAACCGGCTGCATGCACAGCGCGGAACGCTGCGGGTATTGCCCTGGCTGCCAAGTGTGAACATCGTAAATAACGATCTGTCTCCGCGAGAAAGCTTAGAGGAAGGGCAGCACACAAGTATCTTCGCTCGGTATGGATTCCGTCATTCAGATGGTTCGGAGATGAAGATCACGACGCACCAGATGCGCCATATGATCGACACGATGGGGCATCGGGGTGGCCTTTCGGAAGACGATATCGCTCGATTCGCAGGACGTGCTGATCCCAAACAGAACCGTGTCTACAATCACCTCACGCCGAAGGAGTTAGCTGCCAAATACGAGGCGGTGCAGCTTGCCGCTGGTTATGATCAGTCGGTCTTGATCCATTGTGAGCCGGTAAGCCGGGAAGCTTACGAATTAGCTCCAAAAGGGCCTGTGCATAGGTCGCGCTATGGATTCTGCCTTCATGATTTTGCCGCAGCCCCGTGCGGTCAATTCCGAGATTGCTTAAACTGCAATGAGCATTTGTGCGAAAAACGGCCAGATACTAAAGAGGAGATAGAATCGCAATTGGCTGACATTGAGGAGCAGCTAGCTGCTTCGGAGGCCGCTATGCAGGAAGGGCATTACGGTGCTGATCGGTGGGTCGAGCATCATAGCTTGTCTGCTGCGAGGATGCGGGAATTGGTCGGGATTTTAAAAGACGAAAGTGTGCCTGAAGGGTCTTTCATCAGGCTACGTCGAGAAAATCAGCCAAGTCATTCTGCACGTGCGCTTCGTGCGCGCGGTGAAATGCATACGAAATCGATTTCGGAAGAACCGAGTAACCGTTTGGCAAGTTTGATGGAGATGCTGTAAATGGCCAAGCACCTGACCAAGGACGATATTCACGCAATTGCTGACACCTTGTTGAGCTGGGAAGGTGCTTTAAATTGGGAGTTACTTTGCGACAAAGTGGCTGGGCTTGTAGGGAAGCGTCCCACGCGCCAGTCACTCTCCTCTCATCTTGAAATTAAACGCGCTTTTGCTCAGGCAAAGAAGACAGCGACTGAAGAGGTCGTTCGAATTCCTACGCCTTCAAGTTTAAAAATTGCGGGGGACCGGATTGCCCGTTTGGAGTCGGAAATCCAGGCGTTGAAGGCTGAGAACTCTCAATTGCTGGAAAAATTTCTAACGTGGCAATACAACGCGTCGATTGAAGGCTTACATGAGTCGCAGCTGAACCGTCCATTGCCATTCATCGATCGTGAGCGTTCTGATGCCCCAATACGCGCTAGGCCGAAGCTAGTGAGGTCGAGGAAATCATGAGTGTCGCCTACGGGCGGCCTTCTGAATATTTCTGTGTGATAGACCTGCTCCTAGAGCAGGAGGAGCCCAGCGGTTGGGTCTTCATGGCGGGAGCCCCGTCACTCCGTAAGCGGCTGGTGAACACGTCTTCCATTTTGATGAGGGCATCGCGTGGTCTGACCGTCATCTCGCATTGGCCGACGCGAAATCCTTGATCACACTGAAAAAGGTTTCAAGAGAGCGGGAGATAAACTTGTCTCTGTGATAAATCGCGTGCAACTGCCGTTTGTGCTCAGGAATCATGTGGTTCAACGAGATCAGGCTCCCCTCGGCGATGAGATCTCCAACCACCCAATAGGAAAGGCAACTGATTCCGACGCCAGCCGAGACCATCCGCTTGATAGCTTCTGAACTGCCAATCTGCCGGGCATTGCGCCAGGCACCCAGGTGTGGAAAAAGCCAGCGCTGAACCTCTTCAGCCGTACCCGATCCCTCTTCGCGTACCAGCCAGCGCGCTTCTTGCAGGTCACTAAGCGAAAGCCGCCCCTTGTGTGCCAGAGGGTCATCTGCCGCTGCGACAATGATCAACTCGTCTTCACACCAGGGCTGCACGGCCAGAGTGGGCTGATGGCTCGGCCCCTCGACCAGGCCAACGTCAATTGACAATTGTGCCGCCTGCCGGGCGATCTCTGCGCTGTTGCCCAGGATGACATCGATCTGTGTCCCGCCGGCACGCTCGGCCATGTGTTGCATCAGCAGCGGCATGATGTAGTTGCCAATCGTCGTGCTGCAACCTACCCGCAGCCGCGCGACCACGTCAGTCCGAAAACCACCCTCGATCTCCAGTGCAGCCTCCAGCAGGCGGATAGCCTTGGGCAATAGTGCCTGGCCGTTTTCGTTGAGCACCAGGCGTTTGCCGACGCGGTCGAAGAGTCGAATATCCAATGCGCCTTCGAGTTCTTGGAGTGCTGCGCTGGTGGCTGACTGCGAAAGAGCGAGGGTTGCGCTGGCTTGGGTGGTTGAACCCAGCTGGGCGATAGCGCGGAAGATGTGGAGTTGCCGAAGTGTGAGCTTCACTTTCTTACCTTGAAAATAGGTATGCCATATTCAAAATATCCGTTTTTCCAGATAGATGCATGCCGCTATTCTGAACCTGTTGCCGCATCGCAATCATTCGGAGGTTTTATGCGCGAGATCAGCCTTATCAAGGTCATGCAGGGCGGCCAGCCGCTCTCGGCGCTTTCCAATCCCAAGGAAGCGATTCGACAGTTCACGCCTAACTGGTTTGCCGCAACGATGGGCACCGGCATTCTGGCCTTGGCCCTGGGGCAGTTGCCGGGTCACAGTATGCTGCTTACAGGTATTGGGGAGGCGCTTTGGCTGTTCAATATCCTGCTGTTTACCGTCTTTACCCTGATGTACGCCGCCCGCTGGGTGTTCTTCTTCGATGAGGCCAAACAGATCTTTGGGCATTCCACGGTTTCGATGTTTTTCGGCACGATACCGATGGGCCTGGCAACGATCATCAACGGCTTGGTTCAGTACGGCCTGCCGAACTGGGGAGACGGTGTGATCCCCTTGGCCCATGCGCTCTGGTGGCTGGACGTCGCCATGGCACTGGCGTGTGGGGTGCTGATCCCGTTCATGATGTTTACCCGGCAGGAGCACAGCATCGATCAGATGACTGCTGTATGGCTGCTTCCTGTGGTAGCGGCGGAAGTGGCAGCGGCGAGCGGCGGTACCATCGCACCGCATCTGGCTGATACCAGTGCTCAGTTCACGATGCTGATCACCAGCTACGTCTTGTGGGCCTACTCGGTTCCAGTTGCCTTAAGCATACTGGTTATTCTGGTACTGCGTCTGGCACTTCATAAATTGCCCCATGAGAGCATGGCGGCGTCGTCTTGGTTATCGCTGGGGCCAATTGGCACGGGCGCTCTGGGCATGTTGGTCATTGGTAACGATGCACCGGCAATCTTCGCTGCCCACGGCATGTCAGGCGCCGGCGTGGTGGCCGGGGGTATCGGGGTAGTATCGGGTGTCCTGTTCTGGGGCTTGGGCTTGTGGTGGATGCTGTTGGCGCTGTTGATCACCGCGCGTTATGCCAAGGGCGGCATACCCTTCAATCTTGGCTGGTGGGGCTTCACATTCCCGCTGGGGGTATATGCGGTGACCACGCTGAAGCTCGGCGCGACGCTGAACTTGGCCTTTTTTGATGTGCTGGGCATTATCCTGGTGATGATGTTGGCCATCATGTGGCTGGTGGTTGCGACCAAAACCGCTGCCGGTGCATACCGTGGCAATCTATTTGTATCGCCTTGTATCGCGTCGCTGAACGCCAAACGCGCCAGTCGCTAACGATCAGACACTCGCCACGTTCGCCGCCCGGGCCAGCGTGGCGACAATGTCTTTAGCGACATCAGGATGCTGACACACCGAAAGCGGGCTTGGGTGCGGCATGGCGAACAGCCTGACCTCGGGGCGATGATGCTCGATTTCGGGTGCCGCTCTTTGAGCCACGCGTCCAGCCAAGACCACGACGCGCAGGCACGGGAGCAGATCCATTACCTCTTTCAGCAGTGTGACGCCCTCTGTGATTTTCGAGCGGGTGATCGCTTCGGCAGGACTGTCCAGCTTCGGCAGCCACGGATAGATATTCCACAAAATGGTCTGCTCACGCGCGAGGCACGCCTGTTCAAGGAAGCGCTTCAGGTTGCGCTGGGAGGGCCCTGTGTTGTCGCGGGAAACGAAGCGTGGCCACGAGCAATCCCTGGCCGGAGATTCCAGCAATATCAGAACAGACGCATCGACCCCACCATCCAGCGGATCAAAGTACGGCAGTCGTCTAGCTCCCAGGCTCCGGGCGTCTACCCACTTGTTCAGAATACCAGCAGGCTGGGAGTACAGACGATGTCTGCGGGTATCTTGAATATTCATCTAGTCTCTAGGCGTCGAGGGGAAACCGTGCTCGCGTCAACGATTGCGAAGCACTATTTACGTGACAATCGCGCGAGTGATATGTTGCTTCTAAGGAGATGGCATTCCTCCTCACAACCGCCCCGTGCTGATGATGCCTACGTGAACCCTGGACAGGGTGCGTAGGTGTGCCCCCTGTCCGCGAATCTAGGACAGGAAATTGACTCAAAATTCCGTATTAACTCTCTATCGCAATCTGCGGTTATCAGCACCTCCTCGGCCCTACCAGCTTCGAGGAGATTTGCAGTCATGCTGAAATCACTCTTTGTCATCGCCATCGGCGCATCACTTGGTGCCTGGTTGCGCTGGCTCTTGGGTATGAAGCTCAACGCTCTGTTCCCGACTATTCCCCCAGGCACTGTAGTGGCGAACATGGTCGGGGGATACATCATTGGCCTAGCCATCGCGCTCTTGGCCGCATCTCCCTCCTTAAGTCCAGAATGGCGCTTGCTGATAATCACGGGCTTTTGTGGGGGACTTACCACCTTTTCCACCTTTTCAGCCGAAACAGTTGCCCTCATCCAAGAAGGAAGATTGCTGTGGGCGCTCGGCTCAATTTCATTGCACGTTGTAGGTTCGTTAGCGATGACCGCTGCCGGACTACTTTCCTACCAAATGATTGGTACTCGCTGAGGAAATTGAAATGAAAGGCTATATGGTCGTTTTCTTCACCCAACAAAACCGTCGTTATCAAGGAAAGATGCTCGGCGAATGGATCGTCGACATAGCTAAGGAAATGGGGCTGCGCGGTGCCACGCTATGCACCGGAATCGAAGGTTTTGGACACACTGGAAAACTTCACTCATCGCACTTTTTTGAGCTGGCTGATCAACCTACCGAGATTCGCTTGGCAATGACGGAGGAGGAGTCAGAGTTATTATTCAAGCGACTGGACTGTGAGGAAATTTCGGTGTTTTTCACAAAAACGCCAATCGAGATGGGCACACTTGGAAAAGCGCCTTCCAGCGCAGCCCCGTCTACAACTTCGGAGCTATGAACATGAGCTATACGGACATTTCAGCTGGTAAAGCGATTCCCGATGACTTCTTCACCGTTATTGAGATCCCTGCAAACCACTCGCCGATCAAGTACGAGGTGGACAAGCCAAGCGGACAGATCTTCGTTGACCGCTTCCTCAGCACGCCGATGTTCTACCCGGCCAACTACGGGTTCATTCCAAATACACTGAGCGATGACGGCGATCCTCTCGACGTCCTAGTGATTTGTCCTTACCCGGTATCACCTGGCGTTGTCATTCGTAGTCGCCCGGTTGGTGTGATGTACATGACGGACGAAGCTGGAGCGGATGCCAAGGTGATCGCAGTGCCTCATGAAAAACTCAGCTCTATGTACAGCGACGTTAAGGAGTGCTCAGACCTGCCTGCATTACTCCTCGCGCAGATCCAGCACTTCTTCGAAAACTATAAGGCGTTGGAACCGGGTAAGTGGGTAAAGATGGGGCGATGGGGTAGCGCAGATGAGGCTAGGGAAGAAATCCGCAAGTCAGTAGCTGCCTACGTTCCAAAGAGGCTGATGTCTCACTAGAGAATCTGGACTGTTAGAGTGAACCCACTTATGCGGAAGTAGCTCAGTAATCTCACTCGCCCGCTGTGTTGGCAGGCGGGTGAGCACGTCCTTTAGGTACGCATACGGATCATGTCCATTGAGCCGTGCCGTCTGGATCAAGCTCATAATTGCAGCCGCACGTTTACCGCTGCGCAATGAGCCCGCAAAGAGCCAGTTCTTACGCCCAAGAGCCCATGGTCGGATCTGGTTCTCTGCCCAGTTGTTGTCTATGGGTACAGCTCCGTCATCGAGGTAGCGCGACAGCGCTGTCCAGCGTTTCAGGCTGTAATCGAGTGCTTTGCTGATGGCTGAGCCCTCGGGCACAAGATCGCGCTGGGCAATCATCCAGGCATGCAGCTTTTCCATCACAGGGATGGCTTTTTCTTGCCGTATTCGGCGTCGCGCATCCGGCTCAAGATCGCGGACTTCGCTCTCGATTTCGTACAACAACTGGATATAACGCAGGGCCTGCTCAGCCAGCGTGCTTTTGTTCGTGGCGTGCAGTTCAAAGAACTTACGCCGCGCATGGGCCATGCAGCCGATTTCGGTCACGCCAAGTTCGAAGCTGGCTTTGTAGCCGCCAAAATCATCACAGACCAGTTTGCCTTTCCAGTCTTGCAGAAAATTGCGAGCATGCTCTCCGGCACGGCTGAGACTGAAGTCGTACACCACCGCTGCCGCGTCCGAGAACTGGCTGGTGGCATAGGCCCATACATAGGAACGGTGAGTCTTCTTCGTTCCCGGCATGAGCATCTGCACGGGTGTTTCATCGGCATGAATGACCTGCTGCCCGAGTACCACGTCGCGCAGCGCGTCGACCAGTGGCTGCAACTGTACGCCCGTCACGCCCACCCATTGAGCCAGGGTTGAGCGTGGAATCGCCAGGCCAGCTCGACCGAAGATCGACTCCTGACGGTAAAGCGGCAGATGGTCGGCAAACTTGGCGATCATGACGTGGGCGAGCAGGCCCGAAGTCGGGATGCCCTTATCAATGACTTGCGCCGGAACGGGTGCTTGGATCAGCGTTTCGCAGTCGTCACAAACCCATTTGCCACGCACATGACGTTCAACGGTAAACACACCGGGCGTGTAGTCCAGTTTCTCGCTGAAGTCCTCGCCGATGCGCTTGAGGGCGCAGCCGCATGGGCAGTGGGTATTTTCTGGCTCGTGATGGATCAGTGTGCGTGGAAACTCTGCCGGCAAAGCCCTGCGCTTGGGCGTTTGCTTTTTCTCGGTCGGAGTTATCACGGCCTGCAAGCTCTGAAGCTCAGCTTCAATCGCAGCGATGTCGGTGTCTATCAGATCATCGAGCAGGCTAGCCTGCTCGGGATTCATCTGTTCGCTGCGCTTGGCAAACTTCAGACGTTTGAGCTGGGCGATCTCAAAGGTCAGCTTCTCGATCAGCGTTTTGTCTTGGCCGATCTTCTTGCCCATGAAATCAACGGTCTTACCCATCGTCTCGATTTGTTGGTCGAGTGTCGCGACACGCTGCATCAACTGCCCCGCCAAGGCGCGCAATTGTTCAGGGGGCAAATGATCGAGATCGGGTAGTAAATTCATGGCGCCGATATTGCCCGAGCAGGCCAATCGCGGCGATAGAGCGATAGGCTAATGGCAGCCGTTAAAGGAGTGTGATCGAACCTCCAGCACCTGCGCGCTGCCATGGCAGACCCAACACCAATGCCTGAAGTTGCTGGGTATCCAACTCCATTTCAGCGCCATGGCGAACGCCAGGCCAGTGGAATTTGCCTTGGTTCAGTCGCCGCGCCGCCAGCCACATGCCGAAGCCATCATGCACCAGAACTTTCATGCGATTAGCGCGGCGGTTGGCGAACAGATAAGCACAGTGCGGCTGCGCCGCACCGAACACCGCAATCACCTTGGCCAACGCCGTTTCAGTGCCCGCGCGCATGTCCATAGGCTCGGTGGCGAGCCAGATGGCGTCGATGCGAATCATCGGAGTAGGTCTTGAAGAAAAGTCGAGCAGGTAGCCGCATGTTCAGTGGGCCAGTTTACTTTGATGGTGGCGCGCGGATGCTGGATTTCAACGCAGATGCTAAATCCTGCCGGGTGCAAGTTCGCGCTGGTCAGCGAAACAGGTAATGGAACAAATGCAGGTTGCAGGGCTGTGCTTTTCTGCGCTTGGAGCCGAATCCATTTGTGGACGAGGTTTGCGTTGAGGCTGTGGCTGAGCGCGATGCTGGCAATCGAGGCGCCGGGGTGGGCGCAGTCTTGAATGATTTGGGCTTTGAAAGACTTGGAATAGGTGCGACGTGTTGGCTGCATGAAATACCCGCTTAAAAGGCTAGAACTGGTGTCCACTTAAATTAGGTGGACACCATGGCCTTCGGCGGTAGTGTCGGGAAGGTGTGTTTGCCGGACGGATACGTCACTCCTCAGGTCACTGCCTGTGCAATGCTGAACTGAGGTTCCTCACTACAATTCACCTCAGTTTCTCGATCTAGAGGGTCTGTAAGTGAAGTATGAGCCTACCCAGCCTGGCAACCCCCACCGATTCACGATCAATCAGCATGTCTTCCCCAAAGCCAGTATCCAGCGATTTGCAGGCATGGATGGCAGTGTGGAGGTTTTCTCAATCCCGCATCAGAAGGTCATGCGACTCAAACCCAACAATCCGATTTTCTGTGCCCAGCGCGTGTGGGATCAGCGAACTGAGGCTGTGATAGGAAAGCAGATTGAGGACCGATTCCAAACACTGGCTGATGCCATCGAGTGGGGGAGGGTGACCAAAATAGGGATTTGGGAAAAGCGAGTTGTTGAGGAATTTTTCTCTCTCTGGCGGACGCGTCAACGATTCCGGAATGAGGGTCTAGACGATGTGACGCTCAACGGTGTGACCAGCGAGACACTGACGAAGGCTGAGCAAGAGGTGCTGGAGAGTAAGCATACTCTGTACGCATCCGATGGAGTGATGAAGGGGCGATTCCTGGCCGGCATCCATGTCATCGGCTACCAGGACAACTTCATACAGGCGAACGAATCGATGCAGTGGGGAATCGTAAGGTCTCCCGTCCACCATTTCTTAGTACCGGACAGCTTCGAGGATATGATGATCGTCCCTGTGTCCCCTCGGGTGGCTATCGTCGCTGACATGCCTGATTGCGTGCTCACAGATGACGAGGTGGCGGTGATCAATCAGACCGCGATCACCCGCTCTACCAATTTCTACTTTGCTCGACAGCTCGCAAAGGCATCCATTATTCGCCGATCTGTTGTGTCCCCCTTCGGAAACATACTGCGCAGGCCATGACGCTGAGCGGGAATGGTGGAGTGGATAAGGCGATACCCGCTCCTGGAGCGGAATTATCCAGGGAGTTGGGCGCATGGATCGAACCGGGTGAATCGGACTGATCAACGTACGCCAGCCGTCATTCAGCACGATCAGCGGGACACGCCGGAGTGACGGAGAGTGCAACGCGAGGTCCGCTTGGTCAATCGGTCTGGGTGATCACATAGCCAGCGTCCGAGGAACCAGAGCTGCATTCATGGGAGGCCACCTGCCGCTGGGTTCATTCGGCCGAAGGCCGGTGATGTGTGACACCGAGTGCGGGTCCGCCCCAAGGGCGGATGCAGGGAAGCAAGGTGCATAATCTGCACATTGCTCACTTGAGGTCAGTGAGTCCTTCTGACGCGGCAGATCGTGATTGTGGCTTTCGTGGCTCAGTATGGACGGGCGGTCACAGTTGGGCTCGGACCCAGGGGCAGTCTGCCTAATAGGTTCTCAGGTCAGGTCTTAAGCAATGAGCGGAGATGGGAAATTGCACCTGACTTGACCAAGCGTTTGCGTCCCACTTGACCACCTGTTTGCATTCGTCTTGACCAGCCATTTGCATCGGATGTGACCAGCGCATGGGTACGTTTTGATCGGCAGGTGTCGACCCATAGCTGCCTTTCGCGGAAGACAGCTAAACTCACTGGGACCCTCTAACGTGGCATTGGGATATGGGATAGGAAGCTTAATGGAGCCTCGGGGTGAAGGCCTTCGTCACCGAAATCAAACCGCCAATACCCCACATCATGCCAAGCACCGAGCTTGAATCCGACCTGCGGAAACGTACCGATGTGCTGGAAGCCGAGTCGCTCGTGCAGCCCGACACTGCCTTCATTCGGCAAGGCAATGCCGGCATACGCCGAGCGATATCCCAGACGCTTCAGAACCGGCAGCAGCACGTCATAGAGTTGGCGAGCAATCCCGCTGCGGCGTTGCCCTTCAGCGACATACACCGTCACATCCACCGCCCACCGGTACGCCGCACGCGCGCGGTGCTGACTGGCGTAGGCATAGCCGACTACTCGTCCTTCTCGCACAGCCACCAGATACGGGTAGGTTTGCAGCGTCGTGGAGATCCGCTCACGCATTTGCTCCACGCTCGGCACTGCCTCTTCGAATGAGATAGCCGTGTTGAGCACGATGGGCGCGTAGATGATCTGGATCTCTTCTGCATCCTCTGGTCTGGCGACACGAATATCGATTCCGCTATGCATCCGGCTGCTCCAAGCTGTTCAGGTGTTCAACTACTTCGTTGACCGTGCTACGCGCGGTACGGGTGACGCCGATCAACGTCGCCGAGGCCAGGCCGGTCCAGTCGCCATATCCGACCAGCCAGAGGCGCGGCTCGCGAATAGAGTGCCCCCCATCAACCTCGACCCTACCGTTGTCATCCAGCACGTCCAGTGCCTTCAGATGATCCAGCGCCGGCCGGAACCCAGTACACCAGACCACAGCATCGACCTGGGTTTTCTCACCGTTGAGCCAAGCGACCCCGTCCGGCGTGAATGAGGTAAAAGGCCTTACAGCACGAAGGGCCCCGCGCTCGCGAGCCCGGACCACTGAGGGCACCATGACGATATCGCCAAGCCCACCGACCGGTGCGTCGATAACACGGCCCTCCTGTTGAGCCTTGAGGCGCTCGGTAGCCCGTTCGAACAGCACCCGGCCATCAACGTCATCAGGCAGAAACGCCGGTTCCTCCGTGGTTACCCACGTTGCGTCGGCGACCTCGGACAGCTCCGCATAGATTTGCGCCCCCGAGTTGCCACCACCAACGACCAGCACGCGCTTTCCTTGGAAAGCCTCGGGTGATTGATAATGGGCGGAGTGAATCTGCTGTCCCTGGAACAGCTCTATCCCCGGATAGGCCGGAATATAGGGGTTGCTCCAGGTCCCCGTTGCGCTGATGACGACACGAGCCTCCCAGTCGCGGTCCTTCGAGCGTACACGAAGACCACGCCCGGTCCGCTCCACAGACGTGACGCTGACGGGACGAACGATAGAAAACCCGTAGCGTGCCTCGTACTGCTCCAGATAGCTGACCACGTGATCCCTATCGGGATTACCTTCGGTGACTGGCGGCATCGGCCAGCCCGCGATCGTGCTCCATGCGGAGGGCGAGAACAGCGTCAGCGAGTCCCAGCCATGGCGCCAAGCCCCGCCCGCAGCCTCTTCGGCATCGAGCAACAGGAACGACAGCTTGGCTCGCTTGAGAAAATAAGCCACCGTCAGCGCGGACTGCCCGCCGCCAATCACGATGACATCGAGTAGTTCGCCTTCGGTGGCCATGGTTTCTCCTGTCTGGCTGGAGCGCTCAGTCTTCGCCGAACTGGTTGATGTAGTTGATGTGCGCAGGCTTCTGAATCGCCCGAGGGCGAAGCTCCTGCACCCAGGCGATCGCCTCGCGGCGCGGCATTCCGGATTCGATCAGCAGACGGGCAGCGAACAGCCCGGTGCGGCCGGAGCCGCCCTTGCAGTGGATTGCCAGGGCCTTGTTGGAAGCGAGCAAAGCGTCCAACTGGTGGCGAATCTCTCCCAGCCGAGCCTCGAAGTTTTGATCAGGAGCCTGATCATCCTCGATCGGCAGCTGGAACCACTCCAACCCATGCTGCTTGGCCGCGATGCCAAGCTGGGCAACTCCGTTTTCCTGAAGCTCTGCGTCCGACATCAGAGTAACAAGCGCTACGGCACCGGCCTGCTTGAGCGTATCCAGGCTTTCAGCGAGAGCGCTGGTCTGGGTGCCCGGACAAGGCGTAAAAATCAGGACACCCGGAGCATGGGGCAAGGATTTCAATGAGTAAGGATGCGACATGCTCATGACCTCAAATAGACCGAATATTGACTCTCTTGGATAGTTCTTCCGCCGACTCTTTGCGTTCGGAGTAGCGGTCTACCAAGTAATCCTGGCGATCACGCAGCAGCAGCGTGAACTTGGTCAGTTCCTCCATCACGTCGACCAGCCGATCGTAGAAAGACGACGGTTTCATGCGTCCCGCTTCATCGAACTCCAGAAAGGCTTTTGGCACCGACGACTGGTTCGGGATGGTAAACATACGCATCCAGCGGCCAAGCACGCGCAGTTGGTTCACCACGTTAAAAGACTGCGAGCCTCCACACACCTGCATCACCGCGAGGGTCTTGCCCTGGGTTGGGCGAACGGCGCCTATGGCCAGCGGTACCCAATCGATCTGCGCTTTGAAGACAGCGCTCATTGAGCCGTGACGCTCGGGGGAGCACCACACTTGGCCCTCGGACCATTGCATCAGCTCGCGGAGTTCCAGCACCTTCTCGTGGGAGTCCGGAGCGTCATCCGGCAGCGGCAGGCCGGAAGGGTCGAAGATACGGGTTTCGGCGCCAAACTCTTCCAGCAGGCGCGCAGCTTCCTGGACCATCAAGCGGCTGAATGAGCGCTCGCGGGTCGATCCATACAGCAGCAGGATGCGCGGTTTGTGTGTAGAAGGATCCTTCGGCGCCAGCCGCTCCAGCGACGGCAGATCAATCAGTTCTGGTTGGACATTTGGCAGGTGGTCGTTCATTTCGGTCTCCATTGATCCAGGGCCTACAGCGCGCCGATGCGGGCAAGTTCGGCTTTCAGTTCGTCCTGGCTCAGTTGCGAGAAAGGCAGCGCAATGAAGGCGCGCACGCGCTCATCGATCTTCGCAAGTGTGGTCTGGAAGGCTTCTTCGATTTCTGTCTCACTCCCGGTGACCGCTGAAGGATCGGCCAGGCCCCAGTGGGCTTTGAGCGATGGCCCGAAGAAGATCGGGCAGGCTTCGCCGGCAGCGCGGTCGCACACGGTGACAACGATGTCGGGAGGAGAACTCTCGAAGGCATCCGAGGCCTTGCTTGAAAGACCAGCGGTGGGGATACCGGCGGCTTCCAAGATTTTCAGTGCCCGCTCATTGACCTTGCCGCTTGGGAAGCTGCCAGAACTCACAGCTTCCATACCCTCGGGGGCCAGGTGATTGAACAGCGCCTCGGACAGGATGCTGCGGCAGCTGTTGTGGGTGCACATGAACAAGACTTTCATCAGGTATCTCCGGTTCAAAAGCTCAGGCGGATGGCCAATGCGGCCAAGGTGGCAAGCAGGATCGGCAGCGTCAGAACGATGCCGGTGCGGAAGTAGTAACCCCAGGTGATGACGATGTTCTTGCGGGCCAGCACGTGCAGCCACAGCAAGGTGGCCAGGCTGCCGATTGGGGTGATTTTCGGACCAAGGTCACAGCCGATGACGTTGGCGTAGATCATGGCCTCGCGCACGATGCCGGTGGCCTCGGCGGAATGGATCGACAGGGCGCCTACCAGCACAGTGGGCATGTTGTTCATGACCGACGACAGGCCAGCGGCGAGCAGCCCCGTCCCGAGGGATGCGCCCCAGATCCCGTAGCCGGCGAAGACATTGAGGATCTGCGTCAGGTAGTCGGTGAGGCCGGCGTTACGCAGGCCATAGACCACGAGGTACATGCCAAGCGAGAACACCACGACCTGCCAAGGCGCGTCCTTGAGCACCTTGCGGGTAGAAATCACATGCCCGCGAGCGGCGATCAGGTAGAGGATCAGCGCGCAGGCAGCAGCGATGGCGCTGATCGGAACACCCAGCGGCTCGATGGCGAAGAAGCCGACCAGCAACAGCGCAAGCACCCACCAGCCGGCAACGAACGTCGC
>NZ_SSOI01000039.1:0-79089 GCF_029873175.1 Pseudomonas sp. BN505
GGCATCAAGGTCAAGTCGGTGGCCGAACTGGTCGAGAAGCTGAAGAACGAAGCGAAGGTAATCGGATGAGCATCCTGGTAGTAGCTGAACACGACAATCACACTCTCGCCGCGCCGACCTTGAATACTCTGGCTGCAGCCCGCCAGATCGGAGGGGAAGTCGTGGTGCTGGTCGCGGGGCTGGACGTTTCCGGTGTCGCTTTCGCGGCTGCGCAGATCGCTGGAGTGGGTAAGGTGCTAATGGCAGACGACGCTGCCTACGCGCGTCAGCTCCCGGAAAATGTTGCCCCATTGGTGGCCAACCTGGGGCGCGACTTCAGCCATGTATTGGCCCCTGCCACCAGCAGCGGCAAAAACATCCTGCCGCGGGTGGCAGCATTGCTGGATGTCGATCAGATCTCCGAAATCATTTCGGTCGAGTCTGCCGACACCTTCAAGCGCCCGATCTATGCGGGTAACGCCATCGCCACCGTGCAGTCGGACGCCGCAGTCAAGGTCATCACCGTACGTTCCACCGGCTTTGAGGCCCTGCCGGCAGAAGGCGGTAATGCGCCGATTGTGGCATTGGCTGGCGCGCGTGATACAGGCATATCGGCGTTTGTCGGCGAAGAACTGGCCACGTCCGATCGCCCCGAGCTGACCGCGGCAGACATCGTTGTTTCCGGTGGCCGCGGCATGGGCAACGGCGACAATTTCAGCCACCTGTACCGCCTGGCCGACAAGCTGGGCGCGGCAGTTGGGGCATCACGCGCCGCAGTAGACGCAGGCTTTGTTCCCAACGACATGCAGGTCGGCCAGACCGGCAAGATCGTGGCCCCGCAGTTGTACATCGCGGTCGGTATCTCCGGCGCGATCCAGCACCTGGCCGGCATGAAAGACTCCAAAGTGATCGTTGCGATCAACAAGGATGAAGAAGCGCCGATCTTCCAGGTGGCCGATTACGGACTGGTCGGCGACTTGTTCAATATCGTGCCAGAACTCACCTCCACGCTGTAACAGGACAAAAACAATGACCACATCAGCACCTGAAACGTGGATCGGTCGCAGTGAGACCGTGCACGATTGCATCAGCCATAACCTGGTAAAACGCATTGCCGCAACCTTGGGTGAGCCAGCGCCAGCTCCGGGTACCCCCCTGCCCGAACTCTGGCATTGGGCATTCTTCCAGGACGCCGTCGAGCACTCCGGGCTTGGCGGGGACGGTCATCCAGCGCGAGGCGGCTTCTTGCCCCCGGCAGATAACCGCAACCGCATGTGGGCAGGTGGTCGACTGGAGTTCCTGCACCCGCTGCGCGTCGATGCCCAGGTATCTCGCCGTTCGACCATCCTCAACGTTCAGGAAAAGCATGGGCGTACGGGGTCCTTGCTGTTTGTCACGGTACAACATGAGTACGTGCAAGACGGCCAGCGGGCGCTCATCGAGGAACAGGACATCGTTTATCGTGAGCCATCGCCACCCAAACTGGGCGGAACCGAGCCGATGCCGCAGGGAGACTGGCATCTTCACGTTCAGCCAAGCCCGACGCTGCTGTTCCGCTATTCGGCGGTGACGTTCAACGGCCACCGCATTCACTATGATTGGCCTTATGTGACCGAAACCGAAGGTTACCCTGGCCTGGTGGTGCACGGTCCCCTGATCGCAACGCTGAACGTGCAAGCATTTGTACGGGCGAACCCTCAATTGACAGTGCGTCGATTCAGCTTCCGTGGTGTTCGTCCCTTGATCTGCCCTGACGAGTTCGATGTCGGTGGCCGATTGATCGGTGAGGGTAAAGCCCAAGTCTGGGCTGGCAATCAGGCAGGCCAGGCCCAGGTCGGCGAGATCGAATTCGTCCAGGAGGCACGCCGATGACACAACAACCAGTGCGTAGCGCGCTTTTCGTTCCCGCTACTCGACCAGAACGCATTCCGAAAGCTTTGGCCAGTGGCGCCGACCGGGTCATTGTCGACCTTGAAGACGCTGTGGAAGAGACGCTGAAAGAGCAGGCGCGCAACAACCTCGACCAGTTCCTCAACGATCATCCGCAGGCCAAGGTGCTGGTTCGGGTGAATGCGCCTGGTCATTGGGCCCACGAGGCTGACCTCTCGCTTTGCCGGCGTCATGCCGGGGTCATCGGCATTCTGCTGCCAAAGGCTGAAAGCGTCGACCAGATAGATCGCGCCCATGCCACTGGCAAGGCGGTGTGGCCAATCATCGAAAGTGCCAAGGGCCTGGCTGCCCTACCATCCCTGGCGGCAGCGGCTGGCGTAGACAGGTTGTCATTTGGCAGCCTGGACCTGGGCCTGGACCTTGGCCTCAGCACGGGTAGCGCAGCAGCCGAGCACGTGCTGGGGCATGCCCGTTATGCAGTGCTGCTACATAGCCGGGTCGCGGGACTGGCCGCGCCCTTGGACGGTGTGTTCCCCGCCATCCAGGATATCGACGGCTTGCAGCGTCAAGTCCGGTTCGCACGGGACATGGGTTTTGGCGGTGCCTTGTGCATTCACCCAAGCCAGGTCCAGGTAATCCACGATGCCCTGAAGCCCTCGCATCACGAGCTGGATTGGGCTCGACGGGTGGTCGAGCAGGCCGAAGCTGGCGCCGGCGTATTCACCCTTGATGGCCAGATGGTCGACGCTCCGGTGATCCTGCGTGCCCGGGCAATCTTGCTGCAGGCGGGTTGAAGGGTTCAGTTCATGCTCCCGTTACGGCACGCGACCACTGTTCTGACGCGCAGGGGTAATCTGTATCGGGGGCTCCTGTCGAGGTGCCGTATGTGGTTGATGAATGGCTTAGCCCCGCCGCCGCGCAAGTGCTGCAAGCGCTTGATCTGCCGGCTGCTGCGTGCCCTGTCCAGGTTGCCGGCGTATGGTTGACGCCGCCCGTACATGCCCTCCACCTGTCATGCAGGCCGCGTCAGAGCTGATGGTTGAAATAGGCTATACCGCCATGACCATGCGAAAACTGGCGCAACGTGTCGGAATACTCCCAGGCAGCCTTTACCATCACGTCGACTGCAAACAGGATCTGCTGCTCAATGTGGTCCTGGACATCGTCGAAAAACGTCTTCAGGCATGGCATGCGAGCGTATGCCCACGCGACCTGAAGGGATATGTGTGTTTCTCACTCGAGCGGCAAGTCACCGTCCCACAGGAAGATTTGATCCTGCGACACGAGGTCAGGCACCTTGAAACCAGCCACCGGCGCTGGCTGGACCGGGCCAGTGAGCGGCTGGCCCAACCTGTGGAATGCATCATTCAGAAAGGTTGTGCGACAGGCCAGTACCGGGTGGATGAGCCCTCCAAAGCCTCGGTGGCGATCGTCGCGATTATCGAAAGCGCCAACAGCCTGCGGCTCAGCAAGGCGCATTTCGATGAAACCTGGATCCAGGAGCACATCCTGCAGGCGTGCAATGCATTGCTGCGGCCTCATCAACGCGCGCTCTGTTGCTCAGGCCACCGCAATCATCCTTGACCTATCCTGTCTGCAAGCACGCCCGGACGGAACGGATCAGGACCTAGATCATGCCATTCAGATTCACGCTGTGGTCGAGCCTCGCGCAATTCACCCAGGGGATCGGTAAAGAGTTCTCCAACCCGGACCGCCTCCCCCAACGCTTGCTGGACGAAGCCGAGACGCTGCTGTCCGTGTTGTTGGCTATCGGCATGGCGCATTACTTGGCTGTCGATAATGTTGGCTGGGCTGCGTTCAGTGGCTACATGGTGATGCGTTCAAGTCTGCATGACTGCGTTTACCGTGGCGGGCTCCGGATCATCGGCACTGCCGCAGGCGGCTTGGCCGCAGCAGCGCTACTGACTCAACTGCAAATAAGTGTGCATTTGCTTGGTCCCGTCATAGGGCTGGTCGGCGCATGCACACTGTGGTGCGCCATCCGCCATGAGCATGGTTACGCCTGGCTGTTTGCCGGGCTGACATTCGCCATGGTGGCTATCTCCGGATTTGACGCGCCGGGTGGCCCATCCGTGACCGAGATAGCCAGAACCCGCCTGGAGGAAGTGGCATGCGGCACCCTTGCCTGCTGGTTCGTAGCCATGCTCTCCGGCCGGACTGTACGCAAAATATTTCCCAATGGCGCGTTATCTTCCCGATCTGGCGCGCGCGTGAACGAACCGGACCTTGACCGTTGCCTGCTACGTCATGTGCTGCAGGCAGGCCTGGCGTTGGCATTGATCCCTTCCTTGGGTATCTGGCTGGAGGTGGGGGGATTGAGCCAGGCAGCTATCACCGTCATGGCCGTGATGATGGTGCCACCTGGGGCGCTTTTGCCAGGTAGCCGCGCAGTCACGCTGCGCAATGTTCATCGCCTGGCAGGCTGTTGCGCGGGCGCTGCCTGTGCAGGGCTGGCTTTATGGCTGGTAGGCTCGAACTGGATCGCCATGACCCTGGCAATGTGCATCGGCGTGATGGCCGGGCGGCACATCGAGAACAGCAACCGCTCATACGCTTACGCCGGCACCCAATTTTCCCTCGTGTATCTGGTAGTGATGGTGCCTGATACGTACGTCAACGTCAGCCCTTCGCCCGGGTTCATCCGCCTGGAGGGGGTGTTGGCAGGTTTCGTCCTGATCGGCGTAATACGCCTGGCGAATCAGTTGATCCGCCAGGGCGCGTCCCGATGAACCCTAGGCTGACGAATGATTACTGGCCTGCAGCCGTTGTCGATAGGCTGCAAACACTTGAGGGTTGACCATACGTGGCCCCTCCTCGCCGCGCAGCACCTGCAGAATTTGCTCCGCTGCCCATAGCCCCATGCGCAGACGGGCCTCACGGGTTACCCCTGCGGTGTGATAAAGGCCCACCACGTTATCAAGCCCAAGCAATGGATGATCGAGGGCTGGCGGCTCTTCGTCCCAGACGTCGATACCCGCGCCCCCAAGGTGGTCACAGGCCAGCGCCGCATGAAGTGCGGCCTCGTCATGCAGGCCGCCACGCGCCGTATTGATAAAAATGGCGCCCTTGCGCATCGACGCAAACGTTGTTGCGTTCATCATGTTCAGCGTCGAAGCCAGGCGGGGGCAATGTAACGACACGACATCACTCTGCTGCAAAAGCGCCCCCAGTTCGCAGCCTGTTGCGCCCCGTTGATTGATCTGGTCGCTTGTCAATAACGGATCATGGGCGATGACCCGCATGCCCAGGGCCTGGGCGATACGCGCTACCCGTGTACCTATCTCACCGATACCGACCAGACCCAGCGTTTTCCCTGAGAGTTCGAAGCCCATCAAATCTTCGCGAGAGAAACCTCGGTCCCTGCGCAACCGCCGATCCGATTCACTGATGCGCCGCGCACTGTCGAGCATCAGTCCGATGGTTGCCTCCGCTACCGATTGGGCATTGGCACCGGACTGGTTCACCACCAAAACTCCGGCACGGGTGCAGGCATCGACGTCGACGGTGTCATAACCGGCCCCATTGGTTGAGACACAGAGCAGGTTTGGCAGTTGGTTGAGTAAACGTTCAGTCACATGCCATGCAGGTGGCAGCTCATCGCGTGCGGATGGCACCTGGTAGACCTGGCAACTGCGCAGCGCTTGCATGATCAGCGCGGGCGCCTGGTCACGAGGTACGGTTTGCAACACCACATCGGCTGAGGCTTCGAGCGTCTGGGCCATCACCGGGTGGTACCAGACGTCGAAGCGTACGATCTTCTTCACTTCGCTATTCATGCTCGCCTCATCTCAATGGCTGATGTGGGATGGCGTGGATTTGCGTCCCATGAATTTGCGAACCCCAATGTTCTCCTCGACCTTGCCATCGCCATCCAGGTATCCATGTCTGGAGAGGTCTGGCATCAACAGGGAGGAAACAAGGGTGATGGCACCGATGGCTGCGACATACAGATAGAAGTACTGCTCCATGCCCAGCGAGCGGAAGCTCAGCGCCACGTATTCAGCGGAACCCCCGAACATTGCAGCACCTACCGCATAAGGCAGCCCTACACCAAGGGCCCGAACGGTTGGCGGGTAGAAGTCTGCTTTCAGCACGCCAGTAACCGGCGTATAGAAAGCTGCAATGAGCAACCCGGCGACCACCAGCGCGAATGCACTCAGCGGGTCCTGAACAGACTTGATCGCTGACAACAGGGGTATGACCAGGAACGTGGACAGCAGACCGAAAATTATCATGTTGCGGCGTACGCCGATCTTGTCCGCAAGCATGCCGAAAACCGGCTGGGCAACCATGAAGATCACCAGCGCCGAAGCCATGATGATGCTCACTGTCGGTGCCGGAATACCGACACTCACCACCAGGAATTTCTGCATGTAGGCCGTGAAGGTATAGAAGTACAGAGAACAACCGATGGTAATGGTGAAGGTCAGCAGTACAGCGCGCTTGTGTTGCATGAGGCCCCTGAGCGAACCCGCCTCCTTGCTCTTCATACCTTGCGCAGTGGCTGTTTCGCGCATGGTCCGGCGCAGGTACACCACCACGATCGAGGCCAGCGCGCCGATCAGGAACGGCACTCGCCAACCCCAGGCTTTCAGGTCCTGTTCGGACAGCACCAGTTGCAGCACTGCCACCGTCAACAGCGCCAGCAGTTGCCCTGCGATAATGGTCATGTACTGGAACGAGCCATAGAACGAGCGGCGCCCAGCGCGTGATACCTCACTGATGTAGGTCGCGCCGGTGCCATACTCTGCACCGACCGATAGCCCTTGCATCAAGCGGGCGACCACCAACAGGACCGGCGCCGCGACACCGACAGTGGCGTAGGTAGGCATGACAGCGATCATCAACGACCCACCGCACATCATGAACACGGAGATGATCATCGATATCTTGCGACCACGCGTATCGGCGATATAACCGAATATCCAGCCACCCAGCGGGCGCATGAAGAACCCGACCGCAAAAATACCGGCGGTGGCTAATAGCTGGCTGGTCTGATCGCCCGCCGGAAAGAACAGTGAGGCGAAATAGATTGATGTGTAGGCATAGATGAAGAAGTCGTACCACTCCACCAGGTTGCCGGAACAGACACCTACAATTGCAGTTGTACGCTCTTTGCGAGTCAACGGACGTGCCGTGCCCATATCTGCATTCATGATCGCTACCCTTGTTGTTATTGTTTTGCCAACTCGGGTACAGCTTTGCACAGCGATGGTGTGACGGAAGACCTGCCAAAGATCTAACAGCTATGCCTAGAGGGCATGGCCGTCTACTTCAAACAAACTAAGCCGGGGTGAGATCAGGGCAAGCTTGTGCTGGCCACTCACCACACGGCCGAACGCCTGCTCGCTCTACCACGTGTTGCAGGAAGCCCTGCCCCTTACAGGCAATAGAATTCGCTGACCTCTGCAACCACCTCCCCCTTCGCGTCGTACAAACGCGCCTCAGGAGTTAGCGCCATCGACCTCCCCTCCAGCACATAGCGCTGGCCTGCCTGGAAGTTGGCGTAAGGGACCGTCAGGTAGCATTCGCGCACAGTAGTGCCGCCCATCAGGCTCAGCCCCCCGCCACCGCCCACTTCATAATCGAACCTGACGATCAGCTCATGGCTGCCCGGGCTCACTTGAAAGAAGCGCCCGTCGCTCAACCGTTGCTTATCCAGCCGTTCGGCCATCAGTAACCTGTCATTGGGAAATGGCACCGAGAAATCGACCCAGGCCATCTGCGGATTGGCGCTTGGCAGCGGCGACTGGCAACCGGTAACTGCCGTGATTGCCAATAAAAGCATCATTGTGCGCATGATCGGTGCACCTGGGGCTGGGGCTTTCAGGATACCGCCAACCAGCACTCCATACCGTGCCAAATAGGTCCGTTCTGCCATTTCACAGGTAAACACGGCCGCAGGCACGCAAGTGGGCTGCACAATTTCGGCTGCGCCGGTATGGTCAGGGTTCTGATATCGAACTGCATCGGAGGCAGTCATGACAACCCTCTTTCGCATCAGCGTGCTGGTGTTGGTCGCAGGCATGTTGCTGGGCGATATCCTGCTTGCCAGTGTCGGCCTGGCTTGCGTGTGCGGGGTTGCCGTGTACAGCAACATCCAGCAGGACAAGCAGCCGGCTTGCCCTGCTGATTCGGAGTTTCTGGCCTGACGGCTCACGCCCTGCGCAGATGCACCTTTGCTGCCATACCCGTCTAAGCTTGTGCCGAACTTTCCAGCTATCGAGGGACGAGGCGTACTCATGAGCAAGGTGCTGTCATCGCGTATCGGCCTGCGTGGCCTGGTTCTTGGCTTTGTCCTGCTCGCCGTGCTGAGTACCCTCTGCAACAGCCTGATCACGGCCTACAGTGTGCAACGCGATGCCCTGGTGCACTCGGCACTGGAGGCCAACCGTGCCTATGCCTTCAAGGTCGCATCGAGCATCGATCAGTTTCTGTACACGGTCAATGAACGCCTGAAGTACAGCAGCCAACGCCTGGGCAGCGACTTTGCCAATCGAGCGTTGCTCGAGGAAGAAGCACGCCGCCTGCAGGCCCAGGACTCGGAGTTGAACACCGTGCTGATCACCGACCCTGCGGGCAAGGTATTGCAGGCTTACCCGCCTGCGGTACCGATCGGTTCGACCGTCGGCTCCGATGAACTGCACCAGGCGCTGAACGTGCGTCGCCCCATGGTCAGCCAGGCGTTTACCTCAACCAGCGGCAAGCTGATCGTCTTCGTCTCCCAACCTGTCTTCAGCCCCACAGGCGAGTATCTCGGGCTGGTCGGCGGCTCCGTGTTCTTGCAACAGCGTGGTGTGATGCATTCGTTGATTGGTGAACACCACCTCGATGGGGCCTTCGCCTTCGTCGCCGATGGCAACCGCCGGTTGCTCTACCACCCCGATCAGCAGCGAATCGGTGAAGTGCTCGGCTGGAGCGAGACGGTGGACAAGGCCTTGCTCGGAGACAACGGCCCGCTGGAGACGGTCAACTACCATGGGGTGCCCATGCTCGCCGGCTTCGCGCACGTGCAGGGTTCCAACTGGGCCGTGGTCGTCCAGCAACCCCGGGAGCAGGCACTGGCGCCACTGGGCAAGCTGATGCGCGACATGCTGGTCAGGATCATCCCGGCAGGGGTGATCGGTCTGGTCCTGATACTGCTCGGCGTCATGCTGATCACCCGCCCACTGCGCGCCCTGGCCGGCCATGCCATCGACCTTTCGACGCCGAATGCCACCGCTGAACTGTCTGCGATCAACGCCTGGTACGCCGAAGCGGCGGCGATCCGCCAGGCGCTGGTAGTGCAGTCGCAGCAACTGCAACAGAAGATCGGCAGCCTGAACGCCGCAGCCGACACCGACCCGTTGACCGGCCTGGCCAACCGGCGTGCGATGAACGCGGCACTTCAGGCGCTTGATGCAAGCCAACAGCCGTATTCGGCCCTGGCGTTGGACGTCGACCACTTCAAGCGGGTGAACGACAACTTTGGTCACGATGTGGGTGACCTGGCGTTGCAAAGGGTCGCGCAAGTGATCCGCGACTGCACCCGGGCCGGCGACCTGCCGTGCCGGGCCGGTGGCGAAGAGTTCTGCCTGCTGCTGCCGAACACCGCGCTGAGCACGGCCTGCGAAGTCGCCGAGCGGATCCGCACCACGCTCAGCGCTACAGCGGTGGCACAGATCGGCACCTTGACCATCTCAATCGGTGTGGCCTGTCGGGACGCAGACACTCCCAGTGCCGCGGCCATCCTCAAGCGCGCCGACGAGCGCTTGTATCTGGCCAAACAGAGTGGACGTAACCGTATAGTGGCCGAAGATCGGGTAACGCTCTGATGCCTCTGGGGAGGCGGTGCTTGCGTGTCTTATACATCATCAATGCTTAAGTAACGCATTTACGTTCAACGTCAACGCTTCGAGTGTGAAAGGTTTCGTCAGCACAGCCGTGTTGGGCTCTAGCTGGGCGTTGTCCAATATATTGGGTTGCGCATACCCGGTCATGAATAAGACCGGAAGGCCCGGCCTGAAACTGCGGCCGGTATTGGCCATTTGCCTGCCGTCGATTCCTCCTGGCAGGCCAATGTCTGTGACAAGCAGATCGATACGGGTATCGGAGCTGAGTAACTGAAGGCCCGCAAGGCTATCGGTCGCCTCAATGACGATGTATCCGCAGCTGCCCAGTGACTCACTCACAAACATGCGGACGGAGGGTTCATCATCGACAACCAGAACCGTTTCGCCTGACGAGGTCAGTTCTGATTCAGGCAATGGCTCGGCACGACCTGCAGCATCGACCTCAACCTCATGGCTGGGTAGCTGCAGATATACGCGGGCGCCTTGGCCCACCTCTGACTCGATCCGAACCTGCCCGCCTGACTGCTTGGCGAAACCATAGATCATGGACAGGCCGAGCCCGGTACCCGCCCCCACAGGCTTGGTGGTAAAGAAAGGCTCGAATGCACGCGTTAACGTCTCGGTGCTCATGCCGACACCGTCATCGGCGACACAGATCGTGAAGTACGTGCCGGGTGACAGTTCAGGGTCAAGATCTGCCCCTTGTGCCAGCTCCTCGTTGTACGTCCTGATGGCGATCGACCCTCCGCCTTCCAGTGCGTCACGCGCGTTGATACACAGGTTTAGCAGCGAGTTCTCTACTTGTGCCGGATCCACCAGGCAGGTACTTGAGGTTGCATGGAGCTCTACCTTGAGTTGGATTGCCGGCCCTACTGTCCGACGTATCAGCTCCTCCATTTCGCTGATCAGGGTGTTCACATCGGTATGAACAGGCATCAGCGTCTGCCGGCGAGAGAACGCCAGGAGTCGATGGGTCAGGGATGCTGCCCTTTGTGCGGCGCCCTGTGCCACCATCAGGTAACGCTCCACGTCAGCAATGCGCCCCTGCTTCAAGCGGAGCTTGATCAGTTCAAGGCTTCCCGTGATGCCCGCGAGCAAATTGTTGAAGTCGTGAGCGATACCCCCGGTCAGCTGACCGACCGCTTCCATCTTCTGCGATTGCCGTAGCGCCGCCTGCGCCGCTTCCCGCTCGGCCACGGCTTGTTCGATTTTCGCTTCCAGGGTGCGGTTAAGCTCAAGCAACTGCGCCTCGGCATTTCTTCGCGCGGTGACATCGATGGACGAGCCGATCAGCCCGATGACCTCGCCTGCTTCGTCGCACAGGGGTGCCTTGACGGAAAGCCAGTAGGTAGCCGTGCCATCCGGCATGTCGACACGCTCTTCGATCTGCAGCGCGCCCTTCCCGCCATGCATGACATGACGATCGGTTTCCATGATCTGGCGTGCCTGGGCCTTGTCTTCCAGAAACTCCAGGTCGGTTTTGCCCAGGTACAGTTCTGGTGGTTTACCAACCAGTCGAGTGACACCGTCATTTGCAACAATCAGCCGCCCCTCGAGATCCTTTGCGTAGACAACACCCGGAACGGCAGCCGTGAAGGTACGCAGCAACGCTGACATCCTGTCGCGTTCAGCCTCTGCTGACCGGCGTGACTCAATGTCCATGAGGATGCCAGGGAACCGAACAGCCTCGCCCCCCTCGTCAAGCTCAGCTCTGCCATTGGCCTCAATCCAGCGGTAGCTGCCGTCATCCTGTCTGACGCGGTATTCACACCGGTAGGCGCCGCCACGGCTCATCGCCTCCTGAATACCGGCAGAGACACGATCACGGTCGTCAGGGTGAATCGAGGCAAAAGCTTCCTCGATCGGAATACCCGCCAGGCATTTATCTGCAGGAAGCCCGAACGATCGCGAGAACCGCTCATCCGCGGTCACCTGATTGTGCCGAATATCCCACACCCACGTTCCAATGATCGCGCCCGCATCGAGCGCCAACTGCAGGCGCTCCAGAGCGGTTGTCGGAAACGCGGACTCCTGACTGGGTAATGCGGGAGCATCCAGCTCTCCTGAAAAGCCGGCGCCTTCGCGATCCATATATTGCCTCTTTTGCTTACGCACATGAACGACAAGCCAATGGATAAGATTCTAGAGTGTGATGCCGAGCTATGGCGAGCAAAGCCCTTCACCTGATCTGTTCAGCGCAGCCCAAAGCCCATCCGGCTCAATTCCCCCAGCAGCTCCTCGCGCCCATGCAGGCTAGAAACGTTCCGCAGCCTGCTGACCACTTGCTCCGACCAGCCTGAAGCCTTCATGCCTTCGCCTTGATAGAAAGCACCCAGGCGCTTGTCGTATTCCGCTAGAACGCCCTGCTCGTCGGCAGCCGAGTACGTTTCGTGATGAAGCACTGCTGCCTGTGGCAGCCTCGGCTTCACCTTGGCTGGCCGATCAGGCGACGGATAGCCAACGCACAGGCCGAAGACCGGATAGACCTGAGGCGGCAGTTGCAGTTCCTTGGCAACGGCTTCGATGTCGTTACGAATACCGCCGATGTACACGCTTCCAAGCCCAAGCGACTCCAACGCAACAACCGCATTCTGGGCCGCAAGCGCTGCGTCGATGGTGCCGAGCAACAGGCTTTCCAGGTATGGCAAAGCCTCCAGCTCTATCCCATGCTGGTCTGCGATGCGCGAGACGCGGGACAAATCGGCAAGCCAGACCAGGAACAGTGGCGCTTGATGGATGTAGGGCTGGTTGCCGGCCAGCGCCGAGAGGCGGCCTTTGCGATCCCCCTCTTGCACCGCAACCACACTCCAGACCTGGAGGTTGGATGATGTGGACGCGGATTGCGCGGCAGCAACCAAGGTCTCGAGCGTACCCTCGGGCAGAGGCTGATCAGTAAACGCCCTGACGCTGCGGTGTTCGAGCAGTTGGTCGATGGTGTCATTCCATTGTTGCAGCGCAGAAATGTTCGGTGCGCCATAGCGTGCAGCGAGTTTTGCCTGAGCGTTGGATGTCATGAGAAGCCTCCAAAATGTTAGGAGGCTATCAAAATTCGGCGGTTACCACACAGCTACCCCGAAATTTTTCATTTTCCGCCCCTGCCGCCTGCGTCTCGACCAGCCTCACCACCACGCTGCGTGTCAGCCATCATGCCTGCATACCCACTGCACAGCCAGTGCCCGCGCCCTGCAAACGTTGCGCCAGCAGCCAGGTAAACGCCAGCACCGGGATCAGCGCACAGCCAGCCGCCAGCCACAGCAGCATGCCGAAGCCCTCACCGACCAGTTGCCCGGCCAAGGCCGGACCTGCCATGGAGCTCAGGGCAAAGGCCCCTGGAATCAGCATGATCGAGCGGCCGCTGCGGTCCAGACGCGCAATCGCTGCGGTCTGGTAGACGCAGCCCCAGGTAAAGCCGACCTCCCAGATCCAGGCGCCCGCGGCATACATCAAAAAGCCTTCGGCGTTGCCCAGTAACAACAGCCCGGTACCCAGTACCGCGAGCACGACAAGATGGGGCACGCGTACGCCCAGGCGGTCACCCACCACCGCCAAGGCCAGCGCGGCTGCGCCGCCCAGCAGTTTCAGCACGGCGAAGACGACACCCAGTTCCGCCGGCTGCAACGCCAGGCCATGGCCCAAGCGCTCAAGGAACGCCCAGAGGCCAATCTGCCCCGCGCCGAACAGGAAGAAAAATGCCAACGCTGCATAAGCCGCCGGCGGGAACCTGAAGCGTGCCAGCAACGAGTCGGTTTGCGCCTGCTGCGCTTCGTGAATGAAGTCCTGACGCCTGGGCAAGGCCAGCGCGCTTAGGCTCAACAGCAAAATGATCGCGGCCAGCATCAAGGCCGCGCCGGCATAGTGGAAATAGGCAATCACTAGCGACGGCAAGGCGAACAGCACTGCCGCCACCACCCCCAGTTCAATACCCAGACGCATGCCCAAGGCGCGTTCCTTGTTGGCCATTTCACCCATGATGCGCATGCCCAGGCAGGTCATGAGCGCAGCAAAAAAGCCGATCACCGCCCACAGCGGCAGCTGGGCCGTGGCCGGCAGCCAGGACGACATCCCATACGCCGCCGCAGCGCCAAACGCACAACCCAGGGTCAACCAGCGCCAGTTCATGCGGTCGATCAGCACCACTGCCAGCAGCGTGCCGAGCAGGTAGCCGGCAAAACACACCGAGCCCAGCAGGCCGATCTGTTCGACAGTAAAGCCCAGGCTGTCGACCATCGACCCGAGCAGGATAGGCAAGGTATTGAACGGCAAGCCGCCAATCGTCGAAGCGAAGCTGGCGGCCAGCATGATCGCCAGTGTATTACGGCCACTCATGTTCATTGCTCTCTCCTGCTCGGGTGACTTTCAGCGCTGGCCGACGGTAATGATTTCGCGGCGCTCGGCCATGGCGCCCGGTACGCTGGCTTCGTCCATGAAAAACTGCTCGTACCATTCGCGCAGTTGATAGACCGGGCCATCGCCTTCGGCCAGGACCGGGTTGTTCACCCGAATCTTGTGCGCCCAGATATCCACGTCCTGATAAAAGGATTCGCGGTTGCGCATCACATAGTCCTTGGCCATTTCCCGATTTTGTTCTTCGCTCCACCCCGGCACTTTCTTCACCATGCAGCCAAAACGCAGCTCAAAACTGTTGGCGGTGATCGGTACATGGCAGTTGAGCAGGATCGAGTGGATCTCCATGCCCTCGAACACCGCGCGCATCCGGGTAAAGTGCGTGGCCGGCCCGTAGTACGCCGACTCGGCCACCAGATCACCGCCCAGGCGCTCGGAGTCGCCATGGAAAATCTGCTGGGCAATGTGCCCTTCGAAGACGTTGGCGAAATACTTGGTTGGCGTGCCATGAACCGGCCCGAAGTGCTGGGCATCTGCCAGGTTATCGACCAGTTCGCGTGGGTTGGTTTCGATAATCAGCTTGTCCATGTGCCAGTCGTGCAGCCATTCGTCACTGTCCTGTTCCGGCAGATGAGGAATCACCACGCCGTCTGCCGGCGCCTTGCCTTCCGGGTTGTTCCAGACAAACAGCAGGTTGTTTTCTTCACAGGTCAGCCAGCTGCGGGTCTTGGCCTTCGGAGGGATGCGCTTGCAGTACGGGATCTCCACGCACTTGCCGCTGGCGTCGTACTGCCAGTGATGAAACGGGCATACCACCCGGTCGTTTTCCAGGGTGCCGCGCGAGAGGTCGGCGCCCATGTGCGGGCAATGCGCATCAATGACGCTGATCTGGCCGCTGGAAGTGGCAAATGCCAGCAAGCGCGTGCCGAAGATATTCAGGGTGTGCAGCTGGCCATCACGATAGTCGGCCGCTTCACCCAGGCAGTGCCAGCCTCGGCCGAAGCGAGGGGCCAGAGCAGTTTCGACATTGATTGCTGCGAGCTTGGTCATTGTTATTGTTCCTCGTGTGGAAATCCCCGGTAACTTGCCCGGTCAATCTTCACCGAGCAGCAGCCGGTGCTCATCCTCCGCATGGACTAGATGAGCACCACGAGTACTTCTTCAGCCAGTGTTCATTACCAGCTGGCGACGATGCCGTGCTCCAGCGCAAACGCCTGCGCGGCGATGGTGCGCCGCTGAAAGCGCGCAGCCTGATCGTGGGTGGCCAGCCATACCATCACCTCTGCCGGCACCTGGGGAGGCGCAGTGCCGATGCGCAGGGCCAGCAGGCCGTTTTCGCCGATGGTAGCCTTCAGCGCGTCGGTGGTGACCACCCCCGGGTTAAGCGTAAAGGCACGAATCCCCTGCTCGCCCAGTTCGGCTGCAAGCACCCCCGAAACCCTGGAGACCGCAGCCTTGCCCGCACCGTAGGCATACCCCCAGCCACCGTCGACGGCAGCCACGGGCGGGTCGCCTTCACCGGCACCGGAGGTGACGTTGATCACCACCCCGTCGCCCCGTTCGAGCATGCCGGGCAACACGGTCTGGGTAAGCAACAGCGGCGCCAGCACATAGCCCTGGAATACCCGCTGCATGGTCTGCGGCTGCAGCGACATGAATGCGCTGTTAAGGTCGCGGCCCTGATAGATGGCGTTGTTTATCAGCACATCAATGCGCCCGAACGCGGCCAGTACTGCCTGGCCGGCGGCCAATACCGAGGCGCTGTCGAGCAGATCCATAGGCACCACCAGCGCTCTGCGCCCCAAGGCGCGGATCGCGGCTGCCGTACTGTTGAGGCTGCCCGCCAGCGGCACCCCCTGGGCATCGCACAGCCGATGCGCGGTGCTTTCGCCCTCCTCTACAGTGCGGGCACTGATCGCCACATCGAACCCGGCCCGGGCAAAGGCCAATGCCGTCTCGCGCCCGATACCGCGGCTTGCCCCGGTAATGAATGCCACTTTGGTCATTGTTGTTCTCACGTGGACATAGGCTAGAAACGTGCCGGACGAACCATGGCATCCATACCGCCATCTACAAACATCACAGTGCCGTGCACAAAACTGGCTTGAGTCGACTGCAAGAATGCCACGACCTGGGCGATCTCCTCAGGGTTGCCGGCGCGCCCCAGCGGTGCGACAAACTCACGGACCGCCTTGGCAAAGCGTGGATCGTTCAGCGACGCCTGGTGCAGCGGCGTCTCGACTGCCCCAGGCGCCACCACATTCAGGCGTATGCCTTGTTTTGCCCAGGCAACCGCCTTGCTACGGGCATTGCAGGTCACGGCGTATTTGGAGCTGGCATAGGCCACATGGGACTGCCCCAAGGTATTGGCGTGTTCCAGTGCCAACGCTTCGTTGCCGGCGAGCATGGCCGCAATCATCGGCTGCTGATCGGGGCTGACGTGGGTGGCCGCAATCGATCCGATCACTACAGCGGCTGGCCGCTCGCCCTTGGCCAACGCATCGGCCAGGCCGTCAAGCAGCTCACAGACGCCAAAGTAGTTGACCGACACGATGGTATCGGACACCGCGCTGGAGCCTACCCCGGCGCAGCACACCAGGCCGTCGAGCACCCCGTCGCAGTGCTCGAGCACCGCACTGATGGCGGCCTGGCGCCCGCTTGCGCTGGACAGGTCGGCAATCACCTCGGCATTTGCCCGGTCGATGCCGATGATGCGGTGCCCGGCGGCACGTAGCGCCTGGCAGACTGCCGCGCCGATACCGGATGCAGAACCGCTGACCGCTGTAACTGGCATAACGTTGCTCCTTGTTGAATGGTGGTGCTGGCTAGTATTGGTGCCGCGCAAACCCCACAACATCGTCCGCACGGACTAAAACGCCCCGGCCTTGCAAGCAGGACCGGGGCGTTCGGGTAAGCCGGGCGAAGGTCAGGCGCTATTGCGCGCCGGGGTGGCCAGCTTCAACACTGGTTTTTCCGGCTTATCGTTTGGCAGTGCTGCCAGTTTGGGCTTTCCCAAGGCAACCACACTGTTGAGAATGATGCGCACCAACTCCGTCTGGCGGCGCACACCCGTCTTTGAAAAGATCGAGCGCAAATGCGCCCGTGCGGTGTTGCGGCGCACATTCAATACTTCGGCGGCCTCTTCAAGCGACAGGCCGTTAGCCAGCTCCATGGCCAGTGCGGTTTCGGCCCGGGTCAGGTTGAACAGCTGCTTGGTTACCGTTTCGCTAGCCATGGAGCGGCCAACCGCGTCGCGGATGTATACCACCACCGCAGGTTTGCTCTTGCCCTCGGCCCAGTCCTGGGTGGGAATGGCCTCGATCACTACCCCCAGGTTGACCTGGCCCGATGGCCTGGCCACCGACATCGCTTCGGCCGCAGTGCTGACCTTTTCGCTGTTGACGTCACGCGCGAAGGCATTACGTACCAGGCGTTGCAGTTCGCGGTTGTCGCTGGGATAGGTGGCTTCAAGACGTCCACCCACCAGTTTCAGGCCGTCCGCCTGTTCCAGCAGTTCGCTGGCCACCGGGTTGAGGCGCAGCACGCTGCCATTCTGGTCAAGCACGATGGTGGCCACTGACAAGCGGCTGATGGCCTGGGCATACAGCTCGCTGATCGACTCGCTGCGGTCGAGCAGGTTGTGCACGTGCATCGCACGGCGCAAATGCGGCAGGATCATTTCGCACAGGGTGCGCTCGGAGGCGGTGAATTTCGGCGCGGCTTTAGGCCGGGTAATGCGAAAGCGCAGCTTGCCGCCGTCGGGGGTGGAAACGTCGGCACCCATGATGTGGTAGGTGTCGTGCACGGTACCGTAGGTCTTGTAGTAGACCGAATTGGCCCACTCGGCTTCGGTCATCAGGTCTTCGACGGTGAACACCTGGTCCATCGGCGGGTTGCTGAAGGGGGTGACAGCTTGTGGGTAGGCCCAGTAACTCACCTCCCCTTCGCCTTCGATGTCACCGACGACAATCATCAGGCCCAGGTCCGGTTGCTCTGGCACTCTCAAGATCAATGTGACGTAATTGGCCTGGTACAGGCTGCGTACGTGGCGCAGGGTCTTGGCCATCAACTTGTGGTTCAGCGAGCCGTCATAAAACTCGCCGATGAGCGTGTCATATTCCGCCAGCTCCATACCCATTTCTGCCAGCGCTTCAAACCCCACGGTGGAATTTCCCATCGCCCGTCTCCTCGCGGGGCACAGCCCAGGCCGTGCCCGCTTTTATTGTTATGATTCAAACACGTGTGCGCGCGCTGCACGGTTCGCTTTGACCGCAACCAGGGGTTTGCCGAGGTTGAACCAGGCGGCCAAGGCCGGCAGCAGGAAAATTGCCCCAAGTACATTGACCAGAAACATGAACGATAGCAAGACCCCCATATCGGCCTGGAACTTCAGCGGTGCAAAGGCCCAGGTGCACACCCCGATCGACATCGTCAAAGCAGTGAAAACGGCCGCTGTTCCGCGTTGGCACATGGCCTGGTAGAACGCCTGGCGCAGGTTGGCGCCCTCGGCCATTTCGTGCTGGATCCGCTCATACAGGTAAATGCCGTAGTCAACCCCGACGCCTACCCCAAGCGCCATCACCGGCAGGGTCGCCACCTTCAACCCGATCCCAAGCATGGCCATCAGTGCATTGCACAGTACCGCCACGATGGCCAGCGGCACCAGGATGCACAACACCGCGCGCAACGATTTGAAGGTCAACCAGCAGAACAACAGCACCGAGCCAAACAACGCCACCAGCATCAGCACTTCGGCGCGCTTGACCGCATCATTGGACGCCGCCATTACCCCCACATTGCCACCGCCGAGAAAGAACCTGATTTCCGGCACCTGGACCTGGGCAATGATCCGCTTGGCCTCCTGGACCACATGCGAGACCGTGGCGCCATCGTGGTCGGTGAGAAACACCAGAATCTGCATCTGCTGGCAGCCATCGGTCACCAGGCCGTCCTCGGGCATGTAGGCACGGGCACCTTGACTCAAGCCCCGGGCCGAACCGGGAATGGCCGCCCAACGTGGGTTGCCTTCGTTGTTGCCGGCAATCACCGTCTTGCCAAAACCGGCCACCGACTGCACCGACTGCACGCCGGTGACGCTGCGCATCTGGAAGTCGAAGGCTTCCACCGCACGCATCACCGACGGTGACAGGCATGCCTCTTCCAGGCCCTGGGCCTGGACGAACACCGCCAGCACATCCAGGCCGATGGAATAGCTGCTGACAATTTTGCTGTTGTCCTGGTTGTAGCGCGACTCGGCGCGCAGTTCCGGTGCGCCAGCACCGATGTCACCGACTTCCAGCTGCCGGGCCTTGAGCACCGCCACGCTCAGCAACATCACGCTGAGCACCAGCACCGCCAGGGCCGGGCGCGGTTCGGCCAGCGCCGACAAGCGCCACCACAGCGGGTGCCTGCCCTGCTGCTGGACGCGCTCCTTGCTCAGCACACTACGCTCCAGGCGCAGGTAGGAAATAATGATCGGCAACATCAGCTTGTTGGTGATGATCATCAGCATCACGCCGATGC
Source organism: Pseudomonas sp. BN505 (assembly GCF_029873175.1). NCBI lineage: Bacteria > Pseudomonadati > Pseudomonadota > Gammaproteobacteria > Pseudomonadales > Pseudomonadaceae > Pseudomonas > Pseudomonas sp. BN505. The sequence continues at coordinate 19,590 of NZ_SSOI01000039.1, forward strand.
AGGCCGTTACCCCCAGTTCATGCACGATAGGAATGTCGATCAGCATGATCACGCCAAAGCCCAAGGCATTCATCAGCAACGCCAGGGAGCCAGGAATGAAGATCTTGCAAAAGGCCAGGTGCGCCGCCTGCAGCGAATCCTTGCCGGCCAGCACTTCCTGTTTCCAGGCATTGGTCATCTGCACGGCGTGCGAAACGCCAATGGAAAAAATCAGGAACGGCACCAGGATCGACATCGGGTCGATACCCAGGCCCATCAGCGGCAACAAGCCCAGCAGCCACACCACCGGCAGCAACGCCACCAACAGCGCCACTACGGTCAGGCGCAACGAGCGTGAGTACAGCCAAAGCAACAGGCCGGTGATCAGGAAGGCGACGACAAAAAAGCCGATCACGGTCAGCAGCCCTTCGACAACATCACCCACCAGCTTGGCGAAACCGACAATGTTGATCTCGATCTGATCGCTGCTGTACCTGCCGCGAATGTCCTCCAGACGCTTGGCGACTTCAACATAACTGACCGATTTGCCTGTTTGTGGGTCAACGTCCTGCAAGTCGGCCCGGACCATGGCCGACTTCAGGTCATTGGCCACCAGCCGCCCGACCTGCCCCGAGCGCGTGGCATTGCTGCGTACCTGGGCCAGGTCTTCGACGCTGGCGGTAAAGCGTGGCGGTACGACCACATCACCAAAAAAGCCTTCTTCGGTGATCTCGATGTAACGCACGTTGGCGGTGAACAGCGAGGTTACGCTGGCGCGGCTGACCCCGTTGATGAAGAACACATCGTCAGTCACCTTGCGCAGCGTGTCGAGGAACTCGGGGTTGTAGATGTCACCCTCGCCCTTCCATCTGACGCTCACCAGAAAGCGGTTGGCGCCGGTGAAGTACTGGCTGAATTCGAGGAAGTTGAGCATGTACTCATGCCGCACCGGGATCTGCTTGTTGAAGCCAGGGTCGAGCTGGGTATGCGTGGCGCTGTAGCCCAAGCCCAGGGTCAGCAGCAGGAACACCGTCAACAGCAGTTTGCGTCGTGCCAACAGCAGGTCGGCGCAACGCTCGACCAGGCGCCCGGCTCGGGCTTTAGCGTACTTCATGCACTTGCTCTCCTTTGCCCAGAGCGGCAACGCTGTTACCGTTCCCCTGGAAAACGCCCCGTTCACCGGCTACCAGCAACTGATCGGTGCCCACCACGATGGCTGCGGTCAAGGTGCCCAACCCCGGTTGGCGGGTGGTGCCGATCAAGCGGCCTTCTGCGTCCAGGCGCACCATTGAGCTGCCGCCGCCGACAATCAGTACGCCGCTGTGGTCTGGTAGCACAACATGGCCATAAAGCGGCTGGGTATTGCCAACCTTGATCGCCTGCCACTGCTCACCGAAGTTGTCGGTGACAAACACATGGCCGCGCATGCCATAGGTCACCCAACGCTGGGCGCTCAGGCGAACCACGCCAAACAGTGAGCCGTTGTAGAACGCCGGCAACTGTTGCCAATGCTGCCCGTTATCGGCGCTGCGCATGACCAGGCCCTGTTCGCCGACCAGCATGCGCCGGCCATCGCTGCCGCCATCCAGCGCATTGAGATGAGCACGGTCGACCTCCAGCGCCACCGCGCGCCAGCTGCGCCCGGCATCGTCGGACTGGTAGAACTTGCCGTAGCTGCCGAACACGACAACCTGCTTGCCACCGGCCGCCCAGGCACCGAGCAGCGGCTCACCAGCTGTGGGATCAAAATGCACCTCTTGCCAGCTGCTGCCAGCGTCATTGGAGCGCAGAATCAGGCTGTCCTGGCCAACGGCTACCAACTGCTCGGGATTCAACGCGGTCAAAGCCGTGAGGGAAATCTGACGTTGCGGCTCGACTGTGGCTTGCTGCCAGCTGCGGCCGCGGTCGTCGCTGATCAGGATGGTGCCGCGCTCACCCACCGCCACCTGACGAGTGCCCAGATTGAGCAGGCCGTTTATCTGCATGCGCTCGGTATTCAGCGTGGTCTGGGCGATGTTCAGCGCGCCGCGTGGGGTAAATGCCAGCGCAACGATTGCGGCAACCGTAATGCACACGAAATAGGCAATAAGCTTGGCGCATGGGCGACTGCGTGTAGCGACATCCAGGCGCTCGACAATAGACATACGGTCCACCCTCTTGTTTTTGTAGTCGTGAATCACCGCGCCACCAGGGCGCGGTGTCTGAGGTGTGTAGATAGTCCGTCTGCTCGACCTGCGGGACATCGTCCAAATGGCCTACCCCGGTGCCGATAGACATAACCGCGGGTCAGTCCAGCTCGAACAGGCCCGCCGCGCCCATGCCACCCCCAATGCACATGGCCACGACCACATAGCGCACGCCGCGGCGGCGCCCTTCCAGCAGGCCATGACCGACCATGCGCGCACCCGACATGCCGAACGGGTGACCAATCGAAATAGCCCCGCCGTTGACGTTCAGGCGCTCCGCAGGGATGCCCAGGGCGTCGCGGCAATGCAGGACCTGGCAGGCAAAGGCTTCGTTGATTTCCCATAACCCGATGTCGGCCACGCTCAAACCGAAGCGTTTGAGCAGTTTGGGCACCGCCAGCACCGGGCCGATGCCCATCTCTTCCGGCGCGCAGCCGGCCACGGCGATGCCGCGATACGTCCCCAGCGGCTTCAGGCCACGCCGGGCGGCTTCGGCGCGGCTCATCAGCAGGCTGGCCGAGGCGCCGTCGGAGAACTGCGAGGCGTTGCCAGCGGTAATGAACTCGCCCTGCTCGACCCATTGGCCGTTCTTCCACACGGGTTTCAACGCCGCCAGGTCTTCGAGGCGGGTCGAAGGACGGTTGCACTCGTCGCGCTCGGCTACCACCTGTTCATGGCCATCGGGCTGGCCTTCCTTGTCAAAGCGCAGCTTGCGCACTTGCAGCGGTACGATTTCTTCGTCGAACAGGCCATCGCGCTGGGCAGCCGCCGTGCGCTGCTGACTTTGCAGTGAGTAGTCGTCCTGGGCCGCGCGGCTGATGTCATAGCGCCGGGCAACGATCTCGGCGGTTTCGATCATCGGGATATAGGCGCTTGGCATGCACGCCAGCACCGCCTCCGACTGGTTGCGGTAGGTGTTCTTGTGCTTGTTCTGGGTCAGCGACAGCGACTCGACCCCCCCGCCAATGACAATGCTCATTTCACCGGCCAGAATGTTCTTCGCCGCCATGCCGATACTGATCAGGCCGGAAGCGCACATACGGTCCAGGGCCATGCCCGGCACGCTGTCGGGCAAACCGCCGGTGTAGGCACACAGCCTGCCAATGTTGTAGCCCTGGGTGCCCTGCTGTACCGCCGCGCCCATGATCACGTCATCCACCGCGCCAGGCTCGATACCGGCACGCTCGACCACCGCGCGCACCACATGGCCGCCAAGCACCGGGGCTTCGGTGTCGTTGAAAGAGCCGCGAAAGGATTTGCTCAGCGCGGTACGGGCAGTCGCTACGATTACAACGTCTTGCTTGTCCATGAACAGGCTCACTCGGTGATGGGGTTGAAGGTGTAACGGCTGATGGTGTCGACCACGCAGCCAGGGCGTTCGGCGCCCTCGATCTCGACGCTGATGCGCACCACCAGCTGTACCGCGCTGCCGATCAGCTCGGCGCTGACAACCTGGCCTCTGCCGCGTACCCGCGCGCCGACTTTCACCACGGCGGGGAATCGAACGCGGTCGGTGCCGTAGTTCACCCCCATGGCCATGTTGTCGATGCTCATCAGCTGCGGCATGAACAGGTTGGCCAGCGCCAGGGTCAGGTAGCCATGGGCGATGCACGCCCCGAACGGGCCATTGGCGGCGCGCTCGGGGTCGACATGTATCCACTGCTGATCGCCAGTGGCTTCGGCAAACAGATTGACCCGCGCCTGGGTCAGTTGCAGCCAGTCGGTGACGCCCAGGTCCAGGCCCTGGGCCTTGAGCATTTGCTCGGCGCTACTGAATCGGGTGCTCATGGGGTGCCCTCAAGCTTGTTGTGAACTGACCGACAGCACTTCGCCGACCATGTAGGAGGCGTAATCGCTGGCCAGGAAGATCATGACGTTGGCGACTTCCCACACTTCAGCGGCGCGGCCGAAGGCTTCACGGTCGGCCAGTTTGGCCAGCAGTTCTTCGCTGCTGGCCTTCTTGAGAAAATCGTGCAAGGCAATCGACGGCGACACGGCGTTGATGCGCACCCCGCTTTCGGCGGCTTCCAGCGCGCTGCAGCGGGTCAGCGCCATGACCCCGGCCTTGGCGGCGGCGTAGTGCGCCTGCTCTTTCTGCGCACGCCAGCCGAGTACCGAAGCGTTGTTGATGATCGCCCCGCTCCCTCGGCGCTCCATGTGCGGCAGCATCGCGCGGGTCATGCGGAATGTGCCGGTGAGGGTCACATCAATTACCCGCAGCCATTCCTCGTCGCTCATCTCGGTGACCCGCCTGGAACCACCAAGGCCTGCGTTGTTGATCAGCACATCGACGCCGCCAAGGGCCTGTTCGGCGGCGGCGACCAGGGCTTGCACCTCTGTCTCGACGGTGACGTTGCACAGCTGGCCGTACACGGCCTGCAAGCCGGTGTCGGCCTTGAGCTGTTCCACCGCCTGCTCCAGGCGCCGGGCATGAACATCGGAAATCATCAGGGCGCGGCAGCCTTCTTCGGCGCAGCGCCTGGCTGCGGCATAGCCGATGCCAGCGCCGGCGGCGGCAGTGATGAGCACGGATTTGCCAGCCAGCAACTGGTGGCCTGGCACATAAGGAGGGGCTTGTTTCACGCGGTATACCTCTGACAGAAAACAGGTTGTCGACAGGTATAAAGGCCGCAGGGGGCAGGCACATCGTCAAAACGGACGGGGTCGGTTGTGGCAGGGGAACAATAGGCAGGCGCCGGTAATGCCGACGCCTGTGCTTCAAGCTGCGCTCACGTGCCCCAGACCTTTTGCGCCTTGGGTGCTTCGCTGAGGATCGCATCGACCGCCGCCCCGACTTCAGCGACCTGCCAGCGTGCCCCCTTGTCGCGGGTGACGCCGGTACGCCAGCCGTCACCCAGGGAAATCCGGCCACCTTGGCTCTCGAACAGCTGGCCGCTGACATGCCCGGAAGCCTCACTGCCCAGCCACACCACCAAAGGCGCGACGTTCTCTGCCGCCCAAGCGTCGAAGCTGCCGTCATCGGGCCGCTTGACCATGTCCGGCATTGCGCTTTCGGTCATCGCCGTACGCGCCGCCGGGGCCAGGGCGTTGGCGGTGACGCCATAGCGGGCCAGTTCCGCCGCCTGCACCAGGGTCAGGGAAGCGATACCGCCTTTGGCCGCCGCATAGTTGGACTGCCCGATCGAGCCCTGCAAGCCGGCGCCGGAACTGGTATTGATAATGCGCGCCGCCACCGGCGTACCGGCCTTGGCCTGATCGCGCCAGCGCCGGCCGAGGATGTTGGCCAGGCAGTAATGCCCCTTCAGGTGCACGCGCATCACCATGTCCCAGTCCTCTTCCGACAGGCTGATGAACATGCGGTCACGCAAGACCCCGGCGTTGTTGACCAAAACATGCACTTCGTCGAACGCCGCCAATGCAGCATCGACGATGCCTTGAGCGCTGCTCAGGGTGGTGATGTCGCCATCGTTGGCGATTGCTCGGCCACCCAGGGAGCAAATCTCGTCGACCACTGCCTCGGCGGCCTCGCGACGAATGTCATTGACCACCACATTGGCGCCTTCGGCGGCAAATGCCAACGCATACGCGCGGCCCAGCCCGCCACCGGCACCGGTGATGATCGCGGTACGACCTGCACAGATTCCCATAGGATGTTTTCCTGTTGTTGAGTGTGGGTGGCTTCAAAGCCGTTCGATGATGCTGACGTTGGCCTGGCCGCCGCCTTCACACATGGTCTGCAGGCCATAACGCCCGCCGGTGCGTTCAAGCGAATGCAGCAAGGTGGTCATCAAGCGCGCACCGGTAGCGCCCAGCGGGTGGCCAAGGGCGATGGCGCCGCCATTGACGTTGGTGCGAGCCGGGTCGTAATCGAGCTCCTTGGCCCAGGCCATGACCACCGAGGCAAACGCTTCGTTGATTTCCACAAGGTCGATATCAGCCATGCGCAGGCCAGCCTTGTTGAGCGCCGCACGGGTGGCTGCAATCGGTGCCGTGAGGTGCCAGATCGGGTCGTCGCCGAGCACCGACAGGTGATGAATGCGTGCCCTGGGGGTCAGGTTGTAGCGCTTGAGCGCCGCCTCCGAGACCACCAGTAACGCCGCCGAGGCATCGCAGGTCTGGCTCGATACAGCGGCCGTGATCGACGGGAACTCAGCGCTCACAGGCTCCAGGCTGGCCATTTTCTCCAGGCTGCTGACCCGCGGCGTTTCATCAAAGGCCAGGCCTTCGCAGGCAACGATCTCGCGGGCGAAATAGCCGGCGTCTGCGGCCGCCAAGGCACGACGATGGCTTTCCAGGGCAAACACTTCCATGTCTTCGCGGCTAATCTGCCAGTGATCGGCGATGCGCTGGGCGGCGTAAAACTGATTGACCGGCTGCTGCCCAAAGCGCGCCTGCCAGCCTTTGCTGCCGGAAAACGGGTCACTGAAGCCCAGCGGTTGGCCAGCGAGCATCGCCGACGAGATCGGGATCTGGGTCATGGTCTGCACACCACCGACAGCCACCACCTCCTGCATGCCACTCATCACCGCTTGTGCGGCAAAATGCAGCGCCTGTTGCGACGAACCGCACTGCCGGTCAACCGTGGTGCCCGGTACGTTCAGCGGCAAGCCGGCAGCCAGCCAGCTGGTGCGGGCGATGTCACCCGCCTGCGAGCCGATGGCGTCGACACATCCGAAAATCACGTCGTCATACGCGTGGGCAGGAATGGCATTGCGTTCGACCAGCGCTTTCAACACATGCGCGCCCAGGTCAATGGCATGCACATGGGCCAGGCTGCCTTTGCGTTTGCCCGTGGGGCTGCGCAGAGCATCGACGATATACGCTTGGGGCATGGCTCAGTCCTCGAAGGTAGCGCCCGGCCCAAGCCGGGCTTCATCGCTGAGCACATAGGCGGCGACGCGGGTTTTATGGGTGGCACGGTCGCCCCAGGACGGGTCCAGCGACCACACGCGCTTCATGAACATCTGCAGGTCGACTTCCCAGGTGTAACCCATCGCACCGTGCACCTGAATGCCATGGCGCGCCGCCAGCCAGCTGGCGTCGCAACAGGCCAGCCTGGCCTGCGATACATAGACATCGGCGCGGCGATCCCCCTGCGCCAGGGCATAGGCCGCGCGATACAGCACAGGTTTGGCGAATTCGATCTTGCTGGCGATATCGGCCAGGTGATGCTTGACCGCCTGAAAGCTGCCGATCGGCTTGCCAAATTGCTTGCGCTGGGCCACGTAGTCCACCGACAGGTCGAGGATTCGCTGGGCCAGCCCGAGCAGTTGCCCGGCAACCGACAAGGCGCCGCGGTTCAAGGTATCGGCCCACAAGGCCCGCCCCTGTTCGCCGCCGATCAGCAAGGTGTCGCGTGTTGGCTGCCAGCTCACCAGGCCCAGGCGCCTGGAGGCATCGATACTGGCGTTGGCCTGCACATCGACCTGCGCGCGCGGCACCGCATGCACCTCATCGCCGTGGGCAAGGATCAGCCACTCTGCCAGCGGTGCATCAGGCACCAACGGGTTGATCGGGTGGCCGATAGCCAGGCGCACGCTGCCATCGGCGATGCGCGGCAGCAGGCGGGCTTTGACCGGGTTGTCGTCTGGCAGGCCGTTGAGCAGCCCGGTGACCACATAAGCCGTGTCGGCCAGCGAGTCCGGGATGGCGTAGTAGCCCAGCTCCTGGGTCATCAGTGCCCAGGCCACATCGTCCATGCCCAGGCCGCCGAACTGTTCGGGCACCGACAATGCCGTCAGGCCCTGTTCGGCTATCTTGTTGCGCAAGTCAGCGGAGCGGCCTGTATCGGTTTCCCAGATCTCGCGCAGCATTTCGGGCGCCGCCTCGGTCATCAGGAAACGGCTGATGGCTTCGCGAAACGTGAGCTGATCATCGGTAAAGGTAAAGTCCATGGCCGGCTCCTATTTCGGCAGGCCGAGCATGCGCTCGGCGATGATGTTGCGCTGGATTTCGTTGGTGCCGGCGTAGATCGGCCCGGCCTGAGCGAACAGGAAGCCATCAAGCCAGCCGCCTTCGACCGCTTGCGCAGCGCTGCTCAACAACTCGCCGTGCGCACCCAGGATGCGCATGGCGGTTTCGTGCATCTTCAAGTCAAGCTCCGACCAGATGATCTTGTTGATGCTCGACTCGGCGCCGATCTGCGCGCCACGGCTCAAACGCCCGACGGTGTGATAAGACGACAGCGCGTAGCCTTCAGCGCCCAGCCAGGCCTCGACAACCGCTTCGCGGATGCTCGGGTCGCGGTCGGCGCTCTGGCGGTTGGCGTTGTACAGCTGTATCAGCTTGCGCGCCGTGGCCTGGAATCGTGCCGGCGAACGCAGCAGCAAACCTCGCTCAAAACCCGCAGTGGCCATCGCCACATGCCAGCCCTGGCCTTCGGCACCAATGCAGTTTTCAACCGGCACGCGCACATCGTCGAAAAACACTTCGGCGAAGGTGTTCTTGCCGTTCAGCGCCTTGATCGGCCGGATGGTCACGCCTGGGGCATCGAGCGGCACCATCACGAACGACAAGCCGTTGTGCCGGGTCGAGGCCGGGTCGCTGCGGAACAGGCCAAACAGCCAGTCGGCAAACAGTGCGCGGCTGGACCAGGTTTTCTGCCCGTTGAGCACATAGTGATCGCCATCGCGAATGGCCTTGCTGGTGATCGCGGCCATGTCGGAGCCGGCATTGGGCTCGGACCAGCCCTGGGCCCACATGTCGACACTGGACGCCATGCGCGGCAGGAAGCGCTGCTTCTGCGCCTCGGTACCGAACTCCATCAACGTTGGGCCGAGCAGCAGCTGACCGTTCTGGTTGATACGCATCGGTGCGTCTGCGCCGTAGTACTCTTCCTCGAAAATCAGCCACTCGATCAGGTCGCAACCGCGCCCGCCGTAAGCCTTGGGCCACATGACCATCGACAGGCGTTGCTCGAACAGCTTCGCCTCCCAGGCCCGGTGCTGCTCGAACCCTTCCCGGGTGTCATAGTTGGCCAGGGGCGTAGTCGGCTGATTGGCCGCCAGCCATTCGCGCACTTCCTCACGGAAGGCCTTCTGCTTGGGGGTATAAGCTAGTTCCATGGCACTCTCTCAGAACTTGGCGTCGCGTTTTTCGACGAAGGCGCGGCGGGTTTGCGCAGAATCCGGACTGGTGTAGGCCTGCAGGGTCAGCCCCTGCTCCCAGCGGTACTTGTCTTCCAGGTTGCCGTCCTCGATACCGTTCAGGGCTTCCTTGGCGATACGGATCATCACCGGGCTCTTGGCAGCGATTTTGGCGGCAATCTCCAGCGCGGTTTCGCGCAGCTGCTCTTTGGGCACCACGCGCTCGATGAAGCCATACTGCGCAGCCTCTGCGGCGCCGATCTTGTCGCCGGTAAAGAACAGATAACGAACCTTCTGCACCGGGAACAAACGCTGCAGGTGCGCGCCGCCACCCATGGCCCCACGGTCAACTTCAGGCAAGGCAAAGGTGGCGCACTCGGAGGCCACAACAATGTCGGCTGCACCGGTAATGCCGACGCCGCCACCGAGGACGAAACCGTGCACGGCGACGATGACCGGCACAGGGTTGCGATGTACCGCCTTGAACGCCGCATAATTACCGGCGTTGACCGCTACGATGCGTTCGGGGTGGGCGTCCAGTTCCTTGATGTCGACACCTGCGCAGAAGCCGCGGCCTTCGGCACGGATGACGATCACCCGGACGTCGGGGTTGGCGCCCAGGGCTTCGACCTGATGGGCCAGGTCCATCCACTCCTGGCTGCCCAGGGCATTGACCGGCGGTTTGGCCAGCACCAGCTCAGCAATGCCCGCCTCGATCTGTGTGGTAAATGCTTGACTCATGAGGGTGTTCTCCAAAGTTCGGCAGGCTGATGCTCGCTACGGCAAGCCAACAGGGCTTCCAGGCAGCCTTCGGCTTCCTGGGCAATTTCTTCGATCACTTGCTGGCAACTCTTGAGTTCGCCAATGGCGGCGGCTACCTGGCCGCTGGGCAGAATGCCTTCGTCCGGAACACCGTCGATCATCGAACGCTGCAGCAGCACCGGCTGGTTGGCGGCCATCACCGTTTGCGACAGCGCACCGGGGTCTTCCTTGAGTGCCTGGCGCAGCACACCGAACAGATGGCTCAGGCTCATTCCGGTTTGCTGCTTCCATTTCCAGGCGCTGCGCAACGCGATGCGCAGGCGCCCAAAAGACCCGGCCTGCTCCAGGCGGTTGATAAACGGGTTCTCGATCATGCGGTGGCGCATGCCATCTACCGCCGTGGTCACCCGCACCCGTTGCGGGTCGTTGACCTCGAGGTAATGCACCAAGGTGCTCGACGGCGTAGGCGAGTCCCGGGTCATCAAAAAGCGCGTGCCCATGGCAATACCCACGGCGCCGGCCGCCAGCGCGCCGGCGAGGCCTCTGCCGGTGGAGTAACCACCTGCGGCGATTACCGGGACCGACACCGCGGCGAGCACCTGGGGCAACAGGATCGAACTGGGCACACCACCGGTATGCCCGCCGCCCTCGCCGCCCTGGATGGTGATCATGTCCGCGCCCAGCTCCACCGCCTTCAGGGCGTGTTTGAGTGCGCCCACCGTCGGGATGCACAGCACCCCGGCAGCCTTGAAGCGGCCGATGGTCTGTTTGTCCGGGCCACGTCCGTAACTGACCGCCCGCAAGCGGTAGCGAATCGCCAGGTCAACGCATTGGGCCGCGTTTTCCTGGAACATATGAAAGTTCAGGCCGAAATTGCTGCCACCGGTGGCGGCAATTACCTTGTTGATCTCGCCTTCCAGGGCATCGGACGCAATCGTGGCACCGGCCAGAAAACCGAAACCACCGGCGCGGGTCGTGGCAATCACCAGGTTGGCGTCTGCAACCCAACCCATGGCGGTCTGCACGATCGGGTAGCGGCAGCCCAAGGCTTCGGTCAGTGGCGTACACAACCAGCGGCTCATGCCTGCTCTCCACTGGCGGCAGCCTTGTTGGCCTGGGCCATGGCCTTGGCATCGAAGCCGCCCAGCTTGTCGCCCGACAGCAGTTCATTGTGGGCATGGGCGAAGTGGTGCCAGGCAAAGGCAGCGTCCATCGCCGTGCGTTTACCCTGCAGATCCTCGACGTGGTTAATGGCCTGCTTGGTCAGCGCAAGGCCCATTCGCGGCTGCCGGGCAATACCGGCCGCCAGCGCATAGGTGCCCTGCTCCAGTTCCTCACGTGGCACTACCCTGTTGACCATGCCCATCTGGTAGGCACGCTCGGCACTCATGCGATCGCCGGTGAACAGAAACTCTTTGGCGATGCGCGGGTTCAGCTCATACGGGTGGGCAAAATACTCCACCCCCGGAATGCCCATACGTACCACGGGGTCCTGGAAAAACGCATCATCGCTGGCCACGATCAGGTCGCACACCCAGGCCAGCATGAGACCACCGGCCACGCACGCACCCTGGACCATGGCAATGGTCGGCTTGGGCAGCTCACGCCAGCGCCGGCACATGCCCAGATAAACCTCTTGCTCGCGGGCATACAGCTGCTCGCCGCCGGGCTTGTTGGTGTGATCCCACCAGAGGTGTGCACGCTCGAACGGTTTGTTGATATCGCGCCCGGGCGTGCCAATGTCATGGCCGGCCGAAAAATGCTTGCCCGCCCCGCGCAGTACAATGACCTTGACCGCGTCATCGTTGACAGCCTGGCGCAGCGCCGCATCCAGCGCATACGTCATCTGCGAGTTCTGCGCATTATTGAAGCCTGGCCGGTTCATGGTCAGCGTGGCGATACCCTCGGCCACGCTGTACAACACCGGTTCCTGCGTTTCGTAGACCGAGTGGTCTGCACGCTCGACGAATTCACTGTCAGGGCTGTTCATGCTCATGTCCCTCGCCTTACGCCACGCGAATGCCAGCCGGGTTGCCCTTGATTGCCGAACTGCGCAGATCATGGGGGTCGAGCCGACGGATCAGCGCCAATTGCTCAGGCGTCGGGTGTACGGTTTCTTTCAGCGACGCTGACTTGAGCAACGGGAAACCGGTGTTTTCCTGCACCTGCTCAAAGCTCACCCCCGGGTGCAAGCTGCGCACCTGCACCGCGCGCTCCGGGCCGTCGAAATCCATCACACACAAGTCGGTGACGATCAGGCGGATGTCCATCAGGTCGCGGCGTACCCCTTTTGGCCAGCGGTCGGCCTTGAAACCGACACCGGAAACCATGTCCACTTCGCCGCTGACGAACACGCGGGTGTTATGGCTGGGTACAAAGAACGAGTTGATGTGATTGATGCTGTTGCCGGGCAAGCCGCGCACACCGAGCATTGCAGCCTTGGGCTTGTGGTAATCGCCCACGCAGGAGAGGTTGCTCTGGCCCCAGCGGTCGATCTGGGTCGGGCCGATCATGGCGTGACGGCGGCCACCCCAGACGCACTCGAACACCCGCTCGAAGTTGAGCGAACCCGAATATTTCGGCACATGATCGCCACGCGGCCCTAGCGGGATCGGCTCTTCGACCAGGTACGCCTCGCTGTCGGTCATCAACAGTTGCGGACTGTGGCTGAGTTTGGCCAGGCTAGCGCCCAGGCGCGGGATCACGCCCAGGCCCGAGGCGATCAGCTCGCCGTTGTCACGCCAGGCTTCGCTGGCCGCGACAATCATCAGCTCCGCGAGGGTAAATTCACAGGTAGTCGACATTTTCATCCTCCTCAGAACACCGGCAGGGCCAGGGAGCCCATGCGTTCGGCACCGCCGTTCTGCTCTTGATAAGCCCGCTCACCGGCCGCCACGTACTGCGCCACATAGGCTTGCCAGCCGCCCTCTTCCCCGGCACTGGCGGCATAGCGTTTGAGGTGGCTCAGGTCCCAGCCATACTCGGGCTGGCAGGCGGTCGGGTGGGCGCCGAGCGGTGCATGGATCACGCCACTGACCAGGTACCGCTCAAAGGTGTTGCAGCGTGCCTGTTCGGTGGTCAGTTCCAGTCGTTCGTGCAATTGCTCGCAAGACACGAAGCACTGCTGGGTCGCGCGAGCGAACAGATGGTCGAAATACGGGTCTGGGCCGGTCACCAGGGTGTTGCCCAGGCGGTCGGCGACGTTGACGTGGACAAACGCCACGTCCAGGTTCAGGGCAGGCATGGCCAGCAGCACTTCGCCGTCGTCATACGGCGACTGGATGGTTTTAAGGTCAGGGTTCAGCCGTGTGACATCGGTGGCCAGGCCGCAGCGGGTCGGCAGAAACGGCAAACGCATGGCCGCTGCACGCAGGCCCCACTGGAACATGCCTTCATCCACCTCTAGCAACTCCAGCCCACCGGCTTCGCGGGCTTTGCGGTAATAGGGCTCCAGCGGAATGGCGTCGAGGGTGGCAAAGCCGAACACCAGCTTCTTGACCTTGCCCGCCGCACACAGCATGCCCACTTCGGGGCCACCGTAGGCGACCACAGTCAGGTCTTTGACGGGGGAACGCAGAATCTCGCGCACAACCGCCATCGGCTTGCGCCGTGGCCCCCAGCCGCCGAAGCCGATGGTCATGCCATCGCGCAGGTGCGCAACGGCATCGGCCGCCGTCATTTGCTTGTTCATTGCACATCTCCTTGCTGTTGGCCGACGGAAAAGTCATGCCCCCACAGACTTACCCGGGTAAATTCGAAGGCCGAGTGCTCAGCCCAGTCCACTTGCAGGCCGCCGTAGCCGTACTCCAGGTCGAAGCCGGATGGGGTCTTCATGTAAAACGAGGTCATTCGGTCATTGAGGTGCTGGCCGAGGGTCGCCGACAGCGGCACCTGATGGGCCAGGCGCCGGTCATGGGCGCGGCCCACTTCAGTCATCGAGCCCACTTCCACCATCACGTGCACGCAGCCTGAAGGCACCGCGTACTCCGCCAGCGCCAGCGAGTGATGGCGGCTGTTGCGGCAATGCAGGAAGTGAATGCGGATTGGCGGTGCTGCCGGGTCGGGGCGAAAGTTGAAGATGTCCGACAGTTCGAAGCCCAGCACGTCCTTGACGAAGGCCAGGGTCGCGTCAAATTCCGGGGCCGGCAGCACGGTGTGGCCCAGGCCCATGTCGCCGGTGACAAAACCCGGCACGCCTTGCGGCGAAACGAATGGCAGGCAGTCGGAACGGTGTCCCCAGCTCAATTCGTGGCGGTTGCCGGAGGGGTCCAGAACACTGACCAGTGCCTGTACGCCACGCTGCTCGATCTCGGCGGCAGAGCCTGCTTGCCAGCGCACACCGTTTTGTTCCAGTGCCTGCAATGCGGCGTTGAATGCCCGCTCGCTGGCCAGTTCCCAGCCAGAGGCCAGGTAGCCTGCCTCGGCGCCTTCGACGATGAGCATGCGAAAAGGCCGCTCGTCCATCTTCACATACAGTCCGCCACCGGGCGCGGGCACCACCATCATGCCCAGCACGTCTTCGGCATAACGTTGCCACTGACTGAGGTTTTCGATTTGAGCGACGAAGTAGCTCAGCCCCCGGATATCCATCATGCCCTGCTCCTCAATGACTGGACCTTTGTTGGTCTTCATTGTGCTGAGGGCAAGCCTGGTGCTCATCGTCCGTTGAGACTAAGCAGTTGATCTATCGGGAATACTGAAATGCAGGCGGTGGAAACAGGCTTGCCCCGCGACAGTGATGCGCCAGGCACATCGCATCGCAGGGCAATCTCGCGCCTTCGGAGGGGTTACATGTACAGGATTACCAGGTCGTTGATGACCGAGGGGCGATCACTGCCGACGACGTGGGTATTCACCTCCAGGGTCAACTGGGTGCCGCGCTTGACCCGCGCCACCTGCTTCACCCTGGCCCGCGCATGAACCCGCGAGCCGGCCGGCACCGGCGCCGGAAAGCGCAGGCGGTCCGAGCCGTAATTGACCATGGTGCTGAAACCGGTGATTTCATAACCCAGCGCCAGCTTGAGCCGCGACTGCAACACCTGTACCAGCGCGCCGTGGGCAATGGTGCCGCCAAACGGGCTGTCCTTGCGTGCACGCTGCGGATCGGTGTGAATCCAGTAGTCATCACCCGACAGCGCGGCGAAGGCATCGATCAGGGCTTGATCGATGACAATCTGGTTGCTCCAGGGGCTGAAGGTCTCACTGACCAGGCTCTGCAGCGCCACATCATCATCCATGGCGACCAAGCGCACAGATGCGGCTTCACCCTGCTCCGGCATTTGCGCCTGAGGCGTGCCGTTGTAGCCCTGTAGCGCACTGCTGTCCTGGTCCGGACCGG
This sequence comes from Pseudomonas sp. BN505, assembly GCF_029873175.1. Lineage (NCBI taxonomy): Bacteria > Pseudomonadati > Pseudomonadota > Gammaproteobacteria > Pseudomonadales > Pseudomonadaceae > Pseudomonas > Pseudomonas sp. BN505. The sequence continues at coordinate 34,901 of NZ_SSOI01000039.1, forward strand.
TAAAGCGCAGTAAACGCGTACCCTTGGCGTCGACTTCGGCAAACACCGGTTTGAGCCGCATGCCGATGCGGATCTGATCCTCTTCAAGCCCCACCAGGGTGGTGTTGATTCGCACGCCTTCGTCCAACTCGATGACAGCCAGCTTTTGTGGCATCTCATCGGCAAAATCCGGCAACGTGGCAATGCGTGCCACGGTGAAGCTGTACAGGGTGGCGCCACCACTGACTTCGCGCCAGCTCAGGTCATGGGCCAGGCACCGCGGGCAATGCCTGCGCGGGTAGAACACCCAGTGTTCGCAGGCGTTGCACTGCTGGATCAACAGGCGCTGTGCTTTCAGGCCTTCCCAGAACGGCGCGGAAATTTCAGTCGGCACCGGCATTGGCTTATTGTTCGACATGCGGGTCATGCTCCCTGAAGTATCAACGCGGCCTGCTCACTCATCACGCCACCAGTGCCGGACACGTAGACAGCGTCGCAGCGTCCAAGCTGGCGCTCGCCCGCCTCACCGCTGATCTGCGTGACAGCCTCGATCACCTGTGACATGCCCCCGGCAGCGCCGGCCTGGCCAAAACTGAGCTGGCCACCGTGGGTGTTCATGGGGAAATCGCCGCGCCAGGTCAGGTCATGCTCGCGAACAAACTGCATGCCCTCGCCTTTGGCGCAGAAGCCGGCGTCCTCCAGGGTCAGCAACGCGGTAATGGTGTAACAGTCATAGATCTGCACCGCATCGACATCGCCCGGTCTGAGCCTGGCCATCTCGAAGGCACGGCGCGAAGCAGGCCCAATCGGCGTGTGGAGCATGTCCTGGGCATACGAAGGCGACTTGAACGCCAGATGCTCACCGAAGCCGGTGATGAATGCCGGGCGCTTGCGTGCACGTGCGGCCACTTCTTTGGAGGCAATGATCAATGCCGCGCCACCGGCCACCGGCATGACAATCTCGAGTACGTGCAAAGGATCAGCCACGCGCTTGCTCGCCAGCACCTGCTCGATCGTCAACGGCTGGCCATGGAACATCGCCTGGGGGTTGGCCAAGGCATTGGTGCGTTGATCAACGGCGATCTTGGCCATGGCTATCGGGTCGTAACCGTACTGCGCGGCGTAGCGTTGGGCGATCATGGCGTAGCCGGTGTTCTGGCCCATGTGGCCATAAGGCAGATCGAACTCCGCCTCCGGCGCACCAAAGGCGGTGCTGTGACCGCCGTAACGCATGGCGCGGGCCATTGCCCCGGGATCTTCATCGGGGCCCATCGGCGCCAGGCGCGCCGGCATTACACACAGCACCGCCTGGCACAGGCCCAGCTCGATCGCCGCAGCCGCGCGCCAGACCATGCCCACCGCGGTACAACCACCAAGGTCGACCACTTCGGCGAAATTAACAGACAAACCCAGGTATTCGGCGGCCATGGCCGGCACGAACACCGAAGCTTCGTGGAAGTGCGGGCCATTGATCACCAGACCGTCCAGGTCTTCGGCACGCAAGCCGGCGTCGCGCAGCGCCTGCGCCGCCAGGTCGGCCACTTGCTCAAGATGGAACATTCGCGGCGCTGTGGCGTACTTCTCGGGTTTGTATTGCGCGGCGCCGACAATCGCCGCATGACCTTTAAGACCCATGTATCCCCCACTCGAAGGCTGTGTGCTTGAGGTTTCTGTCTTGCGACCATGCCACAGGTGCCGTGGCGAGTGATCGTCCATTTTGACTAGAACAGCGGCCAGCGCCAGGGTTGACTCAACCCTGACGCCGTCGCGCCAGTCAGAAGCTGTATTTGACCGAGAATGTCCCGTAGTCGCGGTCTGCCAGCAAGCGCTTGACCGGGTCAGCGTCGCCCAGGTAACCGGTAACCCGCAGGGCGACTTCCAGGTTGCCCAAGTACTTGAAGGTGGCGCCCAGGCTCAACCGGCGGTCACCCTGCAACCCGGAAATGGTCCCGGCCATCGGCGTGGCACCACTGAACACGTTGGAGAAGTTCACCGGCACTTCCAGGTCCCAGCCTTCGAACACGCCCGGGTAGCTGAAGGACGCACCCAGGGTGTAGGCACTGGCGGTCTTGCTGCGCCAGCCAGTCGAGGTCTTGTAGGTGTAGTCGTCGGACGGTTGCACCAGCGGGCGCATGGACGGAATCAGGCTGTTGCCCAGGCCCAGCAGGTTCGGCGCGGCCGAGGCCTCATCAACACTGTCGACACGCACATGCACGATTTCGGCGGTGAGCGAGGTCTGGCTCGCCCAAGGCCGGTCACCCAGAATACGGATCGCCGACAACTGCATTTGCTGGCCCTTGCCACGCGCAGGCGTGGGGCCGAGGCCGGTGTTGACCATGACCGGTGCACCGTCGCGATACGACCACTCGCCACCGATCTGGGTCTCGCCGATTTTGGTCGAGGCACTGATGCCGGTCAGCTTGATGTCTTCAAAGTAGGTAATGCGGTAGCCATCCGGCGTGCCGAAGAACACGCCTGGCCCGGCCGGGACGGCCCGGTAACCCACCAGGGCAGTGGCTGGGTTCTTGTCATGATAATTGACATGAAACAGTGACAGTTCCAGGGCGGGCACGGGTCGAAAGCGTACCTGTGCCCCCCACTGACCGCTGTCACGCGGCTCATCGGTGCCCTGGTAGTTGATACGCGACCCATTGGCGCCGATGAGAAACTCTCGCCCTGGCCCGACCACATCGCTGGTGGACAGGTAGCTGCCCACAGGCGGCAGTTCCGTGCCCATCCATTCGTATTGCACGTAAGCGCCCAAGGTCCACTGCGGGTTCAGGCGATACGACGCCGACACCTGCCCGACCGGCAACAGCACTTCCTTGACCTCGACCCCTGGCTGCGCGGCCTTGACCGCATCGGACGGGTTCTGTACACCGCTGACACCGGGGTAGAACAAGCTTTCGCCCCACGACTCGATATGGCGCCCGGCCTTGACGTCGAGCATCGAACCATTGTCAAAGCGCCAGCCGCTGAACACATAAGCATCGAGGAACTTGCTGCGCCCGCCGCTGTAATACTTGGTGTCGCTGGTGAACTCGTCATGGTCGCCAGCCTTGTTGACCGTGCCCGGTGAGTCGTTGTCGTTGGAACGATGGTAAACATCATCGTAGAAGGTACTGGCCCGCAGCACCCCGCCGTAGTTGTCCTTGCGCACGATCATCTCGGCCAGGGCGCCGATCCGGTTGGTCACCAGGCTGCCCTTGTCGAAGTTGCGATCGCCATCATCGGCGTTGGGTGTCAACAGCTTGCTTGACGGGTTCGACAGGCGAACCCCCAGGCCGTAGCTGGTGGTCACCGTCCAGTCGATTGTCGTGCCGTTGTCGAACTCGATCGTTTCACCAGACCAAGCGGGTGTGCAAACCAACGCGGTTGCCACCACCAGACCCGATAATTCGAAACCCGATACAGCTGGGCCAGCACCATATTTGTTGTTTTTATTAGTCACACTGCCTCTCCGATTAACGACCTGACGGTCGCGCAAAAGTGCAAGAACACCACTCGTTACCTTCAGCCCGCTCACAGCTGCCCTAGCACCGACTGAACGTTGACACCCTCGGGCGTGCGCCCGTAGCGGAACACGCCGGCTGTTTCTTCACGCACCAGTTGCCCCTGCGCAATCAGGTAATTGACATGCGCCAGGGTCTCGCCAATCGCCATCAATTCATCGAAGCGCCCCTTCACCTTCGGAAACAGCTCGGCCATCAGCTCCACGGCACTGCGCGGCGCAGTGCAGGCGGCCAACAGTTGCTGCAAGTGCCCTTGGTGGTGTGCGCGCAGTTGATCAAGGCGCAGATGCAGGTTGTAGAACGGCCGTTCATGCGCCGGCAGCACCAGCACGCTGTCGGGCACCTCCCGCAAGCGCTCGACCGAGTCCAGCCAGTCGCGCAGCGGGTCGGCATCGGGCTCGGTGACCTGCACGCAGACGCTGGAGGTGATGCGCGGCAGCACCTGGTCACCGGAAATCAACAGGCCGTCCTCGGCGCAGTACAGGCAGGCATGTTCCGGCGAATGGCCGCGGCCGATCAGGACCTGCCAACGGCGCCCGCCAATCATCAGTCGGGTGCCTTCACGCAGGCGCCGGAAGCTGGTCGGCACCTCTGGCCGGAAGTGCGCTGAGCCCAGCAGCGGGAACAACGCTGCGGTCTGTTCCTGGTTGAAACCTGCGCGCTGGTAATGCTGGTAGAACGCCCAGCTAGTGCCGGTGTCGCCTGGCGCGCCCAACTGGTGCATCGCCTGATATTCACTGGTGCTCATGAACACCGGGCAGCGGAAGCGCTCGGTCAACCAGCCGAGCACCCCGACATGGTCCGAGTGAAAGTGCGTGCAGATCACCGCCAGCAGCGGTAAACCACCCAACACCGTGGCAAACAGCGCTTCCCAGATGTCGCGGGTCTGCGTGTTGTTGAGCCCGGTATCGACCGCCACCCAGCCCTCGCCGTGGCGCAACAGGTACAGGTTGATGTGGTCAAGCCCGAACGGCAGCGGCATGCGCAGCCACAACAGCCCTTCAGCGACCTGTTGAACCTCGCCATTGGCCGGTGGCTGCGGCCAGGGGAAGCGCAGGCCTGCGCGCCATTCGTGCCCCTGGGCATCCAGGCTACTCACTGACGTCACCCGCAAAAGCGGCCAGGCCAATGCGCTCCAGCACGTGGGTGCTGTACGGCACATAGCTGCGGCTGCTTTCGTCACGGATGAACAGCGGGTCGCTGAACGCCGTCGGCGCGTAGCCCTGGCGCTGCAGGTCAACCTTGCGCAATTTGAAGGTGCTGGTCAGGTCGGCCGCCGCCGACACCCGCACGAACACAGGCGCCGCATAGCGTGGCAAACGCGCTTCGGTCAGCGCGTAGAACGCTTCAGGGTCAAAAGGCTGCCCTGGCTGCATCAGCACCGCCGCCATGCCGGCGCGCCCCTCTTGCCCGGGCACCTGCACACCGTAGATGTTGATCAGCTCGAGCCCGGCAAAATCGCCCAGCGCGGCCGCCACCTCCAGAGTAGAAACGTTCTCGCTTTTCCAACGGAAGGTGTCGCCGATGCGGTCGATGAAGTACAGGTAGCCGTCTTCGTCATAACGCAGCAGGTCGCCCGAACTCCAATAGGCATCCCCATTGCGCAAGACATTGCGGCGGATCTTGCTGTCGGTTGCCTCGGCCGAGGTGTAACCCTCGAAGCGGCCGCCGCCGATCTGCGGATGGTCGATGATCAAGCCCAAGGCTTCACCCACTTCACCCACTTCGCAAAGCTGGTAAAAGCCGTGCTCGTCGCGTGGGTGGCTGTCGGTTTCAACGTCATAGCGCACCAGGCGCAGGTTGCTCTTGTCCCAGAACGGTATGCGCCCGCAGGCGCCCACATAGTTGTCGACGTTGACCACATTGGTATTGGACTCGGTAGAACCCCAGCCCTCGAACACCTGGATCGGCCCGAAACGCTGCACCCAGTTCTGCCAGGTTTCACGCGTCAGCCCGGCGCCGAGCATGCAGCGCAGGCCGTGCTCGCGTTCGCCGGCCGCCTCGGGCTGGTTGAGCAGGTAGCGGCAGATCTCGCCGATGTACTGGAACACGCTGATGCGGTGCTCGCGCACGTCCTTCCAGAATTCGCGGACGCTGAACTTGCGCCGCACCACGATCGCCGCACCGGTTTTCAGCGCGGTTGACGTCACTGAAGTGGCCGCAGCGCCGTGGTACAGCGGCAGGCAGCAATAAAACACGTCGCTCGGCGTGGTCTGCAGGGTGACTTCCATGATGTCGCCCGTCGACATCCAGCGCATGTGGCTGTAACGCGCCGCTTTTGGCAAACCCGTGGTGCCCGAAGTAAAAATCAGCAGGCTCGGCGACTCGGCGCGCAGGTCGGCACGCAGGTCGCGCGGGAATGGCATGCACGGGGCATTGGCCAATGCTTCGGCCAAACCGGTGTCAACCTGTGCAGGCATCGCCCCGCCCCACGGTTGCTCGGCATCTGCGACCAGCCACAGCGGCAGCGGCGGCAGGCCTTCGGTGGCCAGCACGTTGCCCAGCACTTCCTCGCCGACCAGCATTGCCTTGGCCTCGATGGCCTCCAGCGCGTGCACCAGCGGCCGGCCACTGACCTGGGTATTGACGAAGCCCACCACCACACCGAGCTTGACCAGGCCAAACCAGCAGCAGAAAAACGCCGGGCGGTTCTCCATGGCCAGTGCGCAGACATCGCCGGGGCGCAGGCCTCGGGCATGGAAAACGTGAGCCAGCTGGTCGGCCCGCGCGTTAACCTGGGCGTAGCTCAAGCGCTGATCGCCATAAATGACGAAAGGCCGCTCGCCGTGGCGTTGCGCCTGTTCTTCGAGGCGATCAGCCAGGGTATAGCGATCCGCAGGTTTGATCCGCGCGGCGGCTTCGGCCCGGCGATCAAGGATGGCCTGGGTTTGTTCGCGTGGCACAACCCCGCGATCAACACTGGACAGCAGGCTTGCGTTGTTATTGAAATTGTTCATCCCTACCTCCGATAAAACCGGCTGTTCATGCAGTCGCCTGGGCGTGGGTCGGATAGTCCGAATAGCCAGGTGAGCCTTTCGTATAAAGTGTCTTGCGGTCGAAGCCGGCCAGCGGCAACCCGGCGCGCAGGCGCTCGACCAGGTCGGGGTTGCCGATAAAGTGGCGGGCGAAGGACACTGCGGCGCCCTGCCCGGCTTCTATTGCCGCAGCGGCCGAAGGCCCGTCGAAACCGTCATTGAGTATCAGCCCGCTGCTGCTATGGCTGCGGGCCATGGCAAAGGCATCCAGTGCGGCCAGCGGCGAGCGCATGATGTGCAGGTACGCCAGGCCAAGCGGCTCGACCTGCTCGCACAAGGCTTGTGCTGTGGCGGCCGGGTCTGCGTCACTGATGTCGTTGTAAGGGTTACCCGGGCACAGGCGGAACCCCACACGCCCCGAGCCGATTGCCGCTGCCATCGCGGCCAGCACCTGGGCTGGAAAACGCACGCGGTTGGCGACCGCGCCACCATACGCATCACTGCGCTGGTTGCTGCCCGACGCCATGAACTGCATCGGCAGGTAACCACTGGTGCAATGCAGCTCGACCCCTTCGAACCCGGCTTCGCGGGCGTTCAGGGCCGCGCGCCGGTATTGCTCGATCACGCGCTCAATGTCCTCCAGGCTCAACGCCAGAGGCTCATCGGTATCGACCAGGCCAACCCCGTCGCAGAACACCTGGGTGCGGGCACGTATCGCCGATGGGGCGACGGTCCGTGCCCCGGCCGGTTTGTTTTGCCAACTGGCGGCGCGGCCCACGTGCATCAACTGCAACACCATGCGCCCGCCGGCATTCCTCACCGCACGGGTGATCTGGCGCCAACCCTCGATCTGCGCGCTGTCGTAGATCGCCGGCGTGCGGCAATAGCCCAGCCCGTCGGCGGACGGTGCAGTGCCTTCGGCAATGATCAGCCCGGCACTGGCGCGCTGGCGGTAGTAGTCGACCATTTCAGCCGTCGGCACCGCCTGTGCGCTGGCGCGGCTGCGGGTCATCGGCGCCATGACAATGCGGTTACTCAGCTCCAGCTCGCCCAGGCGCACGGGCTCAAACAAAATGCTCATCGCGATTCCTCAGCGCACACGAATCTTCGGTGCCGCAGCACCGCGTCGCAGGGTGGCTAGAAAGTGTTCCAGGGGCGCGGCCGGGGCGACATCGGGCAGTTGGTCCTTGTCCGGGCGCTGCGCCCAGAACTCGGCCCACGACGGGAACAGGTCGTGGAAGCTGCCGGCATAGGGTTCACGCCCTGGCCAGCGCATCTTTCGCTCGCCGATCGGCGGCTTGTTGAGGTCGCTGGCGTACCAGTAGCACGGCAGGCGGCGACGGAAGTACCAGCGGCCATCGATGCGCTGGTAGTCATCCCAATAAAGCATTTGCATGGTCACCCACTCGGGGCCGGTCTCATGCTCGTTCTTGGAATACACCACGCCAACGGCATTGTCGGCGTCAAGTAGTTCGATGATGTGCTGGCCCAGGTGATGCGAGGTGCCGCTGAACTGATCGCGCAAAGTGGCATCGACCCACGCTTTCAGATGCGCACGGCCGGTCTTGTCGCGGCCGACGCGGATGTCTTCGGCAAACAGATTGACGTGGGCATCGAGGTCGCGCATGTCCAGCGACAGCGAGTACTTGGCCGCCAATTGACGAATTTCCTCAATCGACTCAAGCCGGTCGATGCGTGCCAACAACGTGTTCGGTTCCATGCTCATCACTCCAGCACCGTGTAGAGTTCCGAGCTGCGCCCGCCATCCACCGGCACACACGCCCCGGTGATATAGGACGCTTCGTCGCTGGCCAGGAACAGAATCGCGTTGGCTACCTCCTGCGCCTGGCCGATACGGCGCAGCGGGATCAGTTTCTCGGTGTTGCCACGGGCCTTGGCGTCGGCCAGCATGCCTGCGGTTGCCGGGGTTTCGATGACGCCCGGGACCACCACGTTGCAGCGGATCCTGTTGGCCGCCCCTTCGCTGGCTGCAGCGCGGCTGAAGTTGATCACTGCGGCCTTGGCTGCCGAGTAGCCGGCCATCCAGGGCGTACCGAACAACCCGCAGATCGAGGCGATGTTGACGATGGCGCCGCCGCCTTGGGCTTTCATCAGCGCCATGGCCGTGCGCGTGCCCCAGAACGTGCCGTCCACGGTGGTGCGGAAGTTGGCGTGCCAGTCACCCGTGCTGGTGCTGTCGATGGCACCCCAGGTGTAGGCCATGGCGTTGTTGACCAGGATGTCCAGGCGGCCATGCTGCTGCGCTGCGGCCTCGATTGCGCTAACGAAGGCGTGCTCGTCGCTGACATCGGCGACCTGCCAATGGGCCTTGCCACCCGCTTCGCGAATGGCGCTGGCCACAGCGTCCAATGGCGCCTGATTACGCCCGCAGAGCACCACGGTGGCGCCCTCCTGGGCAAAACGTCGGGCGGTGGCGGCACCAATCCCGGAGCTGGCACCGGTAATGAATGCGATCTTGCCTTGAAGTCGTGTGCTCATTGCCTGCTCCCGGTTCAATTGAAGGCCATGCCGCCGTTGACGGCGAGGTTCTGACCGGTGATGAAGCTGGCGTCGGAACTGGCCAGAAACACGGCGGCGCGGGCGATCTCATCGACCTCGCCCATACGGCCCAGGGGGATTGCCTTGAGCATGCCCTGCAGCCACTCATCGGGGATGTCGGCCATCATCGGAGTGTTGGTCGGGCCGGGCACCAAGGTGTTGACGCGGATGCCGCTGGCGGCCAGCTCCCGCGCCATGCTGCGGGTCAGCCCCATGACGCCGGCTTTGGCTGCGCAGTAATGGCTTGGGCCTTCGCCAGTCATCGCAGCGGTGCTGGAGATATTGATCACCACACCCTGAATGGCGTGCTTTTGCATCAGCCGCACCGCTTCACGGCTGCACAGGAAGGTGCCCGTGAGGTTGACCCCAATGACCCGCTGCCAATGCGCGTCCGGGGTGTCGACAAAGGTGTCGACTGAACCGACACCGGCGTTATTCACCAGGATGTCGAGGGCACCGAACCGGGCTTCCAGCCTGTGCATCGCCGCCGCCACCGAGTCGCTGTCGGCGACGTTGCACGCCAGCGCCAAGGCGTGCTCACCGAGCCCTTCGATCGTCTGCTCGGCAGCCTGCAGGTTGATGTCGGCCGCCACCACCCGTGCGCCGGCCTCTGCAAAGCGCTGGGCAATCGCCCGCCCCATGCCTTGCCCGGCACCCGTGATCAGGGCCACTTTGTTCGCTAACTTCATCGTTGATCTCCCGCAAGCCTTGGCTTCCCCGATCAGCTGCACATGCGCTGGATGATCGAGCACGGGACAAATCATTAACCCTGTACAAAACCGCAACATCGTCCGATAAGACTACGCAGCCGCGCTTGCCCTGTGTGCCGTCAGCAAGTGGTCTGAATGGACGATGTGCCCGAGCGTGATCGGCGCCACGCTCCTGCTCACTAGAACAAAACCGGGAGCACCCGTCGTGAACTCTTCCAACCGCGTCACCTGGCGTAGCCACTACGCACTGTTCGTGCTGGCCGTGATTTACATCTTCAACTACATCGACCGGCAGTTGATGGCGATCCTGATCGAGCCGGTCAAGGCGGAGTTCGGCATTTCCGACACGGGCATCGGCCTGCTCTCGGGGGTGACATTTGCGGTGTTCTATACCCTGTTCGGCTTCCCTTTGGGCCGGCTTTCCGACCGTATCGGGCCGAAACCGGTGATTGCCGCCTGCTGCATTGCCTGGAGTGTGATGACCATGGCCTGCGGCCTGGCCACCAGCTTCTGGCTGCTGGTGTTGGCGCGGATCGGCGTAGCCGTTGGTGAAGCGGGCGGCACGGCGCCTTCGGTGGCGATGATTTCGCAGCTTTACCCAGCAAAAAATCGCTCCACTGCGTTGTCCATCCTGATGCTCGGCTCAAGCTTCGGCGCCATATTCGGCCTCGGTTTCGGTGGCTGGATCGCCCAGCATTACGGCTGGCGCTCGGCGTTCCTGATCATTGGCGTACCGGGCATCCTGCTGGGGCTGCTGCTGTGGCTTACGGTCCGTGCGCCGAAAATTGCCAGCGAAGTGCAGACAAAGGTCCAGATCGCCCAGGAAGGCTGGGCAAAGACCGTGGCCAAGCTGATGGAGACCCCATCGTTCCTTTGGCTGGTGCTGACCGGCGCATCCAGCGCCATCGCCGGCTATGCGATTGGCACCTGGAGCCCGAGTTTCCTGATCCGCTCCCACGGTTTGAACCTTCAGGACGCAGGCTTTCTGGTCGGCGTCGTGGGCGGCAGCGGTGCCACCTTCGGCACCTTGGCCTGCGGCATCATTTCCGACCGCATGGCCCGCCGTGATGCCGGCTGGCAGATCGGCGTACCGCTGCTTGCCACCCTGGTCAGTATCCCGTTCGCGTTGGCGTACTTCCTCTGGCCAACCGGCATTCTGTTCCACCTGGGTAGCACCCCGGTACCGACCGCGTTTCTCTTCTATGCAGGTTTTGCCTTCTTTGGTACCTGGTGGGCGACCCCTTGCCTGGGTGCCGTCACGCATTTGTTCCCGGCTGCGCGCCTGGCCCAGGCAACTTCAATCTTCGTCATGGCCATGACCCTGCTGGGTGTCGGCGTTGGCCCGCTGCTGATCGGGGTACTCAGCGATCTGTTCACCCCGGCCCTCGGCACCGAGGCACTGCGCTATGCGCTGGCCGCCTCCATTTCGATGCTGATGCTCTCGACCGTATTCCTGGGCATGGCCCTGCCCCGCTACCGCGCCCAACTGCAGCGATCGGCTGCACCGACTGCCACCCCTGAAAATGCCGTAACTGCCTGATCAATGGAGATTCGAAGATGTCAGAACAAGACTTACCGTTGCCTATCGGCCACTTCGTCACCCTCGACAACGGCCTGCGCCTGCATTACCTCGACGAAGGCAGCGGCCCCGTCGTGGTGTGGTTGCATGGCAGTGGCCCGGGCGCCAGTGGCTACAGCAATTTCAAGGGCAACTACCCAGACTTCGTCGCGGCCGGCTTTCGTAACCTGGTGATCGACCTGCCCGGCTTTGGCCGTTCGGACAAGCCCGACAACGTCCAGTACAACCTGGATTTCTTCGTCAACGCCGTGTCCGGCTTGCTCAAGGCCCTTGAAGTGCAACGTTGCACGCTACTCGGCAACTCCCTGGGTGGCGCCATCGCCATTGGCCTGGGGCTGGCCGAGCCGCAATTGCTCGACAAGCTGATCCTGATGGCCCCGGGCGGTGTCGAAGAGCGCGAAACCTACTTCAAGAAGATCGGTATTCAGCGCATGGTCGAGCTGTTCAATGCCGGCCCGCTCGACATCGACAAAATGCGCCAGATCATGAGCCTGCAGCTGTTCGATGCCTCGCAACTGCCCGACAGCCTGCTGGCCGAACGCGTTGCCGTGGCCAAATACCAGCCGCACTGCCTGTTCTCGACCATGATGGTGCCGAACATGACCGAGCGCCTCGAGGAGCTGTGCGTACCGATTCTGGGGTTCTGGGGCACCAACGACAACTTCAACCCGGTCGGTGGCGCGATGAAAGTGCTCGACAACGCCCCTGACGCCCGCTTTATTCTGCTCAATCGCTGTGGACATTGGGTTCAGGTGGAGCACCGTGAGTTGTTCAACCGTTCCTGCCTCGAGTTCCTGCGCCAAGCCTAGTCGTCGTACGCAACGTACCTTGCGACAGCAGCAACCTGGCCGCTGTCGTATCGACTGGCTTCTACCAAGGGCTGACATAACAATGACAAAACTCTCCCACTTGCTTGCGCCTGGCCGCATCGGCCCCCTTCAACTGCGTAATCGCATCATCATGGCGCCCATGGGCTCCAACTTCGCCGAAGCCGACGGGCACTGCGGCGAACGTATCCAGGCCTACTACGAAGCACGTGCCGAAGGCGGTGCCGGGCTGTTGATCATGGGCGCGTGCGCCGTCGCCTTCCCCGCCGGTACCGCCGAGCCTTACCAGGTCGGTGTCTCTTCTGATGAATTTATCCCGGGCCTTGCCCAACTGGCTGAACGCGTGCACAGGCACGGCGCAAAGATCGCCATGCAGCTGCAGCACGCCGGCAAGAACGCCATACGGGACATGGCTGCGGGCCGGCCGCTGTGGGTGCCGTCGTTGCCCCCGGCCAGTACCTCCGACATGATGCAGGCCTTGACCCCGGAAGAACTCGCCTCCTTTGTCAGCGCCGTACGCGGTCGCAAAGGCGGCATCGAGATGCGGGTGATGGACCACGACGACATCGCACAGATGGTCGAATGGTTCGCAGCCGCTGCCGAGCGTGCACAGCGCGCCGGGTTCGACGGTGTGGAAATCCATGCCGCGCACAACTACATCATCGCCGGCTTTTTATCGCCGTATTACAACCGCCGTGAAGACGCATACGGTGGCACAGTGGAAAACCGTGCGCGCTTGCTGCTTGAGGTCCTGGCCGCCATACGCGCGCGGGTTGGCACCGGCTTTGGCGTCTGGTTGCGGCTGGATGCAGAAGAACTGCTCACCCCCGGTGGCATCACCCTCGACGATGCCAAGGCGGTTGCCCGCCTGGCTGAGGGCGCCGGCGCCGATGCAGTCAGTGTCTCGGCCTACGCCATGACCAGTAGCGGCGTGGCCTTTACCGAAGCGCCGCTGGTGCAAAAGCCCGGGGCTTTTCTCGAATGGACAGCGGCCATCAAGCAATGCGTGAGCATTCCGGTTATTGCCGTCGGGCGTATCGAACCAGAAACCGGCGACGCCGCGATTGCCGCCGGCCAGTGTGATTTCATCGCCATGGGCCGCAAGTTGCTGGCCGACCCACAATTGCCCAACAAACTGCAGGCCGGTGAGCTGCAGGCCATTCGACCTTGCATTTACTGCTATGTGTGCGTGAGCCAGATCTTTATCAACGAGCGGGTCAAATGCGCGGTCAACCCGCAAACCGGGCATGAAAGCGAGCGCATCATCACGCCGGTTGCAGCCCCGCAACATGTTGCGGTGATTGGCGGTGGCCCGGCAGGCCTGGAAGCCGCGCGCGTGGCGGCATTGCGTGGCCATCGCGTGACGCTGCTGGAGCGCAGTGACCGCCTGGGCGGCACCCTGTTCTTTGCTGCCCTCGCCTACCCCGAAAACGGACGCCTGCTCGACAACCTGCTGTACCAGGTGCGGCAACTGCCCATCGATGTACGCATGGGCAGTACGGTGGATGCAGCCTTGCTGCGTGACCTGGGCGTCGATCAAGTGATTGTGGCCACCGGCGCACAGCGCGCCGCACCGGGCATCCCAGGCGCCGAGCAGGATCATGTCTGGAGTGGTGACGAACTGCGCCGGCTGATGACCGGCGACCGTGCCGAAGAGATCGCCCGGCGCAAGCTGTCGCTGACGCAACGCACCCTGATGAAGGCCGGCAACCTGATCGGCGTCACCGACAGCACTGAAGCCATGCAAAAGCTGTCACGCGTGTGGATGCCCTTGGGCAAACGCGTGATCATTGTCGGCGGTGGGCTGGTGGGGCTGGAGCTGGCAGAGTTCCTGATTGCACGTGGGCGCCAGGTGTGTGTGCTGGAAAGCAGCGGCCACCTGGGCCGGGAACTGGCGATTGTGCGGCGTTGGCGGGTGCTGCATGGTATCCGGGTGCACGGTGGGCAGCTGCTGACCGGAGTGAGCGTTACCGCCATCGACGGTAACCGCGTGCGCTATCAGACAGCCGAAGGTGAAGCTGCCGAGGTGCGCGGGGACTCGGTAGTGCTGGCCAGTGGTGCGACGCCTGATACGCGCCTGAGCGATGCACTGAGCAGTGCCGGGTTGAAGGTCGTCAGCATTGGTGACTGTCAGAGCCTGGGTTATATCGAAGGCGCCATCGCCGCCGGCAATCGCGCTGGGCGAGAAGCCTGAAGCCAAAAAAAACCCCAGGTTCTACCTGGGGTTTTTTTGGCTTTGTCGTTACCGCCCCATCGCCCTAGCCGCATCAGCGGTGTACATGTCCGGGGTGAATTTGGCTTCGTTGAGAATCGGCCCTTTCTTCGATTCGTTGGTCATGGCGTAGCCGGTGTACTGGCCCGAGTTAAGGTCCATGAAGAACTGCGAACCGGCCTGCCAGGCGCTCATGTCCGGGTGGTAGTAGTAATTGATCATCGCGTGCTTCCACAAGGCACCACGGCTGTCATAGTTGTCCGCAACCACTGCGTTCCAGGTGTCTTCGTCAATAAACAGCACACGCTTGCCGTACACATGGCGGTAGCCTTCTTTCAACTTGGCCTCAAGCACCCACACACGGCGCAGCTCGTAACGCATGTAGTCGGGGTTGGGGTGGTTGGGGGTAAGCATGTCGGCGTACTTGATGTCACCGGTATTGGGTTTGAAGGCGTTGGCCGGCACGTAGACTTCGCGCTTGCCGATCAGCGTCCAGTTGAAGCGCTCGGGCGAACCGTTGTAAAGACGGTCTTCGTCAACCGTCATCGTGCCGTTGGTGCCGATCATTGGTTGATCGTACCCGTAGCCAGGCAGTTGCCGCACACGCCGGGTGGACGGGCTGTAGCTCCAGGCCTGGCGGGGGTTGGCGAGGAAGTTATAGGGCTCTTGCGAAATACTCACCACACCGTTGTCGCGCACCGGCTTCAAGGTGGTGTTCCAGCTCATGGCCTGTATCTGGCCTTCGGTTTTTGGCTCGACGGTCGGTGAGTTCGCTTGCGAGAGGTTGCGCGCATAGGCGCGGCCCCAGCCGATGCTGCCGTTTGGCAACACCGAAGCCAGGTCGCTGACCTTTTCTTCGGTGTAGGCCCGTGCCGGCAACTGGTGGTTCCACAGCAGCTCCATGCCGTTTTTCGGAATCGGGAACGGGACTTGGCCAATCCCCTCGATGCCCATGCCGTCGTCGACCAGCTTGGCGCTCAAGGCGTTCTTCATCGCCCGCTCGCAGACGTAGTCCGGGTAACGGAAGTCCCGATGGCCCGGGTAGATGTTCATTTTGTAGGTGGTGGGATAGCGCTTGAGCAGGGCCTTCTGGCCTTCGGTCAAATGGCTCTCGTACTGGCCCATGTTCTGCGCGGTGATCACCAGGATGGGCTTTTCGTTGGCGTAAGGGTCGACCGGTTGATCGCCAGAGAACTTCACATGGTTCCAGCCCGGCACTTCGCCAAGGTACTTGCCGGTGTAGGGCGGAATGGTGCCCTCGGCATTACCGGCTTTCTCGGCACCGACACAGGTCAGTTCCTTGCCGAGTTTGGCAGCCTCTTCAGGCGACACTTGCGCAAGTGCGTTGCCTTGCAGGCCGACATTGGCGGCCACTGCAGCTACGAACATCACGCCTTTTGTTGTTATTTTCATCGGTTGACTCCTTCGCAGACCAGGACTACTGGGGTACCTCCATTGTTCCTGATCTGCGGGGGAGTACATCGTCCGGAAAGACTAATCAGTCAGGCGCCGACCAATGATTCCTTCAGTTGCGCCTTGATCAGCTTGCCCGACGCATTACGCGGCAGCGGATCGCGGCGCAGGTGTACCTCGGCTGGCACCTTGTAGGCTGCCAGGCGCTGGCCGATAAAGGCACATACTTGCTCCGGGGTAGGCGCTGGCTGCAGTTCGCTGCGCAATACCAGGGCCAGGCGCTCGCCCAGTTCCTCATCGTCCAGGGCAAAGGCGGCCGCCTCGGTCACGCCAGGCATTTCGCAGATACACGACTCCACTTCACTGGCGGATATCTTCTCGCCCGCCCGGTTGATCAGGTCCTTGGCACGGTCAGTGATGTACAGAAAGCCCTCGTCGTCCAGATGGCCGATATCACCGGTGTCCAGCCAACCGTCGCGCAAGGTCTCGGCACTGGCTTCAGGCAGCCGCCAGTAAGCGCTCATCAAGGTCGGCGAACGTAGCCAGATCAAACCGCTGCGCCCCGCCGGTAGCGGTGAATACGGGTCCGGCCCAATGCATACATCCACGATCGGCAGCGGCCAGCCCACCGAGTCGGGTTTGTAGACGAACTGATCGCCGCCCACTGCGGCACCGATGCCGTTGCTTTCGGTCAAGCCATAGCCACTGCCACCAATTGCATGGGGCTTGCGCTTGCTGATATGCGCCAGCAGCCGACTGGAGGCCACCGCCCCGCCCAAGCCGAGGCCGTACAGGCTGTCGCTGTCGGTGCTGGCAAACCGCGGCGAGCCAAGCAATTGCTGCATCATTACCGGTGCGCCATTGAACTGGGTGCAGCGCTCGTCGCGAATCAGGTCGAACGCTTTGTCCACGTCCCATTTGTACATCAGCAACAAGCGCCTGCCGCTGCGCAGCCCCAGCAAAAACTGCGCGTGCAGGCCACTGACATGGAACAGCGGCACCGCCATCAGGTTGGTCGGTGCCAAGCCACTGGCGATCACCGCCTGGATCCGCTCGGGCGAACTCACGGCGCAGAACGCCGACTGGAACTCCAGTGCTGCCAGCGCCTGGCAAATGGCCCGATGGCTGGACAGCACGCCCTTGGCCCGGCTTGTGGTGCCAGAGGTATAGAGGATAAGCGCCGGGTCAGCCGGATTGATCTCGATGGCCGGCAGCGCCAGCAGCGGCCCCTGGATCAGCTCTTCGAAACGCTGGCAGTTGGCCGCTAATGCTTGCCCCGCCGGCACGCCAACCACAATGCTGACCAGCCGCTGTGCGAGCAGGTCGCTGGTCAGCAGTTGCAGGCGTTGTTCGTCACAGACCAGCACCTGCGCACCGCTGTCTTGCAGGCCATGGAACAATTCGTCACGCAGGCCCCAGCTGTTCAACGGCACGCACACCGCGCCACAACGCTGCACCGCCACGAAGGCCACCAGCCAGGCCGGCTGATTGCGCATGGCAATGGCCACTCGATCACCCTGCTTTACCCCAAAGCGCTGCGCCAGTTGCGCAGCCAGGCAGTCGACCTGATCGAAAAAGCCGGCGAACGTCAGACGTTGCTGCTCCCACACCAGGAACTCACGCTCACCGTGTGCACGGCCTGCATCGATGGCTTCGAGCAAGTTTGCAGGTGCATGGCGAAAATACCGCAGGCCGTCGTTGGGCGAAGACACCACCTCGAACGGCGAACCAGGGCCAATCAATTGCTGCCAGGCGTTGCGCCACTGTTCCAGCTTCATGTTCTCAGTTCTCCAAAGACGCAAAAGCGGCGTAACGCGCGCACTGGAAATCACTGTCACCCAGGCACGCCTGGGCCACGCGAACCCGCTTGAGGTAAAGGCCAACGTCCAGTTCATCGGTGACACCGATGCCACCGTGCATCTGCACCGCCTCATTACTGACCTGGGCGGCCACCTCGCCGGCCTTCCATTTGCCCAGGCTCACCAGCCGCCCGCGCTCGGCCGCGCTCAATGCGCTGTCATCTAGCGCGGCCAATGCTGCCATTACCGCGCTGCGGGCCAGCTGCAACTCCACATGCAAGCGCGCGGCCCGATGCTGCAGGGCCTGGAACGACCCGATGGGCACATCGAACTGCACGCGGGTCTTGAGGTACTCCAGGGTCATGGCGAACAGTTGCTCGGCAGCGCCGAGCAACTCAGCGGCCAGGCAAGCACGTCCCCGGTCCAGCGCCTCGTCCAGCACCGACCAAGCCCCACCGACCGTACCGAGCAAAGCTTCGCTGGCCACTTGCACGGCATTCAGACGCAGCCGCGCGCAATTGCGCGAGTCGATCAGCGTCAATGCGCTGACCTGCAAGCCCGGTGTGTTCGCCGGGATCAGGAATACACTGATGCCCTGCTTCTCACCCGCGCGGCCACTGGTGCGCGCCGCTACCAGGTAGGCATCGGCGCCCAGGCCATCGATGACGAAGAATTTCTCGCCATCCAGACGATAACCACCCGCCTCGGCCGTCGCCGTCAGTGCCGTATGCTCAGGGGCATGGCGCGGCTTTTCATCCAGTGCCAGGGCCACGCGCCGCTCGCCACTGATCACCGCCGTCAGCCACTGGTCCTGTTGCGCCGCGCCGCCAGCCAGGTGGATCAGCGAGCCACCGAGTACCACACTGGACAACAAGGGTGAAGCCGAGAGGTTTCTGCCTATGGCCTCGAAAATCGGCCCCAGCCCCATGCAGCCGAATTCAAGCCCGCCCAATGCCTCGGGAAATGGAATGCCACTCCAGCCCAGGCCCACGGCTTCTTGCCACAGCTGCGGGTCATACCCTGGCACGCTTGCCTCATCGCGCAGACGCCGCTGTGCCGCCACCGGGCTGCGCGCCGCGAGGAATTCGCGGGCGCTGTCGGCCAACAGGCGTTGCTCTTCGCTATACACCAGACTCATGTTCAAACTCCCCTCAAGCACTGGGCAGGTTCAAGACCCGCTTGGCGATGACATTCAACTGCACCTCCGACGAACCGCCGGAAATGGTCAGGGCATAGCTGTTGAGCCAGCCTCGGGTAATCGCCAGTTCCTGGCCGCTGAACGGCTCGCCTTCAACGCCCAGCGCGCGGTAGCCAAGGGC
The DNA here is from genome assembly GCF_029873175.1 of Pseudomonas sp. BN505. Classification (NCBI taxonomy): domain Bacteria; kingdom Pseudomonadati; phylum Pseudomonadota; class Gammaproteobacteria; order Pseudomonadales; family Pseudomonadaceae; genus Pseudomonas; species Pseudomonas sp. BN505. The sequence goes on from NZ_SSOI01000039.1 coordinate 53,785, forward strand.
ATCGAGGAGAATCTCGAACTTGTCGCGCTCCTGCTCGGTGTGCACCAGTTTCATGATGGCCATGATCGCGCTGATATCCAGGCCAGCCCGGGCCTCCTCGCCCATGCGCTGCACGGTGAGGTTGTAGGCATGTTCATTCATCGCGCAGCCCTGGGCCCGAGCACGCAGGGCCTGGTCGGCAGGCGCCTGGCTGTCGGGCAGGTAGCGTTCGATCAACGGCAGCAGGTGAAAGTGCGTGGGCAGGCTGAACTCGCCGAACTTGGACATGGCCTTGCGCTCGTGCTGCAGCAGGCTCTTGCCCAGGTTCCAGCCACCGTTGAGCGGCCCGATCAACTGGCTCTGCGGAACACGCACGTTATCGAAGAACACTTGGCAAAAAGCCGATTTGCCGCTGATCAGGTCAATCGGTGAAACACTCACCCCGGGGCTTTTCATGTCGAGCACGATCAGGCTGATCCCCTGATGCTTGGGCGCCTTCGGATCAGTGCGCACCAGGGCGTACATCCAGTCGGACTTGTCGCCATAGGAGGTCCAGATCTTGGTGCCGTTGATCACGAAGTCATCGCCATCGGCCACCGCCGAGGTTTTCAGGCTGGCAAGGTCGGAACCGGCATTGGGCTCGGAGAAGCCCTGGCACCAGCGCACTTCGCCGCGACACATCGGTGGCAGCAGCGCCTGCTTCTGCGCTTCGCTACCGAACTCCAGCAGCACCGGGCCGAGCATCCAGATGCCCAGGTTGATCTGCGCCGGGCGACACTTTAGCCGGCGCAGCTCGCTTTCCAGCACCGCGTTGTACTCGGCGCTCAACCCGCCACCGCCGTATTCGCTGGGCCATTGCGGGCAGAACCAGCCTTTGTCACGCATACGCTCGAACCAGAGCCGGGCGTCTTCGCTGGGAAAGTCTACTTGACGGCCACCCCAGACGATTTCGCCGTCGGGGGTGGGCGTGCGCAGCGATGGCGGGCAATTGGCCTCCAGCCATTGGCGCGTCGCTTGCCTGAACTGCTCGATTGCGCTCATTCGTTCACCTGAAAGGGACGTTATTGTTATTCGCTTGAAGGGTACAACGGTGACTCAGCGTTGCGTGCGCGGCATGCCCAGGCCGAACTGGGCAATCAACTCGCGCTGGATTTCATTGGTACCACCGCCGAAGGTCAGGTTAACCGAGGCGCGCACTTCATACTCCAGCTCGCCGAGCAGATAAGCCGCCGCAGAGCCCGCCCGCGTCAAGCCGCTGGCACCGACGATGGCCGACAGCTTGCGCAGGATCTCGATCGCCGATTCCGAGCCGTAGACCTTGGTGGTCGAGGCCAGCGCGACATCGACGCGGTCCCGCTCAAGGTCGGCGGCAATACGGAAGTTGATCAGGCGCATGGCTTCGAGCCGGGCATAACACTCGGCCAGATCGCGGCGCACCCAGGCGTGGTCGGTAGCACGCTGGCCTTGCTCATCGGCACAACGTGCCCACAGGTACACCCGGCTGAACAGGCTGACGACCTTGTCCGACCAGGCACCCAGGCCCAGGCGCTCGTGGTTGAGCTGTGCGGTGATGAGTTTCCAGCCACCGTGCAGTTCGCCCACCAGCATATCCCTCGGCACCCGCACGTTATCGTAATACGTGGCGGCCGTGGGGTTGCCGGAGGTTGGAATCAGCGTACTGGAGAAGCCTTCGGCCTGGGTATCGAGAATCAGGATCGAGATGCCCTTGTGCCGTGCCTGCTCAGGATCAGTACGTGCCGCCAGCCAGATGTAGTCCGCCGAGTCGGCGCCCGAGGTCCACAGTTTGCTGCCGTTGACCAAAAAGCCGTCGGCGTCTTCGCGCGCGGTGGTTTTCAGCACGGCCAGGTCGCTGCCGGCACTGGCTTCGGAATAGCCGATGGCAAAGTTGATCTCGCCGGCGGCGATACCGGGCAGGAATTTTTCTTTTTGCAGCGCCGAGCCGTGGGCCATGAGGGCCGGGCCAACGGTGCTGATGGTCACGAACGGCAGCGGTGCGCCAGCAATGTTGGCTTCTTCGAAGAAGATCAATTGCTCGGTGGCCGCGTAACCCTGGCCGCCATAGGCCTTCGGCCAGCCAACCGCCAGCCAGCCGTCACGGCCGATCTGGGCGATGGTGCGGCGAAACAGCTCGCCGCCTTCGGTGCCGCGCATCTGCTGGCGAAGCTCGGGGGTCATCAGGTTCTGGAAATAGTCCCGCACCTTAAGCCTCAGGGCATGCTGTTCGGGGGTGAGATCGACGAACATGGGACGCTCCTTATACCGCGCCGAGAATCAGGCCGCTGGTGGGCACGCCGGTTCCGGCGGTCACCAACACGTTTTCGACACTGTCCACCTGGTTGGCCGCCGTACCCCGAACCTGCCGCACGGCTTCGGCGATGCCGTTCATGCCGTGGATGTAGGCTTCGCCCAACTGCCCGCCGTGGGTATTGATTGGCAGTTTGCCGCCACGGGCGTGGTGCCCGGCACGGATGAATTCCTTGGCCTCACCGCGCCTTGCAAAGCCGAATTCTTCCAGTTGCGGCAGTACGAATGGCGTGAAGTGGTCGTAGATCACGGCAGTCTGCAACGCCTCCGGGCCCAGGCCCGACTGGCTGTAAAGCTCTTTGGCGACCACACCCATTTCCGGCAGCCCGGTAATGTCGTCGCGGTAGTAGGAGGTCATCACTTGTTGCCCGGCGCTGATGCCCTGGGAGCCGGCCTTGATGATCACAGGCTTTTGCTTGAGGTCTCTGGCCCGCTCGGCCGAGGTGATCACCATGGCCACCGCGCCATCGGACTCCTGGCAACAGTCCAGCAGGTGCAACGGCTCGCAGATCCAGCGCGAGGCCTGGTGTTCTTCAAGGGTGATGGGCTTGCCGTAGAAAAATGCCTGGGGGTTGGTGGCGGCAAAATCGCGCACTGCCACCGCCACCCGGCCAAAGTCCTCGGAGGTAGCACCGTAGGTGTGCATGTAGCGCTGGGCAAACATGCCGACCCAGGCCGCCGGGGTGTGAAAGCCGTGCGGCATGTACCAGCCGTAGTTCACGTTCTCGAAGGTCGGCGTCGAGGCAAAGCCATAGCTGCCGGTACCGAAGCGGTACCAGGAGCGTTCGTTCATCGCCCGATAGACCACCACCACCTTGGCCACCCCGGTGGCCACCGCCATCGCCGCATGCATCACCGGCCCGCAGGCGGCGCCGCCACCGTGGGGCACCTGGGAGAAGAACTTGACGTCTTTGCAGCCCAGCAGGCGGGCAATTTCGTACTCCGGTACCTTATCGACCGAATAGGAACTGAAACCATCCACTTCGCCAGGGTCAATTCCGGCGTCCTCGAGCGCTGCCAGGGTCGCTTCCATGGCCAGGCGCAGTTCGGTGCGCCCGGAATTCTTGGAAAACTCGGTCGCGCCCAGCCCTGCAATGGCGGCGCGCCCGGAAATCGACGAATTCGTCATCTGTGTTGTCTCCCGCGGATCAAGGCAGAACCAGCGCGACCGTGCCGGTCACGTGATTGCCCATGGAGTTTTTGCCCTTGAGGGTCACTTCCAGGCTGCGCGTAGCGGCATCCTGATGGGTCACTTCGCCGCTGAAGGTCATGCTGTCGCCGGGGTAGTTTGGCGCGCCCAGTTTTATTTTCAGCGTACGGAACTGCACCTGCGGGCCGCTCCACTGCTCGATGAAGCGTTGCACCAGGCCGTTGGTGGTCAGGATGTTCATGAAGATATGAGGCGAACCCAGCTCGCGCGCCGCGTCCAGGTCATGGTGACCGGGAAAGTAGTCGCGGGTGGCTATCGCCCCACCGGCAATCAGGCCAACCGTGATCGGGATCGTCAGCTCGGGCAGTTGCTCGCCAGGGCGCACGTCTTCAAAGCGCTTGGTGTTCATCGAGGTCATATTTCCATCCCAAGGTAGTGTTATCGCTCAACCAGTCGCCCAGACGCTCCAGGATCATCGACGACCCTCCCAATGCGCAGCTCAGGGCGCGGCTCCAATAGAGAAAGCGATGGATCGGGTACGTCAGGTCGACGCCGATGCCACCATGCACATGCTGTGCGGTGTGGCCAATGCGGTGCCCGGCCTCGCACGCCAGGTACGCGGTGGCCAAGGCTTGCGAAGGGGCCGGCAGACCGGCGTCGAGGCGGTAGCACAATTGCCACAGGGCACTGCGCAACACCTCCAGGTGCACATGGGTGTCAGCCATGCTCATTTGCACGGCCTGGAAACTGCCGATGCAGCGGCCGAACTGTTGACGCTCACTGACGTAGGCCACGGTCCGGTGCACCTGCTCGGCGCTGACGCCCAGCTGCAAGGCCGCCAGGGAGGCAATTGCACGCGGTGCCAGCCAATCCAGGGCCGCGGCGGGCAGCACTTGCTGATTGCTCAGGGTGACGCCGCGCAAGTCCAGGTCGGCAATGGCTTCGCCGTGGGTCATGACCCCCGCTACACGGCTGATGCCCGACTGGCTCAGGTCCACCAGGACCAGCCGTGGCTGCCCCATCACCCGGGCCAGTACCAGCGCTGCCACCGACTGCTCGGCCAAGGCGAGTGCCGCAACCCGGCCATCGAGGCGCCACCCGCCCTCTTCGGCGCTGGCCTCGAGCTCGATGCCGCGCACCGTGTTCAGGCCATCGAGGCTCAGAGTCAGCAAGCCTGAGCCCGCCACAGCCTGTTCCACCCATGGTGCCAGGGCCTTGTCGCCGAACTCGGCGAGGGTGGTCGCGGCCAATTGGTGACGCCACAACGGCACTTGCGCCAGGGCACCGCCTTGGGCATCGAGGATCTGCACCAGCTCGGTCATGCCCAGCCCGCTGCCACCAGCAGCTTCGGGGATAGCCAGGGCATGCAGGCCGGTTTGTACGCAGCTGTGCCACAGGTCTTGCATATAGGCTTGCCCGCAGAGGTCCCAGTCACGCAGGCGCTCGTCGGTGCAGTAGTCGCTCATCAGGCTGCCCGCCATTTCGGCAATGGCACGCTGCTCTTCGCTGAGTTCAAAATCCATGGTGCCCCCTACTGTGCCGATGGACGGAACATCGGCAGCGCCAGGTCGTCGTCGAAGGTCTGAAACTCGACCTCCACACGCTGGCCAATGCTGATGTCTTCACGTTTGACGCCAACCAGGCCGGCGATCAGGCGTACTCCCTCATCCAGTTCGATCAGACCGATCGGGTTGGGATGATCGAACGGTGCCACCTGCGGGTAGTGCATCACTACGAAGGAGTACAACCGGCCCTTGCCGCTGGCCTGCTGGGTATCCCAGTCGAAGCAATGGCACTCGATGCACACCGGTGCCGGCGGATGGCGCAATGTGCGGCACTGCGTACAGCGCTGGATCAACAGCTTGCCTTCCTTGCAGCCGTCCCAGAAAAACCGCGTGTCATCGCTGACGCCGGGCGCCGGACGCTTCGCCTGCGCCTGCGCCTGCGCCGGCTCGGCCACGGCCTGGGGCTGCGCCTGGACCTTGTGCGCGTTGGCCGGGCGGAACTTGAACACCCGGAACAACAGCTCGCCGACTTTTTCGTCGCCCGTGGCCTGCTGCGAGAAGTAGCTCATGACCAGGGTGACAAAAAAGCCAGTGCCAAGGCCGGTGGTCTTTTCCTCGCCGACCGAGTCCAGGCGCGTGGTGTAGTAGAGCTTTTCGCCCAGGCGCAGGTTGCGCTCGAAGGTCAGCTCAGAGTTCACCGCTACCACCGACGGGTAGCCATAGCTTTCGATCACACCGAGCACTTCATAGGGGTTTTCGGTGGTCGAGCCTGGTGCGTAGTTATTGATGTGAAAGCCTTCCATGCACCAGATCTGCAGCATGGGTGGCGGCGCAATGATGCCGTCATTGCTGCTGTTGGCAGCTGCCACAGGGTCGGTGTAGAGCGGGTTCTCAAGGCCGATGACTTCGCACCACTGGCGAATCATTGGCGCGTTGACCTCGTCCCAGGCGTTTACACGGCCGTATTGGCGCCCAACCAGGGCGCGCACTTTGGATAGCAATTCTGGATCAGCCAAGTTCGTCTCCTGCGTGTTCAAAGCGGCGCCCGCAACGCAACGCCGACGTGGGTCGATCAGTGCGGGGTAGCCTGCGCCGCACCGAGATAAGCCGGGCGTTCACCACCGCCATGCAGCAACAGGTTGCAACCGCTGGCGTAAGTGGCCAGCGGTGAAGCGATATAGAGGCAGGCGTTGCCGATGTCCTCGGGCACCGCCATGCGCCCGGCCGGGATACCGGCGCTGACCGCAGCGATACCTTGCTTGTCGCCATAGTGCAGATGGGCAAGCTCGGTGCGCACCAGGCCTGGGCTTATCGCCACCACCCGCACCTTTGGCGCCCACTCCGCTGCCAGCGACTGCACCAGGGCCAACACGCCGGCCTTGGCCGCGCCGTACGCTGCCGTGCCTGGCGAGGCACGCAGGCCGCTGATGCTGCCAATAAACACGATGCAACCGCCGTCGGCCTGGGCCTGCATCAGCAGGTTGGCTTGCTGGGCGACATTGAGCGGCGCAATCAGGTTGAGGCGGATAATCCCCTCATGAAAACGCGGCGAGGCGCTAGCGGCGTCGGCCGAGGGGCTGCCACCGGCGTTGTTGACCAGCACATCGAGGCGGCCGTAGTCGCTGCGGATGCTGTCAAACAGGCCTTGCAAGGAGGCCTGGTCGCGCACATCGGCGGCGATGAAGTCCGCCTGGCCCTGAGCAACGCTCGGCAATTGCTCGGGCAGGTTGCGCCCACACACGATCACCTTGGCCCCGGCAGCCAGAAAGCTGCGGGCAATGCCAGCGCCAATGCCTTTGGTTCCGCCGGTGACCAGTACCACCTTGCCGTTGTAATCCAGCCCCGAGTGACCACTCATGGCACGCTCCTCATGCTTGTGTTGAGGGCCACTCTAGGGGCAAAACTGCTCGGCCACGTCGTCTGAACGGACGATGAAGCGTGGCGTGGCGCTGGCAACAATCCGCGCAATGGCGCCCGCTCTGCGGTGCCTACTGCCAGAGGTTGATCATGTCCGATTCACTTACCGCGCCGGTGCTGCTGGAATACCCGGCCCCAGGGGTTGCCCTGGTGCGGCTCAACCGCCCGCACGCCACCAATGCCCTGAGCCTGGAGCTGCAGGCGCTGCTGTCGCACTACTTCATCGAGCTGGGGAGCAATGCTGATGTGCGCTGCATTCTGCTGACCGGTGGCGACAAGGTGTTCGCCGCCGGGGGCGATATCAACAGCCTGGCCGGTGTGGGCCCGATTGATATCTATCAGCGCCACACCGAGCGGGTCTGGGCGCCGATCCAGCACTGCCCCAAACCTGTGATCGCGGCGGTATGCGGTTATGCCTATGGCGGTGGCTGCGAGCTGGCGATGCTCGCCGATATCATTGTTGCCGGGCAGAGTGCACGCTTCTGCCAGCCGGAGATCAAGATCGGGATCATGCCCGGGATTGGCGGCACCCAGCGTTTGGTGAGGGCGGTCGGCAAAGCCAAGGCGATGCGGATGGCGCTGACCGGTCAGCCGATCACGGCTGAGGAGGCCTGGATTTCAGGGCTGGTCAGTGAGGTGGTGGCCGATGATCAGGTGCTCGCTCACGGCTTGAAGTTGGCGCAGGTGGTTGCGGCAATGCCGCCGTTGGCTGCCGAGCAGATCAAGGAAGTGATTCTTGCGGGGATGGATGCGCCCCTGGAAGCGGGTTTGGCCCTGGAGCGCAAGGCCAATGCGTTGTTGTTTGCCTCACGTGACCAGAAGGAAGGCATGCAGGCGTTCATTGATAAGCGGCCTGCCCGCTTTGAAGGCCATTGATAGAGGTGCCGGCCCAGCGCCAATGAACGCTTCAGGGGCCCTACGCTGAACTTCGGGCCCCCTCGCTGCTGCGGTGCTACACGATATCACTGCAGTTCAATGAGGGCCTCATCACGAGGCCCGCCCGCCCTCAGCCTGCAGAACCGCCTGACGCAGCTCTGGTTTGACCACCTTGTTCGAGGCATTCACCGGCAATGATTCAAAGAAGTGAACCTGTCGCGGCACTTTGTAGTTGGCCATCCGCTCTCTGGCCCAGGCGATCAGAGACGGCTCATCCAGCTGCTGGCCTGCACGCAATACCACGCAGGCACACCCCACCTCCCCCATGCGCTCATCCGCAACCCCGATCACCGCTACCTGCGCGATGGCCGGATGCTCGATCAAACCAGCCTCTATCTCTGCCGGATAGCAGTTGAAGCCACCGACAATGAACATATCCTTGAGGCGGTCGGTAATCTGCAGGTTGCCATGCACATCCAGATTGCCAATATCGCCCGTGTGTAGCCAACCCTCGGCATCAATGGCCTGCGCCGTCGCTTGCGGGTCATTGAAATAACCCCGCATCACATGAAAACCGCGCAGGCAGATCTCCCCCGACACGCCCGTGGCGACCGGTTGGTTATCTGCCGAACGAATGCACACCTCGGTGCCATCGATGGCCCGGCCACTGGTGCCGGCAACAATGTCGGCGGGGTCATCCGGGTTGCAGATGGTCGCCAGGCCGCCACACTCAGTCAGGCCATAGGCGGTGGTCACCACATCTACCCCCAGCTCGCGACGCATGCGCTCGATCAACACCGGCGGGATCGTCGAGGAACCGGTCACAGCGATGCGCAAGCTGGACAAATCAGTCTGGGCCAGGCGCGGGTGGGCCAGCATCGACAAGTACAGCGTGGGTGGCCCTGGCAGCACGCTGATGCGCTCCGCGGCGATACGCTGGAATACAGCTTCGGCATCGAACACCGCATGCGGCAGGATAGTCGCGCCAGCCAGCAGGCAGGTCAGCCATCCGGCCTTGTAGCCAAAGGCATGAAAAAACGGGTTGATTATCAGGTAACGATCACCCGGCTGCAGGCCAATGACCCGCACATATTCGTTGTACGCCCGCAGGTTCTGCCCATGGGCACTCATGACACCCTTGGGTTTGCCGGTGGTGCCGGAGGTAAACAGCAAGTCTGACAAGTCCCGCGGGCCAACCGCCACCGCACGCTGGCGGGCTTGCAGCTCACTGACAGACTCGCCCCTGGCGAGAAAACCGGCCCAATCCAGGTCGCTGGCCAACTGCGGCGGCTGTGTACCGAACACCACCAGCTGTTCCAGGCTGGCCGGACGTAGCGGCGCCAGCATGGCCGGGTAGTCCAGCCCCAGAAATACCCCTTGCGTCAACAGCACCCGCGCCTGGCTGCGCGCCAGGATATCGGCCGCCTCGGCGCCCTTCATGCGGGTATTGATCGGTACCAGCACAGCCCCCGCGCAATGCACGCCCAAGGCGGCGATCACCCAGTCGCGGCAATTGGGTGCCCAGATCGCCACGCGGTCGCCCGCCTCGATCCCCAGTGCCATCAGGCTGCGGCAGACACCCAGTGCCAACCCCGGCAAATCCCGGTAATCAGTGACACTGCCGTCTTCCTCGATCGCTGCCCGACCGGCAAAGCGTTCGGCACTGGCGAACAACAAGGCAGGAATCGATAAAGGCAACAAGTTCCAGGCATGGACGCTGCCCGGTAATGCTGAACATGCAGTCATAGTGACAAACTCGCCATCGGGTTATTCGGGAAAGAGCACCCGCAGGTGCTCGCTGCGGGCCAGGGACTGGCAAGCCAGTGTCCAGCCCTGGTCTATCTCCTGCTGGTCAAGGGCATCGTTGCGCAACATCTGCACCTCACCCCGTTCAACCGTGCACATGCAGGTGGCACAGGAGCCGACCAGACAAGAACTTGGCGGGTTCAGGCCGGCCCGGCGCATGGCGTTGAGCAGGGTTTCGCCTTCGGCGCAGGGCACCTCGAACTCTTCACCGTCCAGGCGCACCGAAAGCTGGCTGCTCGGGTGGCGGGTATCGACGGCAGCCGGTACTGCGACTTCGCCCTCTTCGGGCAGCGAGACAAACCGCTCGACATGGACCTGCGCACTCGGCATGCCTAACGCCTGCAAGGCAGCGACGGCAGCATCCATGAACGGTCCAGGACCGCAGATGAACGCCTCGGCACTGACGAACGGGCGCGCCAGCTCGGCCAACTGGCTCACCGACGCAATGCCCTGCACCGAGTCGAGCCAGTGGATCACTTGCAGGCGCTGTGGGTGCGCGCTGGCCAGGGCCTTGAGCGAGTCACGGAATATCACCGACGCTTCGTCCCGGTTGGCGTAGATCAGCAGAATGCGCCCAGTGCCCGCCAACAGCGCCGAGCGCAGGATGGACAGCACCGGGGTGATGCCACTGCCGCCGCCGAACAGCAGCAGATCGGTGTCCAGCTGGCGCGGCACAAACACCCCGGCCGGCGCCAGCACCTGCAAGGTATCGCCCGCCTGCACGGCGTCACAGAGCCAGTTCGACGCGCGTCCGTCGCGCACCCGTTTGATCGTGACCCGCAATGGCTCATCGAGCAGTGGCGTGCTCGACAGAGAGTAACAGCGCGGCAACCAACCCCCCTGGTGAGGCACACGCAGGGTCAGAAACTGCCCAGGTCGATAGCGCAGGCGCTCGGCAAGCGCTTCTGGCAGCTCGAACTCCAGGGAGCGGCTGTCGGCGGTCTCTTCAATCACGCGGGTTACACGTACTGACAGGTAATCCAGGCTCATATCAATTGCTCGCTGGGTTCGATTTCGACGTCAGCCGTGGCCGCGGTCAACGACCTCCCGGCACGTCGCCCGGAAAACACACAATCGGCCAGCGACAGGCCGCTGACGTACAAGTGGCAAGGAATGCCGATGGCGGTACGGCCGGCGGCGTACAAACCGGGTATCGGCAGGCCTTGAGGGCCCAGCACCGCGCCGCTGTCTTCATTGACCTTGAGGCCGCCGAGGGTCAACGCCCCGAGGGGGAACAGCGGGTTGCTGACAGAAATGTCACAGGCATAGTAAGGGCCCTGATCGAGTACCTGACGGCTGCTTTGCGACTTGCCGAAGGCATCCTCGGCGTCCCCCCGGGCGGCTGCGTTGTAGGCGTGCAATGCGCTGCGCAATACATCAGCACGCATGCCCGTGGCCTGGGCCAACTGCTCGATGCTCTGGCCCTTTCGCACACCGCGAAGCATCAGCAGCAATGCCGGCAAGCTCTGGAACCACCAGTAACCGTCGAACAGCGCTTGCTTGATCGATTGCTTGCGCAGGCGTGCGTCCAGCACCAGCCAGGCCTTGCCGCCCTGCTCTTCACACAGGGGCTGGCCCAAGGTGGCGCCATAGACTTCTTCGTTGACGAAGCGCTGCCCGAGGGTGTTGACCACAATGCCCTTGGGCCAGCACAACGGTGGGTTGATAAACCGCCAGGCCGACACCCGATGCAATCGGTCGCTGACCCCACCGACACTCACGCCCAGGCGTACGCCACTGCCATCGCAGCCAGTCGCGCCGACTTTGAAGTTGCGGCGAAACTTGGGGGCATGCTCGCTGACCATCTCGCGGTTGAAGATGAAGCCACCGGTGCTCAGCACTACACCACGCCGGGCGCGCACCAGCCGCGGCCGGGCAAAGTCGAGTTCCAGCTGGCGCACGCGTTTGCGCAAGGTATCGCAGTAGCGTGGGGCAAAGTTCTGCAGCCGTTCGGCACGCGCAGCCAACTTGGCATGTAACCGCGCCTGGGCACTTCCGGCCGGCAGGCACCACAGTTCCACGCCGACAACCCTGCCCGTGTGATCGCTCACCAGACGCCGCGCAGCGGATTGAACTTGCGGCCGCACACCGTTGCGCAGGCAAGCAGCCTTCAGGTGCGCGTACAGCACCGCACCACATTGGCCCTTGCCTACCGTGCGATGGCCACGCGGGGCAGGCGGCAACTCGCTACGGTGCGACGGCACCAGCTCATTGCCGGAGTAATACAGAAACTGGCCATCGGCTGGATACGAGGTTTTGCCGCCGGGCGGCATACTGTGGGCATAAGGCACGCCATGGCCCTCGAGCCAGGCCAGGTTGGTGGCACTGTCCTGGCAAAAACGCCGCAACGTGGTATCGGCGACGACACCCTGGGTTTCGTGCTTGAGATAGGCGAACATCGCCTCGGGCGTGTCGCTAAAGCCTGCGGCCTGCTGCTGGCGGGTGCCACCGCCGGCATACACTACGCCACCGCTCTTGGCGCTGGCACCGCCGCCGGTAAAACGGTCGGCGACCAGCACGTCAGCGCCCTGGGCGCGTGCCTCAAGGGCAGCGCAGGCGCCGGCTGCCCCCCAGCCGATCACCAGCACATCACAGTGGTCATCCCAGAGCATGGCGTCGGCATCAGCCACCTGCAACGCCGGCTGGATATCGGTACATGTCGATTTGACAGCGGCTGGCATGGCAACTCCTCAACGATTGGCAGCAATGTGATGGGCTGCGATATAGCCGAACGTCATGGCCGGCCCCAGGGTGCCGCCCGCACCGGGATAGCTGGTGCCCATGACCGACGCCGAGCAGTTGCCAATGGCATACAGGCCAGGAATGACCTCGCCGTCCTGGCTCACAACCTGGGCGTGTTCGTTGGTCAATAGCCCACCTTTGGTGCCGATATCGCCGGCGTCCAGGCGCATCGCGTAGTACGGCCCCTTGCTCAGGGGCGCCAGGCACGGGTTGGGTTTGACGTTGCTGTCGCCGTAGTAACGGTCGAAAACGTTGCCGCCACGGCCGAAGTCGGCATCGACGCCGCTGCGGGCGTAGGCGTTCATCTTCTGCACGGTCTGCTCGAGCCCTGCGCGGTCGACGCCAATCTGCGCCGCCAGCGCCGCCAGGCTGTCGGCCTTGAAATACAAGGTATTGAGCCATTCCTTGCGCAGTCGGCTGTCGGGCATGACCTGGGCCGGCATCAACGGCCCCATGGCGTAGTTGAAGCGAAAATGGCCATCGAAGATCACCCAGGATGGGATCGACTTGCCGCCGGTGTGCTGGTTATCGCGGTACATGGCGTCGACAAATTCCAGGTACGGCGCAGCCTCATTGACAAAGCGCCGGCCCAGGCTGTTGACCACGATGGCACCAGGGAACGCCCGCTCGGCAAATACCCCACGGGGTTTGTCTTCGCCGGGCACGGTAATGGTCGGCGCCCACCAGGCCCAATCCATCAGGGCGGTCGCTGCACCCAGTTCGATACCGGCTTGCAACGCAGCACCGGTGTTGTTGCCCGGTGGCGTGGCGCTCCAGTCACGCAGGGTCGGCTGCGGTAGATAGCGTTCGCGCAACGTCTGGTTCTGTTCAAACCCCCCGGAGCCGAAGATCACCGCATGGCGGGCATGCAGCTGCAGCGTCTGCCCGTCACGACAAACCTGCATGCCAATGACCCGGCCGTTGTCGGTGATCAGGTTCTGGAAGTCGGTGTTCAACCACAGTGGAATGTTGCGGTCCATCAGCGAACGGCGCAACGAGGCGACCAGCGCACTGCCTAAGGCGGCGCGGCGGTCGCGCCGGCTTTTGCGGCGCCATTTGAAGTCGAGCTTATAGCGCAGCATCAGGCCGAGAATCAGCAGGCGCCAGCCAAAGGAGCGCGACATGGCCTTGTGCGCATGCCGTGCGGTCCAGGCGATGCGCCCCATCAGCAGTGTCGAGGGTGACGGTGTGCGCAGGTTGGCCAGTTCATCACCGAGCAGGCTGGTATCGAACAGTTCCGGGTCCAGGGTGCGCCCACCGGCCAGCGAGCCTGGCAGTTGCGGATAGTAGTCGGGGTACTTCGCCGCCACGGCGTAGCGCACATGGCTGTTGTCCACCAGGGCCCGGATCATCTGCGGCGCGTGCTTGACGTAGGCACGCAAGCGCTTGTCATCGCCATGCTCACCGGTGGCAGCTTTGAGGTACTGCAGTGCCAGCTCCACACTGTCGCCACCGCCTTTGGCGGCAAAGTAGTGGTTATTGGGAATCCAGATGCCGCCGCCGGAGATCGCCGACGTACCGCCGAACTTGTCGCTTTTCTCGACAACCAGTACCGATAGACCCTGCTCGGAAGCAAACAGCGCCGAGGTCATCGCACCGGCGCCGGAGCCGACGACGATCACGTCGTAGTGTGAAACAGGCTGAGCTTTAGCTGTCATTGTTGTTGTGCCTTGGCTGTGATCGGAAATATCCCGGCGTGCCGGCCAGGGGTGCGCATACCCGGGCCTGCAGCCAGGCCCGGGCACGGCTCATACGTAAGGATCAGGGTTGGGCAGGCCCAGTTGCACGGCGCCAAGGCTGCGGCTGAAGGCCATGTAGTTGTTGGCGATATGCCCACGTGCCTGGTGCAGGTCGCGGAACAGGCGCGCCACTGGGTTGGTGTTGTACAGCCCGGAAGCGGCCATGCAGCGCAGCAGTTCGTTGACCTTCTCGGCGCAGATATTGGTCACATAGGAGGATTGGTAGCGGTACAGCAGGCGGGTTTCCACGTCCGGGTACTCACCCGCTTCAGCCAGCGCCATCAGGTGCGCGTAGTTGCGCTCCAGCACCAGCCTCAGGCTGTCGACGATGATCGTCGCCTCGGCAACGGTGGTTTGCGCCACCGGGTCATCGGCGGTTTTCATGCCGTGCTTGCCGATGTGCGCAGCGGCATTGGCACGAAATTCGTTGATCGCCCCCTGCAAGGCACCGATGGCCGATGAGGACACAGCGCGCGTGAACACCTGGGCGAAAGGAATGGCATAAATCGGATTGGTGTTCACCAGGCGTCCTGGCGTCGCCTCCAGCGTGCAGTTATTGGTGCGTTGCACGCGGTGTGCCGGCACGAAGGCATCTTCGACCACAATGTCGTGACTGCCGGTGCCGCGCAGGCCCAGCACGTCCCAGTTGTGCTCGATACGGTAGTCGCTGCGCGGGATCAGGAAGGTGCCGTGCTCTGCTGCACGGTCGCCATCGGCGGGCAGCACACCACCAAGGAAACACCATTGGCAGTGTTCGCTGCCGCTGGAAAAGCCCCAGCGACCACTGATGCGATAACCGCCTTCAACCACGGTTACCTTGGCCACGGGCATGTAGGTGGACGAGATCAGGGTGGTATGATCCTGGCCCCATACATCGCGCTGGGCCTCGATCGGGTAACGCGCCAGCTGCCAGGGGTGTACGCCCATCACGCCATAAATCCACGCTGTGGACATGCAGCCCTCGGCGAGGATCATCTGGATTTCGAAAAACGTCCGCGGATCGACCTCGTAGCCGCCAAACGCACGTGGTTGCAAGGCCCGCAACAAGCCGGCCTGTTGCAATTCGAAGATGGTTTCGTCAGGTACCCGGAACTCGCGGTCAGCGCGCGCGGTGCGGCTTTTGAGCACCGGCACCAGGCGCCGGGCATGTTCAAGCAGTTCGATTTCTTCCGGCGTTCTTACTCGCATGCTGTCCATCCGTTCGTTCTCCCAATCTCGTTGCGCGGTTGCGCGAGTCTTGGTTGATGATCGAATGCAGCAGGCGAATATTCATCGTCAAAGCGGACTAGGGAAACACAGCACGGCGCCGTCCCTGGCGCCTTTTCAGGTTCAGATCGCGGCGCGCCTGGCGGCCCACGGGCGGTCCTGCTCCAGTTGCGAGGCCAGGCGCAGCAGCACGTCTTCCCCGCCCAGGCGAGCGGTGAACATCATGCCTACTGGCAGGCCGCTGTCACTCATGCCCAACGGCAAGGAAATTGCCGGCTGGCCGCTGACGTTGGCCAGCACGGTGAATGCGGCACTGCCCATGGCCTTGCGGGCGTAACTTTCGTAAGGCTGGTTGAGCGAGAGCTCGCCCAAGGCCGGTGTCAGGCTGGCGGTGACAGGTGAGAGGATCACATCAAAGCGCTCGAACTGCTGTTCCATGGCCATGCTGATGTCTTCAAACGCATGCCGGGCACGGACTACGCCCTCACCTGTGGCCTTCGCTGCGCGCTCCAGCACACCAAAGGTGATGCTTTCCAGGTCCTGCGGCCCTAACGCGCGGCCCAGGGCTTTCTCCCGGTCGTTAACCGTGACCAGCAACGAGTTGCCGATAGCTACGCCGTGGGCGCCGAACAGCTGCTGGGCCTGAATTGGCAAGCGCAGTTCTTCCACCTCGTGGCCAAGGCCCAGCAGTTGCTTGATGGTGTCATCCAGAACCTTGGCAATCGCCGGGTCCAGCGGTGCCCCTGTCAGCGATTCGCGCACCAGTGCAACCCGTAAACGGCCCGGGTCACGGCCCAGCTCCTCAACGTAGGGACGTACCAGCGGTGAGCTCCAGTACGGGCTCCCTGGTTCGTGACCCTGACCGGCATCAAGAAACAACGCGGTATCGCGCACGCTGTGCGAGACCATGTTGGCGACACTGGCGCCAAACGAGCCTTCCAGGCGTGCCGGCCCGCTGGGCGTGCGGTAGCGTGTCGGTTTGAGGCCGACCAGCCCACAGTAGGACGCCGGGATCCGGATCGAGCCGCCACCGTCGGTGGCATGGGCGACCGGGACGATACCGGCGGCCACCGCCGCAGCGGAACCACCGGACGAACCACCCGAGCTCAACGCCAGATTCCAGGGGTTGCGGGTCTGCCCCCATGCCAACGACTCGGTGGTGGTGGTCAGGCCGAACTCCGGGCTGGTGGCTTTACCGAAAGGCACTGCCCCGGCGGCTTCATAACGGCGGATCAAGGTGCTGGTAATGCTCGACGGTGGCGCGTCCTTGAACAGCCGGCTGCCGTTGCTGGTGGTCGTGCCCTGCAAGTAGGTGTTGAGGTCCTTGAGCAGGATCGGCACGCCCGCCAGCGAGCCCTGGGCCAGGGTGCCGGCCTTCTGCCTGGCCGCCAGCAACGCGCGGGCATAATCGTCATGGCGCATGTTGACTGCATTGATCTTCGGGTTCACCAGGTCACAACGGGCGAATGCTGCGCCGAGCAAGTCCTCGGCACTGAAGTGGCCGGCCTGCAAGCCCTTGGCCATGGCCCAGGCATCCAGGCCCAGGTAATCGCTGGCCGACAAGCCGCCTGCGGCCCGGGCATCGGCAAAGCGCCCCAGTAGCCCGACGCCCAGCGCCACCGCGCCGGCCTTGAGCACCTGCCGGCGCGGCCATCCGTCAGCGGCGTCGGCATCCGCTGGGGCAAGCGTGTCGGCCAGTGGCAATGCGTTTTTTTCCATGTGCAGAATTCCGTTTTTTATTGTGTCTGTTCGATTCGCTCAGCGCGCCGGTTTCCCCGATCAGTCCGGGGTGATCTGCGCTTTCATCGCGGCCAGGAAGTGTTCGCTGTAAGGCGGTAGCAGGCCCCATTCACCGCGCGGATCATGTTCGGGCGCCTTGAGTACTGTGCGCAGGTGGCTGAACTCGATAAAGCCTTCGCGACCGTGGTAGTGGCCCATGCCTGACCCGCCAACCCCACCGAACGGGGCATCATGCAAGGCGGCATGCATCATCACATCGTTGAGGGTGACACCGCCGGACAATGTGTGCTCCAGCACCTGGCGCTGCTCCCTGGCGTCGCTGCCAAAGTAGTAAAGGGCCAAAGGCCGCGGGCGGGCGTTGATCTGGGCGATGACCTGGTCAACCTCATCAAAAGGCAGAACCACCATTGCCGGGCCGAAGATTTCTTCATGCAGAATCAGGCTGCCTTGGGGCGGGTCGATCACCAGTTGCAGCGGTCGGCGGCGGTTTTGCTCATCAGCCGCTTGCGCGTAGGGTAGGCTCACTACCCGGGCACCGGCTTGAAGCGCCTGCTGAACGAGGTTTTCAACACGGGACAGGTGTTGGGCATTGACCACCGCAACCACGTCCGGGTTGTCGCTCACCTCAGGGATGAACTGGCGGTAAGCGCTGGCAAAGGCCTCAAGAAAGGTTTCCAGCTGCTCGCGTGGCACGTAGACCAGGTCCGGGTTGATGCAGACCTGGCCACTGTTGGTGGTCTTGGAAAGCGCAATACGAAACGCTGCGGTGCCCAGGTCGGCGCTGCGGGCGACGATGACCGGCGACTTTCCGCCCAGTTCCAGCGTCAACGGCACCAGGTGCTCGGCCGCGTTACGCATCACAGACCTGGCCACCGCGGTACTGCCGGTAAACACCAGGTGGTCGAACGGCTGTGCGGTGAAGGCCTGGGCCAGGTCGGCGCCACCGGTGACCACAGCCACTTCGAGCGGATCGAACGCCTCGGCAAACAGCTTCGCCACCAGCGCAGCAGTGCGTGGCACCACCTCTGAAGGCTTGAGGATCGCCCGGTTACCCGCCGCCAACGCCGAAGCCAGGGGGCTGAGCAAGGTATACAGGGGGGCGTTCCAAGTGCCCAGAATGCCCACCGTACCCTTGGGCTGATACATCACCCAGGCCTCGGCGCCCAGCTGATCGTAAGGGCTGAAGACGGGCCGCGGCTCATCCTGCATCCATCCTTCGAGGTGGTCGCGCGCGTGCTTGAGCGATCCCAGCGAACCCAGCACATCATTCATCAACGAAAAACCCTGAGGGCGGCCGCCAAAGTCGGCGTCCATCGCCTCGGCCAGCGCTTCGTGGTGCGCCACCAGCATGTCGATCACCCGCTGGATCCGCGCGCGGCGGGCAACGGCAGTGACAGCCCCTTGAGCGTTGAATGCAGCCTTTTGTTCACGCAGCAAGGCCGACAGCGTGTCGACGGAAGAATTTGCACAACTCATTGGTGCCTCCTCAACTGAACAAGGGCCAGCATGTCGCCTCTGTGCCCACCATGGCCGTCGTTGCACGACGCCCTGCCCCGCAAACTAGCCCCAGACCCCGGAGACCGCCTCGTCCAAGTGGACGATCGAGCCAAAAACGTTAGTCCGTTGAGACGATGCTAAGCCCCGTGACGCTGGGAATACTGCCAGCACGCACACTCATTCCATGAGGCCCATCATGGCAACGCCCGCCTGTTTCGACCCTCAAGCGTTTCGCGCCGCGCTCGGCACCTTTACCACGGGAGTGACCATCATCACTACCCAGGCCGAAGACGGCTCGCCGGTTGGCATCACCGCCAACAGCTTCAACTCGGTCTCGCTCAACCCACCTCTGGTGCTCTGGAGTCTGTCCAAGAACGCCCGCAGTCTGCCGGTGTTCAGCGGTGGTCGCCACTGGAACGTGCACGTTTTGTCGACGGAGCAGGAAACCCTGTCCGGCCGTTTTGCACGTCAAGGGGAAGACAAGTTCTCCGAGATCCAGCTCGACACCGGCATCAGCGAGGCACCGCTGCTGCAAGACTGTACGGCGCGCTTCCAATGCCGTACGGCCTTCCAGTATGAGGGCGGCGACCATGTCATCTTCGTCGGCGAGGTGCTCGCCTTCGACCATAGCGATCGCGCGCCGCTGGCCTTCCAGAGTGGCCAGTACGCCCTGGCAATGCGCAAACCGCGCAACGAGCTGCGCCTGGCAACCACCCCGCCACCGCCCGAGTGCAGTTATACCGAAGACTTGCTCGGCTACCTGCTCGGGCGCTCGCACTACCAGATGCTGTTTGCACTGCGCCGTCTGCTGAAGAACCAGCAGCTCGATGAACACGCGTTCTTCATCCTCTCCACCCTGTGCATTCGGGACAACCTGACCCTGGACGAGATCAACGCCTTCGTCGGCTACACCGGCCATGTGGTCAGCGCCACCAGCATGCGCTTCCTGGAACGCCAGAACCTGGTCGCCCGTGAGCTTGATAATGAGCAGGTCCGCTATGTACTCACAGCAGACGGGCGGGAGGCTTCCTTGCAGGAGGTGGCCCTGGCCAAAGCCGTCGAGGAGGATATCGCTGCCCGTCTCGGCGCCGGTGACAGCCAGGCACTCAAGGTGTTGCTCAAGCGCCTGATCGCCACCTCCGACCCGGGCTTGCCGGACCTGTGGGCGCCGCGCTAAGCACTGTGACTTCCCTGAACCATTAGAACAACAAGGACAGCCATGAGCATTCTGCAACGCTTCAACCTCACTGGCAGTGTCGCCATTGTCACCGGCAGCGGCCGCGGCATCGGTCGCGCCATTGCCTTGGCCTACGCCGATGCTGGCGCAGATGTGATCTGCAGCGCCCGTTCGCTGGCAGATGTCGAGGCCGTCGCCGAAGAGGTACGCAGCCGAGGGCGGCGCGCCCTGGCCCTGAGCTGCGATGTCACCGACAGCGAACAGCGCTGCGCCTTGGTCGCCAACGCCGCCGAACAGCTGGGGCGCATCACCCATCTGGTCAACAATGCCGGGGGCGGCGGCCCCAATGACCCGCTGAAGATGAGCCCGCAAGACTTCGAGCAGGTGTTGAGCTTCAACGTCAGCGCCGCCTATGCCCTTTCACAGCTCTGCGTTCCCCTGATGCGCGACGCCGGGGGCGGCAACATCATCAACATTACCTCGGTCGCCGCCCGTTATGCCCAGCGCCATTTCAGCGCCTATGGCACCGCCAAGGCTGCCCTGACTCACTTGACGCGCCTGCTGGCACAAGAGTTTGCGCCGCAGATCCGGGTCAATGCGGTGGCGCCAGGGCCAATCCTGACCGACGCCCTGGCCGGGGTCATGCCCGATGCCATGCGCAAAACGATGGAAAGCAACACCCCGCTCAAATGCCTGGGTCAACCAGAGGACATCGCCGCCGCGGCCCTTTACCTGGCAAGCCCCGCCTCGGCCTGGGTCACCGGCAAGATCATCGATGTCGATGGCGGCGCCGATTCCAGTGTCTGGCCGGGTTGAGGCCTTTTTACCGGGCGTGCCTGCAGCTGGCCCGGCCTGTTATCCACTTGCCACAGAGCGACCTCCCTATGGATGCGCAACTGATTGAAACACTGGGCGACGAGCTGTTCCATGCCCTGAACGCACGCCAGAGCCTGCCCCCGCTGACCCAACGTTACCCGGCCATCAGCCTTGACGACGCCTACCAGATCTCCCGGCGATTTCTGGCGCGTCGCGAAGCGGTGGGTGAGCAAGTGATCGGCAAGAAAATCGGGGTGACCAGCCGCGCCGTGCAAGAAATGCTCGATGTGCATCAGCCCGATTTTGGTTTTCTAACCGACCGTATGCAGGTTGCCGATGGCAGCGACATCAGCTTTGCTGCCCACCATCTGGTGCAGCCACGGGCCGAAGGCGAGATTGCCTTTGTACTGGGCGAAGACCTGCAAGGTACCGATATCAGCGCCAACGATGTGCTGGCGGCCAGCGAGTGGGTTATGCCGTGCTTCGAAATTGTCGACTCGCGTATCGAGAACTGGCAAATCCGCATTCAGGACACCGTTGCCGACAACGCTTCATGCGGTGTTTTCGCCCTGGGCCAGCAGCGCGTCGATCCGCGTGAACTGGACCTGGCCGAGGTCCAGTTGCACCTGTTCAAGAACGGCCTGCCGGTGGGCAGCGGCCTGGGCTCGGCGGTGCAAGGCCACCCTTGCGCCGCCGTGGCTTGGCTGGCCAACACCCTGGGCCGACTGGGCATCCCGTTTCGCAAGGGCGAAATCATTCTGTCCGGCGCCCTCGCGCCACTGGTACCGGTCGCACCGGGTGACTTCGTCAGCCTGTCGCTGAGCGGCATGGGCGAGATGCACCTGAACTTCGTGCCCTGAGCCTGCGGCCGTTCCTTATTCCGATCGAGAACAATGCCATGAGTAAAAAGATAAAATGCGCCCTCATCGGGCCCGGCAACATCGGTACCGACCTGCTGTACAAGCTCAAGCGCAGTGAAGTACTGGAACCCGTCTGGATGGTGGGTATCGACGCCACCTCCGAAGGCCTGGCCCGCGCCGCCGCGCTGGGCCTGAAAACCACCAGCGAGGGCGTCGATGGCCTGCTACCGCATGTACTGGAAGACGGCATCCAGATCGCCTTCGATGCTACCTCCGCGTATGTGCATGCCGAAAACAGCCGCAAGCTCAATGCCTTGGGTGTGCTGATGATCGACCTGACTCCGACAGCCATCGGCCCCTACTGCGTGCCACCGGTCAACCTGAAGCACAACCTTGGCCTGGGCGCGATGAACGTCAACATGGTGACCTGTGGCGGCCAGGCCACCATCCCGCTGGTGGCCGCGGTGTCCAGCGTGCAGCCGGTGGCCTATGCCGAGATCATTGCCACGGCGGCCTCGAAATCGGTCGGCCCGGGCACTCGCAAGAACATCGATGAATTCACCCGCACCACCGCGGCGGCCGTGGAACAGGTTGGCGGCGCAAAAAAGGGCAAGGCAATCATTATCGTCAACCCCGCCGAGCCGCCGCTGATCATGCGCGACACCGTGCACTGCCTGACCGAAACCGAGCCTGACCAGGCAGCCATCACCGTCGCGATTGCCGACATGATCAAGCAAGTCCAGCGCTATGTGCCCGGCTACAAGCTGGTCAACGGCCCGGTGTTCGACGGTAACCGGGTATCGATTTTCATGGAAGTCGAAGGCCTGGGCGACTACCTGCCCAAGTATGCCGGCAACCTCGACATCATGACCGCCGCCGCCGCGCGCACCGCCGAGATGTTTGCCGAAGCAATGCTCAAAGGCGAGCTGACCCTGCGTGCCAGCACCCCACAACCTGCCATCGCCTAAGGAGCGCACCATGGACCTTCACGGCAAATCCATCACCGTCCACGACATGTGCCTGCGTGACGGCATGCACCCAAAACGCCACCAGATCACCCTGCAGCAAATGAAAGACATTGCCTGTGGCCTCGACGCCGCCGGTGTGCCGTTGATCGAGGTGACCCATGGCGATGGCCTGGGTGGCAGTTCGGTGAACTATGGTTTTCCGGCGCACAGCGACGAGGCGTATTTGTCGGCGGTCATCCCGCTGATGAAAAACGCCAAGGTCTCCGCACTGCTGCTACCGGGCATCGGCACGGTCGATCACCTGCAGATGGCCTACGAACTGGGCGTCAGCACGATTCGCGTCGCCACTCACTGCACGGAAGCAGACGTGTCCGAACAGCACCTTGGCGCGGCCCGCAAGCTGGGCATGGACAGCGTCGGGTTCCTGATGATGGCCCATATGAACAGCCCGCAAGGCCTGGCCACCCAGGGCAAGCTGATGGAGAGCTACGGTGCCAATTGCATCTACATCACCGACTCGGCCGGCTACCTGCTGCCCCACGACGTCAGCGCGCGGGTCGCGGCGCTGCGTGCAGCGCTCAAGCCCGAGACTGAAATCGGCTTCCATGGCCATCACAACCTGTCGATGGGCGTATCCAACTCGATCGCGGCCATTGCCGCTGGCGCCACCCGTATCGATGCCGCTTGCGCAGGCTTGGGCGCCGGCGCCGGCAATACCCCCATGGAAGTACTGGTGGCCGTCTGCGACCGCATGGGCATCGAAACCGGCGTGAGTGTGTTTGGTATCCAGGACGTTGCCGAGGACCTGGTGGTGCCGATCATGGACTTCCCGATCCGCAGCGATCGCGATGCCCTGACCATGGGCTATGCCGGTGTCTACGGCTCGTTCCTGCTGTTTGCCAAGCGCGCTGAAAAAAAGTACGGCGTCCCGGCGCGGGAAATTCTTGTCGAAATGGGCCGGCGCGGCATGGTCGGCGGCCAGGAAGACATGATCGAAGACACCGCGATGACCCTGGCCAGGCAACGCCAAGCCAGCGCCTGACCGCTTCACGCGGCCCAGGCACAGCTTGGGCCATTGCCCATCTCTGCGGTTTGACCGGGAGTCATCCATGAGCAGTACGCACCCTCAACCCATCGGCTGGCGCAGCCATGGTCTGCTGTTTGTGCTCGCGATGATGTACGCCGACAACTTTGTCGGGCGGCAGATCATTGCCGTGATGATCGAACCGCTCAAACAAGAGTTCGGTGCCAGCGACACCGCCATGGGCCTGGTTTCGGGCCTGGCCTTCGCTGCCGTCTATGTGCTGCTGGGCCTGCCTGCCGGGCGCCTGGCCGATCGCCTGTCACGCACACGCCTGCTGGCCATCACCTGCTCGTTGTGGGCGCTGGCAACGGTGGCCTGCGGCCTCTCGACAAGCTTTGCGATGCTGGTGATCGCGCGCATGGCAGTAGCAGTCTTCGAGTCACCAAGCACCTCCACCTCGATGTCGATCATTGCCGATATCTACCCACCGCACCGGCGCTCTTTTGCCATCAGTTGCTACACCGCCGCGCCGACGTTCTCGACCATCGTTGCGCTTAGTGCCGGCGCCTGGGTGGTCGACCAATATGGCTGGCGCAGCGCTTTTTTTGCTGTCGCCCTGCCTTCCCTGCTGATCAGCGCGGTGTTTGCCTTTGTGATGCGCGACCCGGTACGTGGTCGCTACGACCTCCCCCATAGCCACGCCAGCCAGGCTGCACCGCCCATTCAAAGCCTGCTGGGCAGTGCTCGTGCACTCATGGCACAACCGGCCTACCGTTGCCTGGTACTGGCTTGCGGCATCACCACCTTCAGCGCCTACGCCTTTGCCATGTGGAATGCCAGCTTCCTGGTGCGATCGCATGACCTGCCCCTGCATTACGCCGGCCTCCTGGCCGGCCTGGTCGGCGGCACCTTTGCCGGGCTAGGGGCGTTGTTCAGTGGGTGGCTGACTGACCGCCTGGTGATCAGGAGCCAGCAGTGGCAAATCGGCATTCCGCTCATCGGCCATGTGGTCGGCAATTGCGCGTTGGTCATTTACCTGCTTTGGCCACGTGACATCCTGCTGCATGCGGGTCCGGTTCCGGTACCCAGCGCGATGCTCTGGTGCGCGCTGGGCAGCTTTTTCTCGGTATGGTGGGTGGGCCCGTGCTTCTCGTTGTTGACCCAGTTGGTGCCCGCCCACCGCCGGGCTACCGCCGTCGCCCTGCAGACCATCATCTCGACCTTGTGTGGGGTCGGTATCGGCCCATTGGCAACCGGGCTACTGAGCGATGTACTGATGCCATTGCTGGGAGACGAGTCGCTGCGCTACGCCCTGCTGCTGGTCAGTCTTACCATTGTCATACCGATCGTGCTGCTCTGGCGGACCTATCAACACCTGGCCGCGCCCTCGCGGCTTTCTGCCTATGCCTGAAACCTGAACATTGGCGCAGAATCGCCGATCAACTAGTTGAAACGGACGATCCACCCGCACATTCCCTACGTTACCGTCATTGTCAGACACCCGCTGCCCCGCGTTCGCAATATCAATGACTGGAGAGCTTATGAGGATACTGGTAAGCGTCAAACGAGTGGTCGACTACAACGTCAAGGTTCGCGTCAAGGCGGACAACTCCGGCGTCGACCTTGCTAACGTCAAGATGTCCATGAACCCCTTCTGCGAAATCGCCGTGGAAGAGGCCGTACGCCTGAAGGAAAAAGGCGTTGCGACCGAGATCGTCGTCGTTTCCGTCGGCCCGACCACTGCCCAGGAGCAACTGCGTACCGCCCTGGCCCTGGGTGCCGACCGTGCCATCCTGGTAGAAGCCGCTGACGAGCTGAACTCCCTGGCGGTGTCCAAGGCGCTGAAAGCCGTTGTCGACAAGGAGCAGCCTCAGCTGGTCATCCTTGGCAAGCAGGCCATCGACAGCGACAACAACCAGACCGGCCAGATGTTGGCTGCGCTGACCGGCTACGCCCAGGGCACCTTCGCCTCCAAGGT
>NZ_SSOI01000040.1:0-27275 GCF_029873175.1 Pseudomonas sp. BN505
AGCTGGGAGAGCGCCTGCATGGCATGCAGGAGGTCAGCGGTTCGATCCCGCTTAGCTCCACCATTTCTGCCAGGGTTCACGCAAGTGAATCTTTGCGAAGGTTACGTCCCCTTCGTCTAGTGGCCTAGGACACCGCCCTTTCACGGCGGTAACAGGGGTTCGAGTCCCCTAGGGGACGCCATATTTACCCGCGTTTTGCGGGACTTTAAAGGCTCATTCGCTTATTGAATGAGCCTTTTGTTTTTTTCCCTTCCGAAAATTGTGCGGCTGACAAGCGGCGTGAAATTTCGCTTGCCAAAAAATATGATATCGATAATATTTCGATCATCATATTTTGAATGGCGAATGCCCGATGACCGACAAGAAGAGCAGAACCCGCGAGCGCATCCTGGAAGCGGCACGCAGCGCGCTGATCCAGCACGGCCCGGCCGAGCCCAGCGTCAGCCAAGTAATGGGCGCAGCAGGGCTGACCGTCGGCGGTTTCTATGCCCACTTCGACAGCAAGGACGAGCTGATGCTCGAAGCCTTCCGCCAGCTGTTGGGTGAGCGCCGCGCCTTGCTCGCCCAGATCGATCCCAACCTCGATGGGGCGGGCCGCCGGGCGCTCGCCAGTGCCTTCTACCTGTCGCGCAAACACCGGGATGCCGAGGTGCATGCTTGCCCGCTGCCCAACTCGCTGGGCGAGATGCAGCGCCTTCCGGAGGTTTTCCGCGAGGTATTGGCCGAGCACATCGAGCTGATGACTGCAGCCATGGTCGACCGCCCTGAAGATGCCGACAAGGCCCTGGCCGACCTGGCGCTCATGGTCGGTGGCCTTGCCCTGGCCCGGGCCTTGGGCACCAGCGAGCTGTCTGACCGTATTCTGCGCGCCGCCAAATCGGCGGTGCTTTAACCCTGGAGCATGGCGATGACTACCCTGAGCTGGATTCGTGGTGTCAATGGCACCCTGGGCCGCCTGGCCCCCGAGCATGTCGCGGGCAAGATGCGCCGTGCCTTCATGACCCCGCGCAATCTGCCGCCTCGGGATTGGGAGCTGCCCGTACTGGCCAACGCCGAGCGCATCACCCTGCGCTTCGGGTTGTCTGCCTTGCGCTGGGGGAAGGGGCCGACGGTGCTGCTGATGCATGGTTGGGAAGGGCGCCCGACCCAGTTTGCCGCCTTGATCGAAACCTTGGTCCAGGCCGGGCACACGGTGGTGTCGCTGGAGGGGCCGGGCCATGGCCGCTCGCCTGGTGAACAGGCCAATGTGGTGCTGTTCGCCCGGGCGCTGCTGGAGGCCGCTGCCGAGCTGCCACCGCTGCGGGCGGTGATTGGCCACTCCATGGGCGGTGCCAGTGTATTGCTGGCTTTGCAGATGGGGCTGCGCACAGAGGCAGCAGTCAGTATTGCTGCCCCGGCGCGGCTGCTGGGCGTGCTGCGCGGTTTTGCTCATCATCTGGGGATGCCGGCGCGTGCGCGGGCGGCGTTCATTCGCCAGGTAGAGCGAGATGTGGGCATGCAGATCGCGCGGCTGGATGTTACCGGTTACCAGCTGGAGCTTCCGGGGTTGGTGGTGCATGCCGCCGATGATGCCCTGGTGGCCGCCGATGAAGCACAGGTTATTCACAAGGCCTGGTTCGACAGCCGCCTGATGCTGCTGGAGCAGGGCGGCCACCAGCGGGTGCTGTCCGATCCGCGGCTGGGTGAGGCCGTGCTCGAATTGCTGGCCCGGGCTGACGTGCGAGCGCGACAAACCGCCTGATGGTGTTGCCTGTGCTGGCCTCATCGCCGGCAAGCCAGCTCCCACAGGTATGGCGCAAGCCTGGAATCCTGCGCCGTTTTTGTGGGAGTTGGCTTGCCGGCGATGAGGCCGGTAAATCTTGCGCAGGGGCTGGACATTGCCCTGCAGGTCGCTGCTAAATCGTCTTTTTTGCCAAGGAAGCGAACATGAGCTGGGACCTGGCAACACCCTTCGTCATCGACCTGCGCGTCGGCAGCGAGGACATCGACGGCCTCGGCCACGCAAACAACGCGGTGTACGTCACCTGGCTGGAGCGGTGCGCCTGGCGTCACTCCCAGCGGTTAGGCCTGGACCTGGCCGAGTATCGGCGCCTGAACCGGGCGATGGCTGTGGTGCGCCACGAAATCGACTACCTGGCAGCCGCCTATGAAGACGACGAACTGCAACTGGCCACCTGGATCATCGACTGGGACCAGCGCCTGCGCATGACCCGGCGCTTCCAGCTCAAGCGCCCGCGTGACGGCGTAACCCTGCTGCGCGCGCAAACCACCTTTGCCTGCATCGAGCTGTCCAGTGGCAAGCCCAAGCGCATGCCGGCGGAATTCGTCGAAGGTTACGGTCCGGCGCTGATCGGCGCCTGAATCGCCGGCAATTTTTGTTAGACTGCCGGCTTTTCCGCCGAGACCCCGACATGCAAATTGCCCTGGCCCCCATGGAGGGGCTGGTTGACAACATCCTGCGCGACGTATTGACCCGCGTGGGCGGTATCGACTGGTGCGTCACCGAGTTCATTCGCGTGTGCGACCGCCTGCTGCCGGCGTCCTCGTTCGACAAGCTGGCGCCCGAGTTGCGCCAGGGGGCGCGCACGGCCGCCGGGGTGCCCATGCGCGTGCAGTTGCTGGGTTCGGACCCGGTATGCCTGGCGGAAAACGCGGCGCTGGCCTGTGAGCTGGGTGCGCCCGTGATCGACCTGAACTTTGGCTGCCCGGCCAAGACCGTGAACAAGTCACGGGGTGGTGCCGTGCTGCTCAAAGAGCCGGAGTTGCTGCACGCCATCGTGCGTGAGGTGCGCCGCGCGGTGCCGGCGCATATCCCGGTAACCTCGAAGATGCGCCTGGGCTTCGACAGCCCGGACGGCGCGCTGGAGTGTGCCACGGCCCTGGCAGAGGGCGGCTCGGCGCACCTGGTGGTGCATGCGCGGACCAAGGTCGAAGGCTACAAGCCGCCGGCGCATTGGGAGTGGGTGGCGCGGGTGCAGGATGTGGTCAAGGTACCGGTGTTCGCCAATGGCGAGATCTGGACCGTCGATGACTGGCGCCGCTGCCGCGAGGTCAGTGGGGCCGAAGACATCATGCTGGGCCGAGGGCTGGTATCGCGCCCTGACCTGGGCCTGCAGATTGCCGCCGCGCGTGACGGGCGCGACTATCAGCCGATGAGCTGGGATGACCTGCTGCCGTTGCTACGCGAGTTCTGGCGTCAGGCCCAAGCCAAACTGTCACCGCGCTATGCGCCGGGGCGGATGAAGCAGTGGTTGGCGATGCTGACCCGCAGTTACCCCGAAGCGGTGGTGTTGTTTGCCGAGTTGCGCCGGGAAGATGACTGCGCGCGGATCAGCCGGTTGTTGGGGGTTGAGGCGGCTCCATTCGAGGCTTGTGTTGCCTGAACCGACCTCTTCGCGGGTGAACCCGCTCCCACAGGTAATGCACAGCCCTGTAGGAGCGGGTTTACCCGCGAAGAGGCCATCAGACCCAGTGCGAAAAAGAAGATTTTTTTAAATCTCCCCTTGAAAGCTTTTCCCATGGCCATATCTCTTGAGTACGCGATGCCGAAGTCGGGTCGCGTAATGACTTACTTGCTGAATCTCAGGAGTTTATGACCATGACTACCGCTTTCTCTCTTGCTCCACTGTTCCGCCATTCCGTTGGTTTCGACCGTTTCAACGACCTGTTCGAATCCGCGGCACGTAATGAGGCCGGTAGCAGCTACCCGCCCTACAACGTGGAAAAGCATGGCGAGGACCACTACCGCATTGTGGTTGCCGCAGCCGGTTTCCAGGAGCAGGACCTCGACCTGCAGGTCGAGAAAGGTGTCCTGACCGTAACCGGTGGCAAGCGCGACAATAGCGCCACTGAAGTGACCTACCTGCATCAGGGTATCGCGCAACGCGCCTTCAAGCTGTCGTTCCGCTTGGCCGACCATATCGAAGTGAAAGCCGCCGGCCTGGCCAACGGCCTGCTCAGCATCGACCTGCTGCGCATCGTGCCTGAAGAAGCCAAGGCCAAGCGCATCCCGATCAATGGCGACAAGCCAGCGCTGAACTGATCACGCTGCAATGAAGAAGGGCACCCTCGGGTGCCCTTTTTTGTGCTCGGCTGCATCTGCTTCAGTAGTCTGCCGGCGCCTCCAGCAACAGTTTGCGAAACTCCGGCAACGGCAACGGCCGGCTGTGCAGGTAACCCTGGTACAGGTGACAGCCCAGCTGTTCGAGAAACTCAAGTTGCTCGGTCAGCTCCACCCCCTCGGCAATCACTGCCAGGTCCAGGCTGCGGGCCATGGCGACAATGGCGCGGACGATTTCGGCGTCGTTGGGGTCGATCGGTGCATCGCGCACGAAGGTCTGGTCGATCTTCAGCGCATCGACCGGCAGGCGCTTGAGGTAAGTCAGCGACGAATAGCCAGTGCCAAAGTCATCCATGGCGAAACTTACCCCGTAACGCTTCAGTTCGCGCATCTTGCTGATGGTGTCTTCCAGGTTCTGGATGACGATGCCTTCGGTGATCTCCAGCTTGAGCATGTGCCGAGGCAGCCGGTAATCGTCCAGGCTGCGCAGCACGCGCTCGACAAAGTTGTTCTGGCGGAACTGTCGCGGGCTGATGTTCACGCACAGGCTGAAATCATCCGCATCGATCAGGCCGTCGGTCAGCATGCGTGCGCAAGCATCGCAGGCTTCATCCAGGATCCAGCTGCCAACTTCCAGGATCAGGCCGCTTTCCTCCAGCACCTGAATGAACTGTGCGGGCGGCTGCTGGCCCAGTTGCGGGTGGTGCCAGCGCAGCAGCACCTCGGCGCCGACGATACGGTTGTCGCGGGCATCCACCTGCGGCTGGAAGTGCAGCGCCAGTTCGCCACGGGCCAGGGCAAGGCGCAGGTCGTTTTCCATGCGCAGGCGCTCGCTGGCAGCTTTCTGCATGGTGGTGTGGAACAGCTGGGTGGTGTTGCGCCCGGAGTCCTTGGCCCGGTACAGGGCGATATCGGCACGCTTGAGCAGATCGGCCGGGGTGGTGCCGTGGTCGGGGATCAGTGCCACGCCGATGCTGGGCGTTACCTGCAGGCGCTGGCCATCCAGCGACATCGGTTCGGCCAGCAGTTCACGCAGGGTGTCGGCCAGTTCACGGACTTTTGC
Source organism: Pseudomonas sp. BN505 (assembly GCF_029873175.1). Lineage (NCBI taxonomy): Bacteria > Pseudomonadati > Pseudomonadota > Gammaproteobacteria > Pseudomonadales > Pseudomonadaceae > Pseudomonas > Pseudomonas sp. BN505. Next base: position 5,124 of record NZ_SSOI01000040.1, read on the forward strand.
CTCCACCAGCTCACGGCTGCCCTCCAGGCCGCTGAGCAGTACCACGAACTCGTCGCCACCCAGGCGGGCCACGGTGTCCTCCAGGCGCACACTGGCTTCCAGGCGGGCGGTGATGATCTTCAGCACCGTGTCGCCCACCGGGTGGCCCAGTGAGTCGTTGATGTGCTTGAAGTGGTCGAGGTCGAGGAACAATAGGGCGCCGCGCAGGTTATGGCGCTTGAGCAGGGCGATCTGCTGGCTCAGGCGGTCCATCAGCAGGGCGCGGTTGGGCAGGTTGGTCAACGGGTCGTGATAGGCCAGGTGGCGGATCTGCGCCTGGGCGTTCTTCAGCTGGCTGACGTCGCGGGCAGTCAATAGCAGGCAGTCGACTTCGTTGAGGGTGATCGGCTCGACAGAGACTTCAACGGTGAGGATATCGCCGCGCTTGTTACGGCCGAGCATTTCCCGGTGATGCACCCGGCCGCGGTCGCGCAATTCGGCCAGCAACGCGCTGCGCTGCTTGTCGTCGGCCCAGATACCGATTTCGTACACCGTGTGGCCGACCACATCGGCGGCGCTGTAGCCGGTCAGGCGGCAGAAGCCGTCGTTGATTTCCAGGTAACGGCCGCTGTGGCGTTCGGTGATGGTGATGGCGTCGGGGCTGGAGTGGAAGGCCTTGGCAAACTTCTCTTCGCTGGATTTGAGCGCCGCCTCGGCGCGTTGCTGCTGGGTGATGTCGCGCAGGGTGGTAACGCTGCAGGGCTGGTCGTCAACGGTGATCAGGCGGCTGGAGATCACGCAGGTCAACGGCGCGCCGTTGCGGTGGTTGACCACCACGGCGACGTTGCTCAAGGCCTGTTCGCGGATTACCCGCTCGATACGTTGCGCACGCTCGATGGACTCGGCCCACAGGCCGATTTCCTCGGCGGTGCGGCCGATCACCTGGCCGCTGTCCCAGCCAAAGGTCTGGCTGAACGCCGGGTTGATCTCGATGAACTGGCCGGTGTCCTGGCGGGTCACGCAGATCGGGTCGGGGCTGACCTGGAACAGGCTGGCGAACTTCTCTTCCGAGGCGCTCAGGCGCTGCTCGCGCTCTACCTGGTCGGTGATGTCGAGCAGGGTGCCGGCCATGCGCAGCGGGTTGCCCTGCTCGTCGCGGTACAGCCGTGCACGGCTTTCGATGTAACGCGAAATGCCGCTTTCCAGCTGCACCCGGTAGGTGATCTGGTAGTTGCCGGCGGGCCCTTCGCGCAGGCTGCGGTAGGCCTGGCGCATCGAGTTGCGTTCCTGCTCTGGCACCCCCTCGAAAAACGCATCGAACGATTCGTGAAAAGGGGTGGGCGGCAGGCCGTGCAGTTGCGCGGCGCGGGCCGAGCCGTAGAGCATGCCGCTGGGGATGTGCCAGTCCCAGGTGCCCAGCTGCGCCGAGTCCAGGGCCAGGTCCAGGCGCTCCTGGCTGTCCTTCAGGGCCTGTTCGGCGCGCTTGCGTTCGGTGGTGTCGACAAAGGTGCTGATCAGGAAGGTGACGCCCTCCAGTTCGATGCCCTGCGTGCAGAGGATGCCGTCATGCACCTTGCCGCTGGTGGCGCGGAACTGCACCTCCATGATCAGCGGGCCGCCGCTGGCGCGGGTCGACTCCATCACCTGGTGGCGCTGTTCGGGGTTGACCCACAGGCCCAGCTCCAGGCTGGTCTTGCCTATTACCTGGCTGCCGGGCCAGCCGAACATGTCTTCGAAGTGCTGGTTGACCTCGAAGATCATGCCGTCGTGGCGGCGGGTGAGAAGAATGGCGTTGGGGCTGAGGTGGAACAGGGTGGCGAAGCGCTTTTCCGAATTGATCAGCGCTGTTTCCCGTTCGCGCTGGCGGGTGATTTCGCGGATCACTCCGATCATTTGTGGCCGGCCATGCTGGTCGTGGGTCAGGCTGCCGTTGATCTCCAGCCAGTGCAGGCTACCGTCCGGCCAGCGAATACGGTGACGCATGGCCTGTTCCACCGGCTCGCCGTTGAACACCGCCTGGAACACCTGGCGGGTGCGTGCGCGGTCTTCCTCGGGCAGCAGGTCGAGGTAGTCGACATCGGCGGGCAACGGCCGCTGCGGGTCGAAGCCGAACAGGGCCTGGGTGCCCCGTGACCAGCTGACCCGGCCGCTTTCGATATCCCACAGCCAAGCCCCTAGGCGCGCACCGTTGAGGGCGGCCAGCAGTTGTGGGGCGTTTTGCCAGGCCTGTTCCGACTCTTGGGGATCGGCCGCTGGGATACGCGGCAGGCGCAAAAAGCGGTTTGCTGATTTGGGCATCGGTACCAGACCTTTGGCGTATGACGCGTCCTTGAATTGGAAGTACCGGGCTGACGGCCGGTCAGGCGGGCCCTGCGTGGCTGTCGAGCAGGGCCATGAATGCCCTGGCCGCGTTCGATAGCGTTCGCTCCGTATGCAGAATGTAGCCTAGCTGGCGCGACAGCTGTATGCCCGGCAAGGCGATGGGTGCAACCTGTTCGTCGAGCATGGTGCGCGGCAATACGCTCCAGGCCAGGCCGATCGATACCATCATCTTGATGGTTTCCAGGTAGTTGGTGCTCATGGCGATGTTCGGCGTCAGGCCCTGGCTTTCGAACAGGCGCTGGACAATATGGTGGGTAAAGGTGTTGCCGCCAGGGAATACCGCCGGGTGGCGGGCGACATCCGCCAGGCTGACCTCATGGTTGTTGGCCAGCGGGTGCTCGGGCGCGGCGACGAAGTCCAGGGCGTCGTCCCACACCGGCACGGCTTTGACCAGGTGATGCGGGGCGGGCGCCAGGGTGATCACGGCAATTTCGGCGCGGCCATGCAGAATTTCGTCGTAGGCCTGTTCCGAATCCAGAAACTGAATATCCAGCGCCACGGCCGGGTACTGGCGGGTGAACGCCCGCAGCAGTGGCGGCAGGCGATGCAGGCCGATGTGGTGGCTGGTGGCCAGGGTCAGACGACCGCTCACGGCCCCGGTCAGATTGGTCAGGGCGCGTCGGGTATCATCAAGGACATTGAGGATCTGGTAGGCCCGTGGCAGCAGGGCGCGCCCGGCCTCGGTCAAAGTCACCTCGCGGCCCAGGCGGTCGAACAGGCGCACCCCCAGTTGCTGCTCCAGCCCGGCGATGCGTTTGCTGATGGCCGGCTGGGTCAGGAACAGCCGTTCGGCGGCCCCGGAAAAGCTGCCGGTTTCGGCAATGGCGATAAAGGCACTGAGGTTGGCCAGGTCCATGTAGTCGTATTCCTTTGGGTTATCCAAAGTATAAAAATTATGAATTTGAGTTATTCAATCTAACCCCCTAGCATCGTCCGTACAAGCCAAGGGGTCTTTGGCATAGAAAGACGCTGATGAGGAACAGTCTGATGGCTGGCAAAACGCTCTACGACAAACTCTGGGAAGCCCATGAGGTCAAGCGCCGTGATGACGGCTCGTCCTTGATCTACATCGACCGCCACATCATCCACGAAGTGACGTCGCCCCAGGCCTTCGAAGGCCTGCGCCTGGCCAACCGCAAACCGTGGCGCATCGACACCAACATCGCCACCCCCGACCACAACGTGCCGACCACGCCAGAGCGCAAGGGCGGTATCGAGGCCATCGTCGACCAGGTGTCGCGCCTGCAGGTGCAGACCCTTGACGAAAACTGTGACGAGTACGGCATCGTCGAATTCAAGATGAATGACGAACGCCAGGGCATCGTCCACGTCATCAGCCCGGAGCAGGGGGCCACCTTGCCTGGCATGACCGTGGTCTGCGGCGACTCGCACACCTCTACCCATGGCGCCTTCGGTGCCTTGGCCCACGGCATTGGCACTTCCGAGGTTGAGCACGTGCTCGCCACGCAGTGCCTGGTCGCCAAGAAGATGAAGAACATGCTGGTGCGCGTGGAAGGCCAATTGCCTGCCGGCGTTACCGCCAAGGACATCGTCCTGGCCGTGATCGGCAAGATCGGCACCGCCGGTGGCAACGGCCACGCCATGGAGTTCGCCGGCAGCGCCATCCGCGAATTGTCGATGGAAGGCCGCATGACCATCTGCAACATGTCCATCGAGGCCGGTGCCCGTGTGGGCCTGGTGGCCACTGACGCCACCACCGTTGCCTATGTTGAAGGCCGCCCGTATGCGCCGAAGGGCGAGCAGTGGAAGCAAGCGGTCGAGTCGTGGAAAGACCTGGTGTCGGATGACGATGCCGTGTTCGACACCGTGGTCGAGCTGGATGCCAGCCAGATCAAGCCACAAGTCAGCTGGGGCACCTCGCCCGAGATGGTGTTGGCCGTCGACCAGCGCGTGCCGGACCCGGCTGCCGAAGCCGACCTGGTCAAGCGTGGTTCGATCGAGCGTGCCTTGAAGTACATGGGCCTGACCGCCAACCAGGCGATCACCGATATCCAGCTGGACCGCGTGTTCATCGGCTCGTGCACCAACTCGCGTATCGAAGACCTGCGCGCCGCGGCCGAAATCGCCAAGGGCCGCAAGGTAGCCGCTACCGTCAAGCAAGCCATCGTCGTGCCGGGCTCGGGCCTGGTCAAGGCCCAGGCCGAGCGCGAAGGCCTGGACAAGATCTTTGTCGAAGCCGGTTTCGAATGGCGTGAGCCAGGCTGTTCGATGTGCCTGGCGATGAACCCGGACCGCCTGGAGAGCGGCGAGCACTGTGCGTCCACCTCCAACCGCAACTTCGAAGGCCGTCAGGGCGCCGGTGGCCGTACCCACCTGGTCAGCCCGGCCATGGCGGCCGCTGCCGCGGTGACCGGCCACTTCATCGATGTCCGCGAGTTGATCCAAGGGAGCGCAGCATGAAAGCCTTTACCCAGCACACTGGCCTCGTCGCCCCGTTGGACCGTGCCAACGTCGACACCGACCAGATCATCCCCAAGCAGTTCTTGAAGTCGATCAAGCGCACAGGCTTTGGCCCCAATCTGTTCGACGAATGGCGTTACCTGGACGTGGGCCAGCCGTACCAAGACAACAGCAAGCGCCCGGTCAACCAGGATTTCGTGCTCAACCACGAACGCTACCAGGGGGCCAGCGTGTTGCTGGCGCGGGAGAACTTCGGTTGCGGCTCCAGCCGTGAGCACGCCCCGTGGGCGCTGGACGAGTACGGCTTCCGCAGCATCATTGCGCCAAGCTTTGCCGACATCTTCTTCAATAACAGCTTCAAGAACGGCTTGCTGCCGATCATTCTCAGCGATGAGGAAGTCGACGAGCTGTTCAAGCAGGTTGAAGCCAACCCGGGCTACCAGCTGACCGTCGACCTGCAAGCGCAGGCGGTGACCCGCCCGGATGGCAAGGTGCTGCACTTCGAGATCGATGCGTTCCGCAAACACTGCCTGCTCAACGGCCTGGACGATATCGGCCTGACCCTGCAGGACAGCGATGCGATCAAGGCCTTCGAAGGCAAGCACCGCGCCAGCCAGCCTTGGCTGTTCCGTGATGCCTGAAGTTCGTAGGTGACAGTACGGGCCTCTTCGCTCCTACAGAAAGTTACGCGGTCGCTGTAGGAGCGGGTTTACCCGCGAAGAGGCCGGCACAGGCAACAAAAATCTAAAGGAACGAGACATGACCAGCACCCAACACACCGACGTGGTCCAGCGCCAGTTCGGCGAACAGGCCAGCGCCTACCTCAGCAGCGCCGTGCACGCCCAGGGCAGTGAATTCGCCCTGTTGCAGGCCGAGCTGGCGGGGCAGGCGCATGCCCGCGTGCTGGACCTGGGCTGCGGTGCCGGTCATGTCAGTTTCCACGTCGCCCCGCTGGTTGCCGAGGTGGTCGCCTACGACCTTTCGCAATCCATGCTCGACGTGGTCGCCAGCGCCGCCGCCGATCGCGGCCTGGCCAATATCACCACCGAGCGCGGCGCCGCCGAACGCCTGCCGTTCGCCGATGCCACGTTCGACTTCGTTTTCAGCCGCTACTCGGCCCACCACTGGAGCGACCTGGGCCTGGCCCTGCGCGAAGTACGCCGGGTGCTCAAGCCAGGCGGTGTGGCAGCGTTCATCGATGTGATGTCGCCGGGCAGCCCGCTGCTCGACACCTACCTGCAAACGGTCGAAGTGCTGCGCGACACCAGCCATGTGCGCGATTACTCCGCCGCCGAATGGCAGCGCCAGGTCAGCGAAGCCGGCCTGCATGTGCGCAGCCACACGCGCCAGCCGCTGCGCCTGGAGTTCACCAGCTGGGTCGAGCGCATGCGCACCCCCGAGCCGATGCGCGTGGCCATCCGCCAATTGCAGCAAGCCATGGGTGAAGAAGTACGGCAGTATTACCAAATCGAGGCCGATGGCTCGTTCAGCACCGATGTGCTGGTGTTGTGGGCCGAGCGTTAAGCACTTTTCGGTGGGGCCCGTCTGGCCGCACCGCGTGAATGGATAGAGGAAAGCATGAGCAAGCAGATTCTGATTCTCCCAGGTGACGGTATCGGCCCGGAAATCATGGCCGAAGCGGTCAAGGTGCTGGAACTGGCCAACGACAAGTTCCAGCTCGGCTTCAGCCTGGAGCACGACGTGATCGGTGGCGCGGCCATCGACAAGCACGGCGTGCCGCTGGCCGACGAAACCCTCGAGCGTGCGCGCAAGGCCGATGCCGTGCTGCTGGGCGCCGTGGGTGGCCCGAAGTGGGACAAGATCGAGCGTGACATCCGCCCGGAGCGCGGCCTGCTGAAAATCCGTTCGCAACTGGGCCTGTTCGCCAACCTGCGCCCGGCCATCCTCTACCCGCAACTGGCCGATGCCTCGTCGCTGAAGCCGGAAATCGTTTCGGGCCTGGACATCCTCATCGTCCGTGAGCTGACCGGTGGCATCTACTTCGGTGCCCCGCGTGGCCAGCGCGAGCTGGAAGGCGGCGAGCGCCAAGCCTACGACACCCTGCCGTACAGCGAAAGCGAAGTGCGCCGCATTGCCCGTGTCGGCTTCGACATGGCCCGCGTGCGCGGCAAGAAGCTGTGCTCGGTGGACAAGGCCAACGTCCTGGCGTCCAGCCAGCTGTGGCGTGAAGTGGTCGAAGACGTGGCCAAGGACTACCCGGATGTCGAACTGAGCCACATGTACGTCGACAACGCTGCCATGCAGCTGGTACGTGCACCCAAGCAGTTCGACGTGATGGTGACCGACAACATGTTCGGTGACATTCTGTCGGATGAAGCTTCCATGCTGACCGGTTCCATCGGCATGCTGCCTTCTGCATCGCTGGATGCCGACAACAAGGGCATGTATGAGCCGTGCCACGGCTCGGCGCCGGACATCGCCGGCCTTGGCATCGCCAACCCGCTGGCGACCATCCTGTCGGTGTCGATGATGCTGCGTTACAGCTTCAATCAGTCGGCTGCTGCCGAGGCGATCGAGAAGGCCGTCAGCCTGGTTCTGGACCAGGGCCTTCGCACCGGCGACATCTTCTCTGAAGGCTGCCGTAAAGTTGGTACGCAGGAAATGGGCGACGCAGTAGTCGCAGCACTGCGGAATCTGTAATCTCTCTGGCCCGCCACCCAAAATTCCCGGTGGCGGCCCACTTTTAGCAAAGGTGTAGTTGCGATGAAACGTGTAGGTCTGATCGGTTGGCGCGGTATGGTCGGTTCCGTGCTCATGCAGCGGATGCTGGAGGAGCAGGATTTCGACCTTATCGAGCCGGTGTTCTTCACTACTTCCAACGTGGGTGGCCAAGGCCCGAACGTGGGCAAGGATACAGCGCCGCTCAAGGACGCGTATTCGATTGAAGAACTCAAGACCCTCGACGTTATCCTGACCTGCCAGGGCGGCGACTATACCAACGAGGTCTTCCCCAAGCTGCGTGAAGCCGGCTGGCAGGGTTACTGGATCGATGCTGCCTCGTCCCTGCGTATGCAGGATGACGCCGTGATCGTCCTCGACCCGGTCAACCGCAAGGTCATCGACCAGCAGCTGGACGCCGGTACCAAGAACTACATCGGCGGCAACTGCACCGTCAGCCTGATGCTGATGGGCCTGGGTGGCCTGTTCGAAGCCGGCCTGGTCGAGTGGATGAGCGCCATGACCTACCAGGCAGCCTCGGGTGCCGGCGCGCAGAACATGCGCGAGCTGATCAAGCAGATGGGTGCCACCCACGCCGCCGTTGCCGACGACCTGGCCAACCCCGCCAGCGCCATCCTTGACATCGACCGCAAGGTTGCCGAGGCCATGCGCAGCGAAGCCTTCCCGACCGAGAACTTTGGGGTGCCACTGGCGGGCAGCCTGATCCCGTGGATCGACAAGGAACTGCCGAACGGCCAGAGCCGTGAAGAGTGGAAGGCCCAGGCCGAGACCAACAAGATCCTCGGCCGCTTCAAGAGCCCGATTCCGGTCGACGGCATCTGCGTGCGCATCGGCGCCATGCGTTGCCACAGCCAGGCGCTGACCATCAAGCTGAACAAGGATGTGCCGATCGCCGACATCGAAGGCATGATCAGCCAGCACAACCCTTGGGTGAAACTTGTGCCGAACCAGCGTGAAATCAGCATGCAGGAACTGACCCCAACCAAGGTCACCGGCACCCTGAACATCCCGGTTGGCCGCCTGCGCAAGCTGAACATGGGCTCGCAGTACCTGGGCGCTTTCACCGTGGGTGACCAGCTGCTGTGGGGCGCTGCCGAACCGCTGCGCCGCATGCTGCGGATTCTGCTGGAGCGTTGATCGTTCAGCTTTGACTAAGAACCCGCGCTGGCGACAGCGCGGGTTTTTTTGTGTTCGGGGGTGAGGGTTTCAGCGCCTGTTAGATCGAGCGCCGCGCGGGCGGCGCTCGATATCACAAATACCGCAAATCCCAAGCCATCCCCGCTAGCCCTCACGCAACCCACAGCGATGAAGATACGGCCAGCACAGACAAACTCCTACAATCCGAGTAAAGTGCCGCCCCCGCCGTTTTCTGCAAGAGGATCCCTACCATGACACACCCTTTGGACATCGCCGTCGTCGGCGCCACCGGCAGCGTCGGTGAAGCCTTGGTGCAGATCCTCGAAGAACTGGCGTTCCCGGTCGGCACATTGCACCTGCTGGCCAGCATGGAGTCGGCGGGCAGCAGCGTGATGTTCGCCGGCAAGAAGCTCAAGGTGCGTGAAGTCGACAGCTTCGACTTTGCTCAGGTCAAGCTGGCCTTCTTCGCCACTGGCGCCGCAGTCAGCCGCAGCTTTGCCAGCAAGGCGCTGCAGGCGGGCTGCACGGTCATCGACCTGTCTGGTGGCCTGGACGACGCCCTGGCCCTGGTGCCAGAAGCCAACGCAGAGCGCCTGGCCGGCCTGACGCTGCCGGCGCGCATCGTCAGCCCATGCTCGGCCGCGGTTGCCGTGGCGGTCGCGCTGGCACCGCTCAAGGGCCTGCTGGACATTGAGCGGGTGCAGGTGATGGCGTCGCTGGCGGTGTCTGCGCAAGGCCGCGAAGCGGTAAGCGAACTGGCCCGGCAAACGGCCGAACTGCTCAATGCCCGGCCACTGGAGCCGCGTTTCTTCGACCGCCAGGTGGCATTCAACCTGCTGGCCCAGGTGGGGGCTGCCGATGAGCAAGGCCATACAGCGCCGGAGCGCCGCCTGGTCAGCGAGTTGCGCGTGCTGCTGGGCATGCCTGAATTGAAGATTTCCGTGAGCTGCGTTCAAGTCCCGGTGTTTTTCGGCGATAGCTTCAGTGTGGCCGTGCAGAGCCGTCGCCCGGTCGACCTGGCAGCGGTCAACCAGGCACTGGAGGCAGCTGATAGTGTCGAGCTGGTGGAACGTGATGATTATCCGACCCCGGTCGGTGACGCAGTGGGCCAAGACGTGGTCTATGTTGGTCGTGTACGTCACGGTGTTGATGAAGACCAGCAGCTCAACCTCTGGCTGACCACCGACAACGTGCGCAAAGGCGCCGCGCTCAACGCCGTGCAAGTGGCACAATTGTTGATTAAACAGATGCCGTAAAAGATACTGGCGAGCACTTTTGTCCTGCTCTGCTTGCAGGTTTCGGGACGATTCATACAAGGGAAGAGGTCATGCTTCGAATTCGCAAACTGGTTCTGGCCATGGCTGCAGCATCCGCGCTGTCGTCTGGCATGGCGAATGCGCTGGGCCTGGGGGAGCTGACCCTGAAGTCGGCACAGAATCAGCCGCTGGACGCCGAGATCGAATTGCTCGACGTGCGCGACCTCAAGGCCGCCGAAGTGGCGCCAAGCCTGGCGCCACCGGAAGAGTTCAGCAAGGCCGGGGTGGCGTTTCCGACCTACCTCGAAGACCTGACCTTCACACCGGTGATCAACCCCAACGGCAAGAGCGTGCTGCGGGTTACCTCCAGCCAGCCGCTGCCGGGGCCAGTGGTCAAGTTCCTGGTCCAGGTGATGTGGCCGCAGGGCCGCCTGCTGCGCGACTACAGCGTGCTGCTCGACCAGGCCAAGGCCCAGGGCGATAAGCCAGCAGCAGGCAATGTCACACCGGCCACAACCGGTGCCAGCAGCTACACCACCCAGCGCCGCGACACCCTGTGGCAGATTGCTGCGCGCAACACCCAGGGTGGCTCGATCCAGCAGACCATGATCGCGATCCAGGCGCTGAACCCCGACGCCTTCATCGGCAACAACATCAACCAGCTGAAAGTTGGCCAGGTACTGCGCCTGCCCGACCAGCAGCAGATCCAGAACATTGCCCAGGGCGAGGCAAACAGCGAGGTGGCCGAACAGTATGCCGCCTGGCGTGAAGGCCGCCGCCTGGGCCCGCGTGCCCGCCAGCTCGACGCTACCCGCCGTGGCGCCGCCGAAGCTGCCCCGGCGCGCATCGCCCAGGGTGACAACCTGCGCCTGGTAAGCCCGGGTAACCAGACCGGTGCCGGCCAGGCCAAGGCACTCAACGACAAGCTGGCCGTTGCCCAGGAAAGCCTGGACACCAGCCGCCGTGACAACGACGAACTGAAAAGCCGCATGACCGACCTGCAGAGCCAGCTGGACAAGCTGCAGCGTCTGATCGAGCTGAAGAATGACCAGCTGGCGCGCCTTGAAGCCCAGGGTGCAACCGCCCCGGCGGTGGCTGGTGCTGCTCCGGCCCAGCCGGCGGCAGCCGCTCAGCCCGCGGTCGAGCCTGCACCAGCTGCGGTCGATACCGCGCCAGAGCCGGAGTCAGCCGCCAATCAAGCGCCAGCCAGCCAGCCGGGCAGTGCACTCGACCAGATCTTGGGCAACCCCTGGCTGCTTTGGCTGATTGCCGGCTCCAGCATCCTGGTGCTGGCGTTGCTGCTGTGGTTGCTGGCGCGCAAACGCAAGGCCCAGCAAGAAGCTGAAAAGCACCTGCGCATGGCGCGGGCGCTGGAAGAAGAGCAAGCCCCAGGTTTTGACACCGATACCGAGAGCCTCGACGGCGTCGAGGTCTCGGAGCCGAGCGTGACCCTGTCGCCAGCTGTGGTCGCAGCTTCGGCTGCCGCTGCTGTCGCTGCGGAGAAAATGGCAGCGCCAGCCGCCGAGGCAGAACTCGAGATCGAGCCGTACGCAGACCCGCACGCCGCGCTGTTGGCCGAAGTCGATCAATGCCTGGTCGAGGGCCGTCTGAACCGCGCCACCGAACTGCTGGAGCCCGCTGTGGCCGCCGCGCCAGAGCGTGACGACCTGCGCCTGAAACTGATGGATGTGTACGCCCGCCAAGGTGACCAGAGCGCGTTCGCCGAACAGGAGCGCAAGCTGCCGGCCAGCGAGCAGAACACTGCCCAGGTTGCCGGGCTAAAAGAACGTTACCCAGCCATGCTTGGTCTGGCTGCTGCCGGGCTGGGTGCGGCGGCACTGGCTGCCGAAATGGATGAGCAGTACGTGCAGGAGCTGCTGCACGACGAGCCTGAGGCGCCGGTGGTTGCCGATGTGGTGCCTGACGAGGTGCCTGAGTTCGAGCCAGAGGCGGACGCTGAGCCGGAGGTTTTGGCGCAAGCAGAGCCTGAAGCCGAGCTGGATGCCTTCGAAGAAGTGCCAACCCTTGATGCACCGGGCGTGGATGAACCGGACCTGGACAGCGACTTTGACCTGAGCCTGGGTGAAGACCTGCCGGAAGAAGATCCGCTGGCAGCGCCGTTGCTGGACGAGCCGGCGGCACAGGAACCTGTACCCGACGAGCTGGTAATTGCCGAGCCTGTGCTGGATGAGCCAGCGTTGGAAGAGGTTCAGCCAGAAGAGCAGCCGTTTGCCGTGGATGCCGAACTGCAAGCCGACGCCGACGCTGATTTCGAAGCCATGCTGGCCCAGGCAGAGCCACAGCCTGCCGTGGACCTGTCCGATTTCGACCTCGATGTTACTGAGCCGGTTGCCCCGGCCGCCCCGCAAGCAGTCGAAGAGGCCCCCGTGGACATCGCCGCCGAACTGGCTGCCTTCGACAGCGTGCCGGAGTTTGACCCGGTTTCCGAGTTCGACATGCCGTCGGACTTCGACCTGTCGCTGTCGCTGGACGACGATTCGCCGGCCGCCAAAAGCTTTGCCTCGGAGCTGGACGACGTCAACGCCGAGCTGGACAAGCTGTCGCAGAGCCTCGAATCGCCATCGCTGGAGCCACACTTCACCAGCGAGGACGCGGTAGCGCAGCCTGAGCCCGAGCCTTTGGACGACCTGGACTTCGACTTCTTCTCCGGCAGTGACGAAGTAGCCACCAAGCTTGACCTGGCCCGCGCCTATATCGACATGGGCGACAACCAGGGCGCGCGCGACATCCTTGATGAAGTGGTCAAGGACGGCGACGACACCCAGCGCCAGGAAGCCGAGGACATGCTCTCTCGCCTGGTCTGATGCAAGCAGGGCAGGCCTCTTCGCGGGCTTGCCCGCTCCCACAGGGTCTCCACAAGTCTTCGACCTTGTGAGTAACCTGTGGGAGCGGGCGCGCCCGCGAAGACGCCCGCAAGCGCTACACACCTCCAATGGCAGCCCTACAAGGCTGCCGTTGTCGTTATAATCCCCGCCATTCCGTACACCCCACAGGTTTCATGCGCTTGGACATCATCGACACCGCTGCCGCCGAATCCGCGGCCGAAGGCTACTCCCGAATCGCCCTGGGCGTGGAATACAAGGGCGCCCGCTATCGCGGCTGGCAGCGTCAGGCCAGTGGAGTGCCCAGTGTGCAGCAAGCGCTGGAACAAGCGTTGTCCAAGGTCGCCAACGAACCGATTTCGGTGATCTGCGCCGGGCGTACTGATGCCGGCGTGCATGGCTGCGGGCAGATCGTGCATTTCGATACCCGCGCCGTACGCGACGAGCGCGCCTGGACCTTGGGTACCAACTTCAACCTGCCGCACGACATCAGCGTGGTCTGGTCGCGGCCGATGCCGGCCGACTTCCATGCCCGCTTCAAGGCGTGTGCCCGGCGCTACCGCTACGTCATCTACAACGACCCGATCCGCCCGGCGCACCTGGCCGAGGAAGTGACCTGGAACCACCGCCCGCTGGATGTGGAGCGCATGGCCGAAGCGGCGCAGTTCCTGCTTGGCACCCACGACTTCAGCGCCTTCCGCGCCAGCCAGTGCCAGGCCAAGTCGCCGATCAAGCACATCTACCACCTGCGCGTTACCCGCCATGGCCAGATGATCGTGCTGGACGTGCGCGCCACCGCCTTCCTGCACCACATGGTGCGTAACATTGTCGGTGTGCTGACAGCCATCGGCGCCGGCGAGCGCCCGGTCATCTGGGCGCGTGAAGTGCTGGAAGGGCGCGACCGCCGTGAAGCCGGGGTCACCGCCCATCCGTACGGGCTTTACCTGGTCAAGGTGGAGTACCCCGAGGAATATGTGCTGCCCCAGCGTTACATCGGCCCACACTTTTTGACCGGCTACGAAGCGTTGGCAGACTGACGGACGAAAAGCCATTTGCTAACATCCGGCCTTTCACCGTAACAATCAGGGTTCGCTGTCCATGAGCAATGTTCGCAGCAAGATCTGCGGGATTACCCGTATCGAAGACGCACTGGCCGCTGCCCAAGCGGGTGCCGATGCCATCGGCTTTGTCTTCTACGCCAAGAGCCCGCGAGCCGTGGACGTGCGCCAGGCACGGGCGATCATTGCCGAGTTGCCACCATTCGTTACCACGGTCGGGCTGTTTGTCAACGCTTCGCGTTGCGAGCTGAACGAGATCCTCGAAGTGGTTCCGCTGGACCTGCTACAGTTCCACGGCGATGAAACCCCGCAAGACTGCGAAGGCTACCACCGCCCCTGGATAAAGGCCCTGCGTGTGCGCCCGGGCGATGACCTGGAAGCGGCCTGCCAGCTTTACGCAGGGGCCCGCGGCATATTGCTGGACACCTACGTGGCAGGCGTGCCCGGGGGAACCGGTGAAGCGTTCGACTGGTCACTGGTGCCGGCACACCTGAGCAAGCCCATCATCCTGGCGGGCGGGCTGTCGGCCGATAACGTCGGCCAGGCCATTGCCCAGGTGCGGCCTTATGCGGTGGATGTCAGCGGTGGCGTCGAACAGGCCAAGGGCATCAAGGACGCGGCGAAAATCGAGGCCTTCATGCAGGCGGTGAAACAGGCGTGATGGCAGATGTGACGGCTGGCTGCGCGCCATCGTCCATAGCTTTCGCAGCCCTGCGGGGCAGCCGCCGGTGGCGGCACAACAACACATTAGCGGTGGAGTGGCACGCTGGAAGCCCCGGCGGCCGGTCCATCATCGTTTCATAAAGATTTTGAGCTCAAGGGCAGGGCAGGGCCGGTGAAGCCGACCCCCGCCTGCCAATACTGGAGAAAGAAAGCATGAGCAACTGGTTAGTCGACAAACTGATCCCTTCGATCATGCGTTCCGAGGTGAAGAAGAGCTCGGTGCCTGAGGGCCTGTGGCACAAGTGCCCGTCCTGCGAGGCCGTGCTGTATCGTCCGGAGCTGGAAAAGACCCTGGATGTCTGCCCCAAGTGCAACCACCACATGCGCATCGGCGCACGTGCGCGCATCGATATCTTCCTCGACGCGGAAGGCCGTGCCGAACTGGGTGCCGACCTGGAGCCGGTCGACCGCCTTAAGTTTCGTGACGGCAAGAAGTACAAGGACCGCCTGACCGGCGCCCAGAAGCAGACCGGCGAAAAAGACGCGCTGATCTCCATGAGTGGCACCCTGATGGGCATGCCGATCGTGGTCAGCGCCTTCGAATTCTCGTTCATGGGCGGCTCCATGGGGGCCATCGTCGGCGAGCGCTTCGTGCGTGCGGCCAACTACGCCCTGGAACACCGCTGCCCAATGGTCTGCTTCTCCGCTTCGGGCGGTGCGCGCATGCAGGAAGCGCTGATCTCGCTGATGCAGATGGCCAAGACTTCGGCCGTGCTGGCGCGCCTGCGCGAAGAAGGCATCCCGTTCATCTCGGTGCTGACCGACCCGGTGTACGGCGGCGTTTCCGCCAGCCTGGCGATGCTCGGCGACGTCATCGTCGGTGAGCCAAAGGCCCTGATCGGCTTCGCTGGCCCACGTGTGATCGAGCAGACCGTACGCGAGAAGCTGCCAGAAGGCTTCCAGCGCAGCGAGTTCCTGCTGGAGCACGGTGCTATCGACCTGATCATCTCCCGTGGCGAACTGCGCCCGCGCCTGGCCCGTCTGCTGGCGCAGATGACCGGCCAGGAAACCCCGGAGCAAGCGCGTGAGGCGGCTGCCGTCGCGTGATGAAACAACGATCCCTGGGCGAATGGCTCGCCTACCTCGAGCAGTTGCACCCCTCGGCCATCGACATGGGCCTGGAGCGGTCGCAGAAGGTGCTTGCCCGGCTGGCGCTGGGCAAGCTGGCGCCACGCGTGGTGACGGTGACCGGCACCAACGGCAAGGGCTCGACCTGCGCCTTCGTGGCCTCGCTGCTGCGCGCCCAGGGGCTCAAGGTCGGCGTGTACAGCTCGCCGCACCTGTTGCGTTACAACGAGCGGGTAGTGATCGATGGCCAAGAGGCCAGTGATGAGCGCCTGTGCGAAGCCTTCGCCGCCGTCGAGGCGGCGCGGGGCGAAATTTCCCTGACCTACTTCGAGATGGGCACGCTGGCCGCGTTCTGGTTGTTCTACCAGTCGCAGCTGGATGCCGTGGTGCTGGAAGTGGGCCTTGGTGGCCGCCTGGACACCGTGAACGTGGTGGATGCCGACCTGGCCCTGGTGACCAGTATCGGCGTCGACCATGTCGATTACCTGGGCGATACTCGCGAGCTTGTGGCCTTCGAGAAGGCCGGCATCTTCCGCACGGGCAAGCCGGCCCTGTGTGGTGACCTGGACCCGCCGAAGCCGTTGCTGGACAAGGCTGCCGAACTGGCAGCGCCGCTGTTCCTGCGCGGTCGTGACTTCGATCTGGCCAGTGCCGATGGCAACTGGAGCTGGCGCGGTACGGCGGCTGATGGTGCGCAGGTAGAACTGCGTGACCTGCCTTTGCTTGACCTGCCCATGGAAAACGCCACGCTGGCCCTGCAGGCTTACCTGCTGATGGGGCTGCCGTGGGATGCCGCGCAGGTGCGCCAGGCACTGCTGGCGACCCGTATCACCGGCCGCCTCGACCGCCGCCTGCTGAACTGGCAGGGCAAGCCGGTGGAGCTGCTGCTGGATGTGGGGCACAACCCCCATGCAGCGGAGTACCTGGCTCGGCGCCTGGCGGCCCGGCCGCTCAAAGGGCGTCGCCTGGCGGTGTTCGGCCTGCTCGCCGACAAGGACCTGGACGGCGTTGTCGCGCCGCTGCAGGGCCTGGTCGACGACTGGGCCGTGGCGCCCCTGGATACCCCCCGTAGCCGCCCGGCTGCGGAACTGGCCACGGCCTTGACGAACCTCGGTGCTGCGGTGAAGTCTTATGTCAGCGTCGATGCCGCCCTTGAAGGGCAATGCGCGCAGGCGACGGCGGATGATCAGATCTTGCTGTTCGGTTCGTTTTTCTGTGTTGCCCAGGCGCTGGAGTGGCTGGAGCGGCACGCCCAGGAGGGTGGAGTAGATGGCAGTGCTGGATAAAGGGATGAAACAGCGCATGGTGGGTGCGCTGGTGCTGGTGGCGCTGGCGGTTATTTTCCTGCCGATGCTGTTCACCCGCGAGGACGAGATGCGCCAGGTGCACGTCGAAGCCCCGCAGGCACCGGCCATGCCAAGCCTGCCGGAAGTGAAAGTGGACCCGGTCGCCGTGCCGGAGCCGCAGGTCATTCCTGAAGAGCCGCAGCAGCCACCGGTGGTGGTCGACGAGTCCACTGCGCCGGCCGCTACACCCAGCCAGCCAATTACTCCATCGCCGCAGACCCAGGCGCAGGTTCAGCCGGCCAAGCCGCAGGTCCCGGCACCCAAGGTCGAGCCCAGGCCGGCGGCCACCCCGGCACCTGCCACGGCAGTGGCCAAGCCAGCTGCCCCCTCGAAAATCGACGTCAATGGCTTGCCTGTCAGCTGGTCCATCCAGTTGGCCAGCCTGTCCAACCGAGCCGGTGCCGAGAAGCTGCAGCAAACGCTGCGCAGTCAGGGCTACAACGCCTATATCCGCTCGGCGGGCGGGATGAACCGGGTGTATGTCGGGCCGTTGATCGAGCGGGCCGAAGCCGAGCGCACGCGCGACGCCATCAACCGCCAGAACAGCCTCAAGGGCTTTGTGGTGCGTTTCCAGCCAGAGCGCAGCTGATACCCAGTAGCGGCCTTGCTGGCCATTCGCGGGTAAACCCGCTCCCACAGGATGTGCGCAGACCATGCTGTGACGCCGTCCCTGTGGGAGCGGGTTTAGCCGCGAATCGCCCAACACCAATCCACCCCACATTCCGCTTACTCCCAGCCCGTCGCTCTGGTAAAATGCGCCGCCTCAAACGTATGCAGGCAGCACCGTGGCATTTACCTTGGTTGATTGGGCGATCATCGCGATCATCGCCGTCTCCACACTGATCAGTCTCAAGCGCGGCTTCGTCAAGGAAGCCTTGTCCTTGCTCATCTGGATCATTGCCGGTGCGGTTGCCTGGATGTTCGGCGGTTCGCTCTCGGTGTATCTTGAGAGCTATATCCAGACGCCATCGATGCGCGTCATCGCCGGCTGCGCCATTCTTTTCGTCGCCACCTTGCTGGTGGGGGCCATGGTCAACTTCCTCGTGGGTGAGCTGATCCGTGTGACCGGGCTGTCCGGTACTGATCGTTTCCTGGGCATGGCCTTCGGCGCCGCGCGCGGGGCCTTGCTGGTAGTGGTGGCCATCGGCCTGATCAGCCTGGGGCCTGTTCAACAAGACACCTGGTGGCAGGAATCACGCCTGATACCACAATTTCTCTTGGTCGCCGACTGGTCTAAAAACCTGATCCTTGGTTTTACCGGCCAGTGGTCACCCAGTGGGTTGATCAGCGCTCCGGCTGATCTTCCGTTCAAGGAACAGTTGCTCGGTCCGTCCCGGCACTGAGCGCTATTCACTCAAGTTTCGTCAAAGTAGGGGTTGCGTCGCATGTGTGGCATCGTCGGTATCGTCGGTAAGTCGAACGTCAATCAGGCGCTGTATGACGCGCTTACGGTCCTCCAGCACCGCGGCCAGGACGCTGCCGGTATCGTGACCAGCCAT
Source organism: Pseudomonas sp. BN505 (assembly GCF_029873175.1). Taxonomy (NCBI): domain Bacteria; kingdom Pseudomonadati; phylum Pseudomonadota; class Gammaproteobacteria; order Pseudomonadales; family Pseudomonadaceae; genus Pseudomonas; species Pseudomonas sp. BN505. The sequence goes on from NZ_SSOI01000040.1 coordinate 23,536, forward strand.
GACGGCCGGTTGTTCCTGCGCAAGGATAATGGCCTGGTGCGCGACGTCTTCCAGCAGCGCCACATGCAGCGCCTGGTAGGCAGCATGGGCATTGGTCACGTGCGCTACCCGACTGCGGGCAGCTCGACCTCGGCCGAGGCCCAGCCGTTCTACGTCAACTCGCCATATGGCATCACCCTGGCCCACAACGGCAACCTGACCAACGTCGAGCAGTTGGCCAAGGAGATCTACGAGTCCGACCTGCGCCACGTCAACACCAACTCCGACTCGGAAGTGCTGCTGAACGTGTTCGCCCATGAGCTGGCGGTGCGCGGCAAGCTGCAGCCGACCGAAGAAGACGTGTTCGCTGCTGTTTCCCACGTGCACAGCCGCTGCGTAGGCGGTTACGCCGTAGTGGCGATGGTCACCGGTTACGGCATCGTCGGTTTCCGCGACCCCCACGGCATCCGCCCGGTGGTGTTCGGCCAGCGCCACACCGACGAAGGCGTGGAATACATGATCGCCTCGGAAAGCGTGGCCCTGGACGTGCTCGGCTTCACCCTGATCCGCGACCTGGCGCCGGGCGAAGCGGTGTACATCACCGAAGAAGGCCAACTGTTCACCAAGCAGTGCGCCGAATCGCCAAAACTGCAGCCGTGCATTTTCGAGCACGTCTACCTGGCGCGCCCGGACTCGATCATCGACGGTATTTCGGTGTACAAGGCCCGTCTGCGCATGGGTGAGAAACTGGCCGACAAAATCATGCGCGAACGCCCGGAGCATGACATCGACGTGGTCATCCCGATCCCGGACACCAGCCGCACTGCCGCGCTGGAGCTGGCCAACCGCCTGGGCGTCAAGTTCCGCGAAGGCTTCGTCAAGAACCGCTACATCGGCCGTACCTTCATCATGCCCGGCCAGGCCGCGCGCAAGAAATCGGTACGCCAGAAGCTCAACGCCATCGAACTGGAGTTCCGCGGCAAGAACGTGATGCTGGTGGACGACTCGATCGTGCGCGGCACCACCTGCAAGCAGATCATCCAGATGGCCCGCGAAGCCGGTGCCAAGAATGTCTACTTCTGCTCCGCAGCCCCGGCAGTACGCTACCCCAACGTCTACGGCATCGACATGCCGAGTGTTCACGAACTGATCGCCCACAACCGTACCACCGAACAAGTGGCCGAGTTGATTGGCGCCGACTGGCTGATCTATCAGGACCTGCCAGACCTGATCGACTCGGTCGGTGGCGGCAAGATCAAGATCGACCACTTCGATTGCGCGGTGTTCAACGGTGAGTACGTCACCGGCGATATCGACGATGCCTACCTCGAGCGTATCGAGCAGGCCCGTAATGACCTGGCCAAGGTCAAGAACCAGGCCGTCAGCGCGATCATCGACCTCTACAACAACTGATTCAGGGAGCGACGGCATGACGGATCAATGGGATGCCGGGCGACTGGACAGCGACCTCGAGGGTGTCGGTTTCGACACCCTGGCGGTGCGCGCCGGTCAACACCGTACACCCGAGGGCGAGCACAGCGAAGCGCTGTTCCTGACCTCCAGCTACGTGTTCCGCACGGCCGCCGACGCGGCCGCGCGCTTTGCCGGTGAAACGCCGGGCAACGTCTATTCGCGTTACACCAACCCGTCGGTGCGTGCCTTCGAGGAGCGCCTGGCGGCCATGGAAGGCGCCGAGCAGGCCGTGGGCACCTCCACTGGCATGGCAGCCATCCTGGCCGTGGTGATGTCGCTGTGCAGCGCCGGTGACCACGTGCTGGTGTCGCAGAGCGTGTTCGGCTCGACCATCAGCCTGTTCGAGAAGTACTTCAAGCGTTTTGGCGTGCAGGTGGACTACGTGCCACTGGTCGACCTCGGCGGCTGGGAAAAGGCCATCAAGGCCAATACCAAGCTGCTGATCGTCGAGTCGCCGTCCAACCCGCTGGCCGAGTTGGTCGATATCACCGCGCTCAGTGAAATCGCCCATGCCCGCGGTGCCATGCTGGTGGTGGACAACTGCTTCAGCACCCCGGCGCTGCAGCAGCCACTGAAGCTGGGTGCCGACATCGTGTTCCACTCGGCCACCAAGTTCATCGACGGCCAGGGCCGTTGCATGGGGGGCGTGGTTGCCGGCCGTGCCGAACAGATGAAAGAAGTGGTGGGCTTCCTGCGTACCGCAGGCCCGACCCTCAGCCCGTTCAATGCCTGGATCTTCACCAAGGGGCTGGAAACCTTGCGCCTGCGCATGCGTGCCCACTGCGAAAGCGCCCAGGCCCTGGCCGAATGGCTGGAGCAGCAGGACGGCGTGGAGAAGGTGCATTACGCCGGCCTGCCCAGCCACCCGCAGCACGAACTGGCCAAGCGCCAGATGAGTGGCTTTGGTGCGGTGGTGAGCTTCGAGGTCAAGGGCGGTAAAGACGGCGCCTGGCGCTTCATCGACGCCACCCGGGTGATTTCCATAACCACCAACCTGGGTGACAGCAAGACCACCATCGCCCACCCGGCCACCACCTCCCACGGCCGCCTGTCGGCGCAGGAGCGTGAAGCCGCCGGTATCCGCGACAGCCTGATCCGCGTTGCCGTGGGCCTGGAAGATGTGGCTGACCTGCAGGCTGACCTTGCACGCGGGCTGGCCGCACTGTGATGGAAATCCGCGGCAGTACCCCGGGCCAGAATGGCCGGGTAGCCTTGGTCACCGGTGCCGCGCGCGGCATCGGCCTGGGCATTGCCGCATGGCTGATCTGTGAAGGCTGGCAGGTGGTGCTGAGCGACCTGGACCGTCAGCGTGGCGGCAAAGTGGCCAAGGCCTTGGGCGACAACGCCTGGTTCATCACCATGGACGTCGCCGACGAGGCCCAGGTCATTGCCGGGGTGTCCGAAGTGCTTGGGCAGTTCGGTCGGCTGGACGCGCTGGTGTGCAATGCCGCCATCGCCAACCCGCATAACCAGACGCTGGAAAGCCTGAGCCTGGCACAGTGGAACCGGGTGTTGGCGGTTAACCTCAATGGCCCGATGCTGCTGGCCAAGCATTGTGCGCCGTACCTGCGTGCGCACAACGGGGCCATCGTCAACCTCACTTCTACCCGGGCGCGGCAGTCCGAGCCCGACACCGAGGCCTACGCAGCGAGCAAGGGCGGCCTGGTGGCCTTGACCCATGCCCTGGCCATGAGCCTGGGCCCGGAAATTCGTGTCAATGCAGTGAGCCCGGGCTGGATCGATGCCCGTGACCCGTCGCAGCGTCGTGCCGAGCCGTTGACCGAGGCCGACCATGCCCAGCACCCGACGGGCAGGGTAGGCACCGTGGAAGATGTGGCGGCGATGGTTGCCTGGCTGTTGTCGCGCCAGGCGGCGTTTGTCACCGGTCAGGAGTTTGTGGTCGATGGCGGCATGACCCGCAAGATGATCTACACCTGAGCTCGGCGCTGTAAGGGAAGGGGACCGAAAGGTCCCTTTTCTGTTTTTGCTTTTTTTGAAAAAAATTCAATGGGGCTATTGACTTAGCTTCGCCACCTGCGTAAATTTCGCGGCCTCAGAGAAGCAAACGCAACAAGCAACATCGCGAGGGTGATTAGCTCAGCCGGGAGAGCATCTGCCTTACAAGCAGAGGGTCGGCGGTTCGATCCCGTCATCACCCACCACTTCCTGAGAAGTTCCTGGTGCAAAGGTCTCGCAAGAAGCCGATAGCCAGAGAGGAACGCACTGCGCAGCGGTAGTTCAGTCGGTTAGAATACCGGCCTGTCACGCCGGGGGTCGCGGGTTCGAGT